>NZ_JAASRO010000001.1:6698363-7014756 GCF_011761605.1 Kribbella shirazensis | reverse complement strand
TCGAGGTCGGCGTGATCTCGCCGGAGCCGATGAAGACGCCGAGTATCGGTGTGGGTGAGGTCGGTTACCTGATCACCGGCGTGAAGGACGTCCGCCAGTCCCGGGTCGGTGACACGGTCACGGCAGCCGTGCACGGAGCGACCGAGCCGCTCGGCGGCTACAAGCACCCGCAGCCGATGGTGTACTCCGGGCTGTTCCCGATCGACGGCGACGACTACCCGACCCTGCGGGACGCGCTGGAGCGGCTGCAGCTGAACGACGCGGCCCTGCAGTACGAGCCGGAGACGTCCGGCGCGCTCGGGTTCGGCTTCCGCTGCGGATTCCTCGGACTGCTGCACATGGAGATCGTCCGCGAGCGGCTGGAGCGCGAGTTCGACCTGGCCCTGATCTCGACCGCGCCGAACGTGGTCTACCGGGTCGAGATGGAGGACGGCAAGGAGCACGTCGTCACCAATCCGAGCGAGTTCCCCGAGGGCAAGATCGCCGAGATCTACGAGCCCGTGGTGAAGGCGACGATCCTCAGCCCGAAGGACTACATCGGCGTCATCATGGAGCTGTGCCAGACCAAGCGGGGCAGCCTGGGCGGCATGGACTACCTGTCCGAGGACCGCGTCGAGCTGCGCTACACCCTGCCGCTGGCCGAGATCGTGTTCGACTTCTTCGACCAGCTGAAGTCCAAGACCAAGGGGTACGCCTCGCTGGACTACGAGCCGACCGGCGAGCAGTCCGCGGCGCTGGTCAAGGTGGACATCCTGCTGCAGGGCGAGACGGTCGACGCGTTCTCGGCGATCGTGCACCGCGACAACGCGTACTCGTACGGCGTCGCGCTGGCCGGGAAGCTCAAGGAACTGATCCCCAGGCAGCAGTTCGAGGTGCCGATCCAGGCCGCGATCGGGTCCCGGATCATCGCCCGCGAGTCGATTCGCGCGATCCGCAAGGACGTTCTCGCCAAGTGCTACGGCGGTGACATCACCCGGAAGCGCAAGCTGCTCGAGAAGCAGAAGGAAGGCAAGAAGCGGATGAAGATGGTCGGCCGGGTCGAGGTCCCGCAGGAGGCCTTCATCGCCGCCCTCCGCACCTCGGACACCGGCGAGAAGGCGGGCAAGAAGTAGTGCCCCGCCGTACGGCCGTCCGGGTGCTCGGCGGTGGGGCGGTCCGGGTACTTCGCCGGAAGACCCGCCGCTAGTGCCGGTCGACATTCCGGCCGGCCTGCTCGTTGTCGCGTCTCGCGGGCAGGACTGGGCCGATTGGCTCGATCGCCTTCCGCGCCTGCTTCGTGAGCTGCTCGGCGAGTGGGAGTTGCGGGTCGACGGTACGGCGTCGTACGGGAACTGTGCGCTGGTGGTTCCCGTGCTGACGGGCGACGGTCAGCGGGCGGTGCTCAAGGTGCAGTTCCCGCACTGGGAGGCGGAGACCGAGCACCTGGCGTTGCGCGCCTGGGCCGGCAACGGCGCCGTACGGCTGCTGAGGGCCGACCCGCGGCGGTTCGCGCTGCTGCTCGAGCGGTTGGAGCCGCGGGATCTGACCACGGTCGACGCGCTGGACGCGTGCGAGATTGTTGGCAGGACCTACAAGCGACTGCATGTCCCGGCGGGACCGCAGTACCGGACGCTGTCCGGGGAGCTGACGCGGTGGGTCGAGGGGTTCCGGAAGCTGCCCGCGTCGGCGCGGGTGCCGCACCGGTACGTCGAGCAGGCGATCTCGCTGTCCGAGGACTTCATCGCCGACCCGGACACCGACGGCCGGCTGATCCACACCGACCTGCACTACGAGAACATGCTCGCCGCGGACCGTGAACCGTGGCTCGTGATCGACCCGAAGCCGCTGTCCGGCGACCCGCACTACGAGGTCGCGCCGCTGATCTGGAACCGGTGGGACGAGGTGGCGAGCGCCCACGACCTGCGGTTCGCCGTACGGCAGCGGTTCTGGACCACCGTCGACGCAGCCGGCCTCGACGAGGACCGCGCCCGCGACTGGGTGATCGTCCGCCAGATGCTGAACGTCCTGTGGACGCTCGAGAGCACCGCCACCGACCAATCCCTGCCCCAGGACTGGCTGACCCGCAACATCGCCATCGTCAAGGCGATCCAGGACTGACGGGCACCCCTGGGTGACGCCCGCGCCGGATGACCGCGCCCTGCCTGGGTGACGCCCCCGGTGACGGTGCCCCCACCGCCGCCGCCTCCAACGGCCCCGGTGCAAGCGCGGGGACCAACGGACAGGACGTATACGTCCGCTGGCCCACGACGCAGCCGGCTGTCCCGCGTGCCGTAGAGGCCCGCGGACGTGTACCTCCTGTCCGTTGGCACCATCTCAACCCCGCCCGGCGCTCAGGCAGCACCGGCGCCGGGCGGCACTGAGCCCGGTTCTTGACATTCGACTCTGCCCTGACTGAGCGGCCTTGGGGTTTACCCACCAGATGCAGGGTTTGCGTCCGAGATTCGGTGGGCGAACCCAGCATCTCGTGGGCAGACCCACCAACGGCGCGAGTGAGGTGGGTGACAGAACGCCGTACGGTCGAGCTTTGCCCGCCTGTGGCAGCCCGTCGCCGACACCGCGCAGTGGACCTTGACGATCGGTGTCGCCGCGACCACGGCGACGTTGCTGATCGTCGGCGTGCTGCCGCTCAAGCACCGATAAACCTGTGGAAGCGGCCGCGTGGCCGGGAGAGGATGCTGGTATGCGGTTGCTGACGGTGAACGTCGTGGAGAAGCTGATTCCGGGTCCGAAGGAGACGGGGTTCACCGCCATTGACAAGCGGCCGCAGCCGGGCCGGGTCCGCGTCGGCGAGCTCGGGCTGGCTGGTGACCGCGTCTGCGACACCAAGAACCATGGCGGCCCGGACCTCGCGCTGTACGCGTACGCCGAGGAGGACGCGAACTGGTGGGCCGCCGAGCTGGACCGCGCGATCCCGACCGGTCTGTTCGGCGAGAACCTGCGGACCGAAGGACTCGACGTGAACGGCGCGCTGCTCGGTGAGGTGTGGCGGATCGGCGACGAGGTCGAGGTGATGGTCCGGGCGCCGCGCATCCCGTGCATCACCTTCCAGCACCGGATGCAGGAGCCCCGCTGGGTCAAGCGCTTCCACCAGGCCGGACGCCCCGGTGCGTACCTGAAGGTGCTCCACCAGGGCACGATCGGTGCCGGCGACCCGATCGAGATCGTCAGCCGGCCGGACCACGAGGTCACCGTGGCACACATGTTCGGCGACCAGGACCCCGCGAAACTCCGCCGCATGCTCGACTCCGGCGTCGACCTGATGGACGAACTCCGCGACACCGCACACCGCGTACTCGCGCGCGGGTGACCGCGCCGCCGGTTCTCGCTCTGCTTCCACTTGGCCTCGGGGTCCCCGGGTGGATCATCCTCGGGCTGTGGTTCGCCATTGTCGGGTTGCTCTTCCTGCCAGTTGTGCGGTGGACGTCGACGCGGCAGGTGGTGGGTCAGGTGGTTGGCTCGCGGTAGCCGAGGGCGGCGGAGATTTTGCGGGCGGCTTCGATGGCGGCGGGGGCCATCAGTGCGACCTGGGCGATCGACTGCTCGAGCGACAGGGTGGAGATGCTGACGGCGGCGATCGCGGTGCCCGTGTGGTCGTGGATGACCGCGGCGACACAGCGGATGCCGGGCTCGTTCTCCTCGTCGTCGAGGGCGTAACCGCGCGAGCGGATCTGCGCGAGGTCGGCCTTCAGCGCGGCGGCCGTGGTGTGCGTCAACGGAGTACGCGCGGGAAGCCCGGTCCGGGTGATGTGGACGTCGAGCGAGTCGTCGTCCTTCTCGGCGAGCAGCGCCTTGCCGATGCCGGTGCAGTGCAGCCAGATCGCCTTGCCGACCCGCGACGGCATCCGGTACGGCTTCGGTCCGTCGAGGCGCGCGACGTAGATGGCCTCGTCGCCGTTCAGCAGGCCGACGTGCACCGTGCAGCGCGTCTGGGCGACGAGGTCCGCGAGAACAGGACGGGCAACCGTCGCGAGGTCGACGTTCGTCAGCGCGTGCCCGGCCAGCCGCAGTGCCTTCGGGCCCGGGTGGTACGACCCGTCGTCGGCCTGGCTGACGAACTCGTGCTCGACCAGCGACGCCATGATCCGGTGCACGGTCGACTTGGCCAGGCCGGTCGCGTTCACCACGTCGGTGAAGCGCGAGTGCTCCAGTACGGCGTCCAGCACCATCAACGTCTTGTCGATAGCCGACGGCGAGCTCATGTCGCTCATCTTGTCACTTCCTATCTGGCCAGCCAGCCACCGTCGACCGCGAGTACGTGACCGTTGACGTAGTCGGCCGCCGGCGAAGCCAGGAAGACGGCCGCGCCGACGACGTCCTCCGGCCGCCCCCAGTGACCGGCCGGGATGCGCTGCCGGATCGCAGCCTCACGGTCCGGGTCCGCGCGCAGCTCGGTGGTGTTGTCGGTGCTGATGTATCCGGGTGCGATCGCGTTCACCTGCACCCCGGCCGGGCCCCATTCGTTGGCCAGTGCCCGGGTCAGTCCCGCCACCGCGTGCTTGCTGGCAGTGTAGGCCGGGACGGTGATTCCGCCCTGGAAGCTGAGCAACGACGCGATCGTGACGATCTTCCCGGTACGGCGTTCCGCCATCGCGGCCCCGATCGGGCGGGTCACCGCCCAGGTGGAGTTGAGGTTCACGTCGATCACGTGCTGCCAGTCGGCGGTCGTGGTCTCGGCGGCCGGCGCCCGCCGGATCGTGCCGGCGTTGTTGACCAGGATGTCGATCCGTGTGGAGCGGGCGAGCTCGGTGGCGGCCGCCTCGACCGCGGCCGGGTCCGCGAAGTCGGCGATCACCACGGACGCGTCGCCACCGCCGTTCTGCTTGATCGCCTCCAGGGTGTCCTCGAGCGCGGCGTCCCGGGCCATCAGGATCAGCTCGGCGCCGGCGGCGGCGTACCCGGCGGCGATCGCCGCGCCGATCCCGCGGCGGGCCCCGGTGACGAGCGCCGTACGGCCCTCCAGGCTGAAAGGACTCACCGCAAGTCCCGTACGTCGACACCGTCCATGTCGCCGAACGCCTGGTTCTCGCCGGCCATCGCCCAGACGAAGCTGTACGACGACGTGCCGCAGCCCGAGTGGATCGACCAGCTCGGGGAGATGATCGCCTGGCGGTCCGCGACCAGCAGGTGGCGCGTCTCGTCCGGCTCGCCGAGCAGGTGCACGATCCGCTCGGTCTCCGGCAGGCCGAAGTACAGATAACACTCGGTCCGGCGGTCGTGGGTGTGGGCGGGCATGGTGTTCCACGTGCTGCCCGGGTGCAGGGTGGTCACGCCGAGCACGATCTGGCAGCTCTGTACGCCGTCCGCGTGGATGAACTGGTCGATGGTCCGGCGGTTCGCGGTCTGCTGGTCGCCGAGCTCGAGGCGGTTGCCCTCACCGGGGTTCACCTGGGCGGTCGGGTAGGCCGTGTGCGCCGGCGCGGAGAAGATGTAGAACGCTGCGTCCGGTCCGTCGAAGACGACGTCGCGGACGCCGCGTCCGACGTACAGGCAGGCGCCGGTGGTCAGCTCGTACTTCGTGCCGTCGGCGGTGACCGTGCCGGGGCCGCCGACGTTGACGATGCCGGCCTCGCGGCGTTCGAGGAAGAACTCGCTGCGCAGCTCGGGGTAGGTGGCGAGGGTCAGCGGACCGTTCGCCGGGCGCGCGCCGGCGAGCACGATCCGGTCGTGGTGGGTGAGCACCGCGGTGACGGCGCCGGGGACGAACAGGTCGTCCACCAGATAGTGGCGGCGCAGCGCGGCGGTGTCGAAACCGGGCAACTGCTCGGGATGGGTGGCGTGCCTGATCTGCAGAGTCACGGAACAAGGTTCTACTGAGCAGAACGACCTGTCAACGCTCCTTGGTCGCTGGAACTCGCTCGAGAAATGTTCCGGGTTCCGTCTCTTGACACCGAGTTCTGGTGAATGGAACCTTCCAGTCACTTGCCCATCGCCCTTGGGAGGTTTCCCGATGACCGCACTGGACTGGACGGTCCTGGTCGGCTACTTCGTGTTGATGGTGCTGATCGGGGTCTGGTCGCGCACCAAGATCAAGACGGTCGTGGACTACTTCACGACCGGCGGCCGGATTCCGTGGTGGTTGTCCGGCATCTCGCACCACATGTCGGGCTACAGCGCCGTCATGTTCGTCGCGTTCGCGGCGGTCGCCTACACCTACGGCATCACCGTCTACGTCTGGTGGGCGCTGACGATCGGCGTCGGCGTGGGCATCGGCGCGTTCGTGTTCGCGGCCCGGTGGAACCGGCTGCGGGCAAAACACGGGGTCGTGTCGCCGCTGGAGTACCTCGCCCGCCGCTACAACCTGCCGACGCAGCAGGCGCTGGCGTACTCCGGTGCCGCGTTGAAGGTCGTCGACATCGCCTCGAAGTGGGTCGCGATCGCCGTCCTGCTGAACGGGTTCACCGGTGTACCGATCCGGTGGGGGATCCTGCTGACCGGCGTGGTCACGATGCTGTACGCGACGCTCGGCGGGTTGTGGGCCGACGTACTCACCGACTTCGGCCAGTTCGTCATCCAGTTCGGGGCCGGCGTCGCGATGTTCATCGGCGTACTGGCACATCTGGACGGCGTACCGACGCTGTGGACGATGTGGGACGAGTTGCCGGCCGGTCACGGTGACGCGTTGAACGGGCCGTACACGCCGATCTTCCTGATCGCGTTCCTGTTCATCAAAACATTCGAGTACAACGGCGGCATGTGGAACCTGGCGCAGCGGTACATGGCCGCGCCGTCGGGATCCGACGCCAAGCGATCCGCGTTGCTGTCGTCTGTTCTGTGGCTGGTCTGGCCGCTGATCCTCTTCATCCCGATGTGCGCGGCGCCGCTGCTGGTACAGCCGGGCAAGCCGGAGCAGTCGTACGTCGAGTTGTCGCAGCTGCTGTTGCCGAGCGGGCTGATCGGGCTGGTGCTGGCCGGGTTCTTCTCGCACACGATGGCGATGGTGGCCTCCGACGCGAACGCGATCTCGTCGGTGATCACCCGCGACCTGGCGCCGGTGCTGGTACCGCGCGTCCGCCGGCTGACCGACGCTGCGGCGTTGAAGATGGCGCGGATCGTCACGTTCACGTTCGTCACGGGGAGCATGCTGATCGCGATCGCGACGAACGGCGAGGGTGTGGTCCTGAAGATCGTCGTCGACCTGGTCGCCGCGACGATGGGGCCGATCGCGATCCCGTTGATGCTGGGGTTGCTGCCGTGGTTCCGGCGCAGCGGGCCGCGGGCGGCGCTGGCGTCCTGGGCCGTCGGCCTGATCGCCTGGTCGATCGTGAAGTGGGGCGTCGGTTCCACCGACACCACGCTGGTCGTCGCGTTGCCGTTGGCAACTTCCCTGGTGGTGTACGTCGGACTCGGGCTGCTGCTGCCGGAGCGCCGGGCCGACGTCGACGAGCTGGTCGAGTCGCTGAACACGGACCCCGACGAGACCGACGAGGTCAACGCCCGCCGGGCCGCCGCGCTGTCCTGAGAAGCGCTTTCCGGAATCTGAAACACTGTCCCACGACACGGAACCGTCCATCCAAGGAGCAATCTCTTATGCCGAACATCACCGTCGAACTCCTCTCCGGCCGCACCCTCGACCAGCGCCGCGAGTTCGTCGCCGCCGTCACCGACTCCGCCATCGCCATCCTCGGCGCCAAGCGCGAGTCCGTCCGCATCGTCTTCACCGAGATCGAGAAAACCGACGTAGCCAACGGCGGCACCCTGGTCGCCGACGAGTAGAAGCTGCCCGGGGCCGACTCACTGGCTGCGGGCTAGGCCCTCTCGTGGGTCTACCCACCGCATGCTGGGTTTGCGTCTGGGATCCCGGACGCAAACCCTGCATGTCGGACGCCAACCCACCAGATACAGGGCGTTGGCGAGACCGTACGCGGGGGCGCGGACCGGGGTGCGGATTCCCGGGCCATCACAACCTGGGAGTCCTGCCTGGGGCGTGTGGCGGCCGGGGCGGCCGGTTGGTGAGTGGCTGGAGTCCGCTGTTTGAAACCCGCGGGCGGTAGGCGGGCCGACCAACTACTGTCGTGCGCATGCGAGTAGGTGTTTTCGGTGCCACGGGTCAGGTCGGCGGCGTCATGCGGGAGCTGCTGGTCGAGCGCGGCTTCCCGGTGGACGAGGTGCGGTTCTTCGCGTCGGCGCGGTCGGCGGGGAAGACGCTGCCGTTCGGGGACCGGGAGATCGTCGTCGAGGACTCTGCGACAGCCGACTTCTCCGGGCTCGACCTGGCGCTGTTCTCGAACGGGAAGACGGCCTCCAAGGAGCTCGCCCCGAAGGTCGCGGCCGCGGGCGCCGTCGTCGTGGACAACTCGTCCGGCTGGCGGATGGACCCCGACGTACCGCTGGTCGTCTCCGAGGTGAACCCCGAGGACCTCGACACGATCCCCAAGGGCATCGTCGCGAACCCGAACTGCACGACGATGGCCGCGATGCCGGTCCTGGCCCCGCTGCACCGCGAGGCCACCCTGACCCGCCTCGTTGTCTCGACGTACCAGGCCGTCTCCGGCTCCGGCGGCGTCGGCGTGAGCGAGCTCGCGGACCAGTCGCGGGCGCTCGCCGGGACCGGCGGTGCGCTCGCCCGCGGTACCGACGGCATCACGCTCCCCGAGCCCAAGGTGTACGCCGGGCCGATCGCGTTCAACGTGCTACCGCTCGCCGGATCGATCGTTGCCGACGGCACCGGTGAGACCGACGAGGAGCAGAAGCTCCGCAACGAGAGCCGCAAGATCCTGCACATCCCGGACCTGCCGGTCGCCGGGACCTGCGTCCGGGTGCCGGTCTTCACCGGCCACTCGCTGAGCATCCACGCCGAGTTCGCCGAGCCGATCACGCCGGAGCGCGCCACCGAGATCCTCGGCAGCGCGCCGGGCGTGGCCGTCACGGACCTCCCGACCCCGCTGCTCGCGGCCGGCCAGGACCCGTCGTACGTCGGCCGCATACGCCAGGACCAGTCGGTACCGGGCAACCGCGGCCTGGTCCTGTTCGTCTCGAACGACAACCTCCGCAAGGGCGCAGCCCTGAACGCGGTCCAGATCGCGGAGCTGCTCGCCCGGCGCTGACGCCCTCGGACCGGGCGCCGACGACTCTCGGAACCCGGCGCCGAGGACCTCTCTGACGCTAGAGTTGATTGCTCTGGCGAGGGAGGTGGCCGGGCTGGAGTTCCGGGTGCTGGGGGCCGTTGAGGTCAGGGGTGCCGACGGCGATGTCGTACCGTTGCCGTCGCGTCGGGTCGCGGTGCTGCTGGCCGCGCTCGTACTGCGGGTCAACCGGACGGTGCGGATCGAGGAGCTCGTCGATCTGCTCTGGAGCGAGGACGAGCTGCCGAGCAATCCTCGCGCCGCGTTGCAGATCTACATCTCCCGCCTGCGTACGACTCTGGGCGACACCGGCCGGTCCATGATCCGCACCGGCGCGGGCGGCTACTCGCTCCGCGTCGACCCCGAACAGGTCGACGTCGAACGGTTCCGGACGCTGGTTCGCACCGCCGTCGACACCGCCGACCCGGCCGCCCGGATCGAGCCGCTCACCGCGGCCCTGGCGCTGTGGCGTGGCGAACCGCTGGCCGGCCTCGACGCCGCCGCCGTGGCCCGCGAACTGATCCCGCGACTCGACGAGGAGCACCTCCAGGCCCGGGAGCTGTACTTCGACGCGCGCCTGGCAACCGGCGAGTCCGCCGACCTCGTCCCCGAACTGACCGAACTCGCCGAGCGCCATCCGACCCGCGAACGCTTCTGGGCGCAGCTGATCCGTGCCCATCAGGCCTCCGGCCGGACCGCGCTCGCCCTGGCGACGTACGGCGATGTCGCCGAGCGGCTCCGCGACCTCCTCGGCGCCGACCCCGGCCCCGAACTCAGGACCCTGCACGCCGAACTCCTCACCGCCACCGACTCCGCGACCGACGCCGCCACCTACTCTGCGACCGACCCTGCCGAGGCTGCACCCGTCGTGCCGCGTCAGCTGCCCGCCAGCATCCCGGCGTTCACCGGGCGCACCGAGCACCTGCGGCGGCTGGACGAGCTGATGCCGACGGCGAGCCTCGCGCTGATCATCGGCCCGGCCGGCGTCGGCAAGACCTCGCTCGCGGTGCACTGGGCCCGGCAGGTCGAGGACCGTTTCCCCGACGGCATCCTGTACGCCGACCTGCTCGGCTTCTCGCCCTCCGCGGAACCGGCCGACCCGCACACGCTCCTGTCCCGCTTCCTGGTCGCGCTCGGTACGCCGCCCGACCGGCTGCCGGCGACCCCCGACGAGCAGATCGCGCTCTACCGCAGCCTGCTCGCCGACCGGGCGGTCCTGGTTGTCCTCGACAACGCACGGACCGCCGATCAGGTCCGTCCGCTCGCGACGGCCGGATCCCGGTGCTGCACCGTCGTCACCAGCCGCAACGAGCTCGCCGGGCTGGTCGCGACCGAACAGGCGGAGCCGATCCGGTTGGACGTGTTCGACCCGGCGCAGTCGAAACAGTTGCTGGCGGCAAGGATTGGGAAGGACCGGTTCGGTTCGGATCCGGGCAGCGTCGACTCGCTCGTCGAGCGGTGTGCGGGCCTTCCGTTGGCGTTGTCGCTGCTCGCCGCGCAGATCGCGCTGCGGCCGCGCCGGTCGCTGGCGTCGTTCGTCGACGCGCTCGGCGAGGGACCGCTCGACGCTCTGTCGACGGCGGACGGTGTCGGGGTGCGGACGATCTTCTCCTGGTCCTACCGGCAGTTGCGCCCGGAGCTCGCGCGGATGTTCCGGTTGCTCGCGCAGCACCCGGGCGCCGAGATCACGCTCGGAGCCGCGGCGGCGCTGGCCGGAGTACCGGTTCGCGCGGCAGGGCGGATACTCGCGGAACTCGTTGCCAACCATCAGGTCGTCGAGGTCGGGCCGGATCGCTGGGTGCTGCACGACCTGCTCCGCGCGTACGGGCAGGAGCTGTGCGAGCCGGACGAGGCGGACGCCGCCTTCGAGCGGCTCCTCGGGTACCTCGTCCACAGCGGGTACGCCGGCGCGATCCTGCTGGCACCGGCCAGGGTGCGGATCGAGCTGCCGGATCCGCCCCCGGACGTCGAGCTGGTCGTGCCGGCGAACCGCGACGAGGCGTTCGCCTGGTTCGACGGCGAGCAGCCGAACAATCTCGCCGTACTGCGGGCGGCGGCCGGGCGGTACGACGTACTGCTGTGGCTGTATGTGTGGGCGATCGCGGACTATCTGGACTTCCGCGGCCGGTCCGGGTACCCGCAGGCGCAGCAACTGGCGCTCGAGGCCGCCGTACGGCTGGGGGACCTGACCAAGCAGGCACACACGCGGCGGGACCTCGCGCGCGGGCATATGGCGATGCGCGAGTGGGACGACGCGATCCGGCAGCACGAGCTCGCGCTCGGGATCGCGGAGGAGCTCGGCGACGAGGCCGGGATCGCGCACGGCTCGCTCGGGCTCGGCCGGGTTTACACCCGGATCGGGGAGCATCGGAAGGCGATCGAGCACACGCTGCGGGCGCTCCGGATCTACGAACGCGGTGATTACGAAGGCCGTGATTACGAACGCTGTGATCATGTCCACGCGCGGGCGAACGCGCTGAACAACCTCGGCTGGTACCACTCCGAGCTCGGTGAGTACGAGGCGGGACTGGACTACGCGCAGCAGTCGCTGAAGCTGTACGCCGAGGTGGACTCCGAGTTCGGGCGCGCCGTGGCCAGTGACACGAGCGGGTACGCGCTCGCGGGACTGGGGCGGTTCGACGAGGCGATCGCGTTGTACGCGGTCGCGGCCGATGTACTGCGCAGGCTCGGCCGGCGGCTGGACACGGCGGACTGCCTGATGGCGATGGCCCGCGTCCAGGACCGCGCCGGTCGCGGCGAAGGAGCGAAGGCCAGCTATGCCGCGGCCCTCGAGATCCTGGACGCGCTCGACCATCCCGACGCCGCGACGGTTCGGCAGTGCCTGGCCAAGCAGCGGTAGACGTCCGAGGTGGTCAGGACGGACAGTGAGACCAGGGACACCCACCGTGTGGGGCTGTTGCGGAAACGTAATGGAGAAGGTCCAGGTGGGTACGCGAGTGCCATGGTCAGGCATGGCCGCTAGCGATTACCCTCCGGTTACTTGACCCCCGATGGAGGCCAGTTATGAAGCCTGTCGCCGATTCCGGCCAGCTCGCACTCCTCAGCAACCGCAAGGACACCATGGCCCAGATGTTCCTGGACCGGGTGGCCGCGACTCCTGAGCGGGAGGCGTTCCGGTTCCCGCGCGGGGACCAGTGGAAGTCGGTGACCTGGCGGGAGACCGAGGCACTGACCCGCCGCCGCGCCGCGGGCCTGATCGCGCTCGGCGTCGAGCCGGAGCAGCGGGTCGCGATCGCGTCCAGCACCCGGATCGAGTGGATCGAGTGCTACCTGGCCGCCGTACTGGCCGCCGCCGCGACCACCACGATCTACCCGTCCACGATCTCGTCCGACGTCGCGTTCATCGTCGCCGACGCCGACGTCCAGGTGGTGTTCGCCGAGGACGCGGAGCAGGTGGACAAGCTCCGCCGGCACCGGTCCGAGACGCCGTCGCTGCACAAGGTCGTGCTGCTCGACGGGACACCGTCCGAGGCGGACGGCGACTGGGTGATCGGACTCGGTGAGCTCGACATCCTCGGCGACGAGTACCTGGCCGAGCACCCGTCGGCGGTCGACGACCGGCTGGCCGGGATCAAGCCGGACGACCTGTGCACGCTGATCTACACGTCCGGTACGACGGGGCGCCCGAAGGGCGTGCGGTTGCCGCACTCGGTGTGGACGTACGAGGGCGCCGCGGTCGAGGGGATGCGGGTGCTGTCTCCGGACGACCTGCAGTTCCTGTGGCTGCCGTTGTCGCACGTGTTCGGGCAGGTGCTGCTCGCCGTACAGTTCCAGATCGGGTTCGCGACCGCGGTCGACGGGCGGATCGACAAGATCGTGGAGAACGCGGCCGTCGTCCAGCCGACGTTCATGGCGGCGGCGCCGCGGATCTTCGAGAAGGCACACGGGCGGATCGTGACGATGATCCAGTCCGAGGGCGGCGTGAAGGCGAAGCTGTTCGACTGGGCGTTCGGTGTCGGTGCTCGCGTGTCGGCGCTGCGTCAGGCAGGCAAGGAGCCGAGCGGGTTGCTGGCGGCGCAGTTCGCGGCCGCCGACAAGCTCGTGCTGTCGAAGATCCGGGCACGGTTCGGCGGGCGGATCAGGTTCTTCGTGTCCGGGTCGGCGGCGTTGGACAAGTCGCTCGCGGAGTGGTTCCACGCGGCGGGGTTGCTGATCCTGGAGGGGTACGGGTTGTCGGAGACGTCGGCGGGGTCGACGTTGAACCGGCTGACGCAGTACCGCCTGGGCAGCGTCGGGCCGGCGTTCCCCGGGACGCAGTTCAAGATCGCCGAGGACGGGGAGATCCTGATCAAGGGCGACGGGGTGATGAGCGGGTACCACAACCAGCCCGAGCAGACGGCCGAGGTGATCGACGCCGACGGCTGGTTCCACACCGGGGACATCGGGCACTTCGAGGACGAGTTCCTGTTCATCACGGACCGGAAGAAGGACCTCTTCAAGACGTCCGGCGGCAAGTACGTCGCGCCGCAGGTGATCGAAGGCCGCTTCAAGACCGTCTGCCCGTACGCCAGCCAGTTCATCGTCCACGGCAACAAGCGCAACTTCGTCTCCGCGCTCGTCACCCTCGACCCCGACGCGATCCAGGGCTGGGCCGACGCGAACGGTCTCGGCGGGAAGTCGTACGCCGAGATCGTCACGTCGGACGCGGCCCACGAGATGGTCCAGCGGTACGTCGACGAACTCAACGCGGGCCTGAACCGCTGGGAAACCATCAAGAAGTTCACCATCCTCGACCGGGACCTGACGGTCGAGTCCGGCGAGATGACCCCCAGCCTCAAACTCAAACGCAAGCACGTCGAGTCCCAGTACGCCGACGTACTGGACAAGATGTACGAGTAGGGTCTTCAGGTTCTTGTGTGCAGGACCGCCTCGGCGAAGGTCGGGACGTCGAGGCGGACCGTGATCGCGGCGACGCGGAGTGCCGGTTGCAAGGATCGCCAGATGACGTCGGTGAACTCGGACCAGGTGAACGGGATCGCGGTCGTTTCCGGGCGTCCGTTGGTGATCACGCGTTCCGTGGTACCGGAGTACGTCGTGGTGGTGAGCGCGGTTGCCGGTGCGATGCGGGCGGCGTAGAGCGACGGGTGCTCGGTGAGCTCCGGCGTACCGTCGTCCGCTCGTGCGGATCCGATGACGACATCGGTGAGTTCAGTGCCGGTGATAGTGGCGCCGGCGGTGATGCGCGGGGTGCGGATCGGCGGGTCGGGTTCGTAGGTGAGTCGCCTCAGCGCGAGTTGCAGGTCCGGTTGCTCTTCGCGGGCCGCGGTCAGTTCGCTGACCTGGGTGCCGTTGCCGACGATGGCCCAGTCGTCTCCACGGGTGGCCGCGGTGTAGTGGCGGAGGTTGTCGGTGGCGGCGCCGGAGACGTCCTGCACGATGATTTCGCGATCGCGTACGACGAGTTCGCGCGACTGCGACGCGGGGGAGCGGCCCGTCAGCCAGTACGCGAAGAACGGGACGCCCTGTGCGTCGCGGCCGATCGCGAGACCGCGGCCGGGGTACTCGACCGACGTGAACCTGCTCATCGTGCGAGGAACGTGCGGATGGCTTCGACGTACTCCATCGGCTCTTCCTCGTCGATGGAGTGCGCCGAGCGGTGGAAGATCTCGAGCGTCGCCCGCGGGAGCCGGGCGGCGAGGTCGCGGGGCATGTCGAATCCGACGTGGCGGTCCCAGAGGCCGGCGAGGACGAGGGCCGGGACGTCCAGCGCGGCCAGGTCGTCGATCAGGTCGACGCGTTCGTTGCCGACGAGCGCCATCGCCATCTCCAGGTTGGGCTCTGGCGCGTTCTCGTCGGCGGGCGGGATGTTCGCCGGGTCGTGGTAGAAGAAGCGGGCCGCGTTCTCGCTCTGGGCGATCGCACCGAGTGCGGCGACCGTACGCTCGAGCGGCTCCGTCACACCGTCGAGCTGCGCGCGGAGTGCGGCCCGCTCGTCCGGGGTGAGGAACGGGTCGACGGCGCCCGGCCGCATCGTCCACAGACCCGGGTGCAGCGGGTCCGCGATCGGCGGCGCGTGCAGGATCAACCGGTCCACATGGTTGCTGTGAGCAACGGCGTACTCGGCCGCCAGCAGGCACCCGAACGACACGCCCCACGGGACGATCCGCTCGAGACCCAACGCCGTACGCAACTCCTCGAGGTCCGCGACCAGACGCTCCATCGTGTACGTCGACGCGTCGGACGGACGCGCCGTACGCCCGCAACCGCGCTGGTCGTAGAACACGACCGGCGCGACCTTCGCCAGCTCGTCCCCGACCGACCGCTCGACGCCGTACGAACTCTCACCCGGCCCGCCGTGCAGCAACACCAACGGCACCCCACCGTTCCCGGCCCCCGCGATCCGCACCCAGTGCTCGACCCCACCCACCACAACCGCCCGCACCCCATCAGTCAGCATGCCGGCGAGCATATCCGCGCACCGGAGCCCACAGACGCCTGTACGAACCCGTCGTTCACGGGTCCATGATGGGAAGGACACGGTTGGGGCATGGGATGACGGTGGTTTACGGGCCGTTGGTCGGTGGAGAGGGATCGCCGATCGGCAAGGCGTACTTGTCGGTGGCGGTGACCGAAGATGGTGTGGAGCGAGAGCTGGTTCCGGGGACCCGGATTCGGGTGGAGATCCGGAAGGACGGCGTACTGATCGCGCGGGCCGGCTGTAACGAGCTGAGCGGTGGGATCATGCTCGACGACGGGGTCCTGCGGTTCGACCAGTCGATCCAGACTCAGATGGGCTGTGGTCCGGAGTTCGAGGCCCAGGACGACTGGCTCGTGGGGTTCCTGATCCATGAGCCGGAATGGTCGGTCGACGGCGACACGCTCACCTTGATCGACGGCGGTACGACGATCGTGCTGCTCGACGAGCGGTTCGCCGAACCCGATCTCCCGCTCGACGGCACCACCTGGACCGTGGAGTTGGTCGTCGGCGGCGACAACGCCGTCCAGCACTACGTCCGCCTCGGCCCGGCCACCCTTACCCTCAACGGAACCCAAGCCACCGGCTCGATCGGCAGCAGCCCCTTCACCGCCACGGTCACCCGCGAGAACGACACCCTCACCTTTACCGACCTCACCGTCACTCCCGCTCACCCCACCTCCCGAGCCGCCGCCCTCGAACAGGCCGTCCTCGAACATGCCGTCCTCGAAAACCTCCGGACCCCGCTCACCTACACCATCGAGTCCAACCACCTGAAACTCCGAGGCCCCGGCCGAACCACCGGACTCAACCTCAAGGCCCCACGCCCCGAAGGAAGCCCCTACTTCACCGTGTGACCACGGCACCCTCCAGCACCCCGCGCCACGCGCGTCGACGCACCGCCGGGCCGTGCGTGGTTCGGGCACCGCCCGGGTCCGGCGGTGACCGGCTATGCCCGTGCCGTGCCCGCGGCGCACTCCAGCACCCCGCGCCGCCGCGACGACGGGCCGGCAGACCCCGCCGTGGTTCGGGCCACCGCCGGGGTCACGCGGTGACTGGCTCTGCCCGTGCCGTGACCGGGGCGCACCCCGCGTCGCGGCGACGACGGGCCGGCAGACCCCGCCGTGGTTCCCCCGCCGCCGGACCCGTGCTTGGTTCGGGCACCGCCCGGGTCCGGCGGTGACCGGCTATGCCCGTGCCGTGACCGCGGCGCACCACGCGTCGCGGCGACGACGCACCGGCAGACCGGGGCGTGGTTCCCCCACCGCCGGGTCTTGCGGTGGCCGGCTCTGCCTGAGCCGCACTTTGTGCACGTGATCTGTATCGAGGAGTCGTTGCGGTGCGGATGCGGTGCACAAAGTCGGGGGCAATGGGCGGGTTGGTCGGCGGACGCGCGAGGTGCGGGCGGGTTCGGGGCAGCGGGCGCGAGGTGCGGGGCGGGTCGGTGGGCGGGTGCGCGGGGCGGGTTGGTGGGCGGGTGCGCGGGTGCACGGGGGCAATGGGCGGGTTGGTGGGCGGGTGCGCGAGGTGTGGGGCGGGTTCGCGGCGGGGCCGATGCGGTTCGCGGTGCGAGGCGGGTGGCGGCCGCGGGGTTGGCCGGCGGGCTGTGGTCGGTGGGTTGGATGGTGGGGCGGGCTGTGGTGGGCGTGTGGGCGTGTGGGCGTGTGGGTGGGTGGTTGGGGGTCCGTACGATGGGTGGGTGCCGTCGACATTGCCCGAGGGGGAGGTTGCGCCCCGGGACGGGGTGTTGCCGGGATCTGCTGTGCTCGAAGCGGCCGAGCGGCCCTTGGGGTTTTATCTGCATGTGCCGTTCTGTGCGTCGCGGTGCGGGTACTGCGACTTCAACACGTACACCGCGACGGAGTTGGGCGGTGGCGGGTCGCAGGCGTCGTACGCCGAGAACGCGGTCGCCGAGGTGCGGCTCGCGCGCCGAGTGCTGGGCGACTTGGATCGGCCGGTCGACACCGTGTTCTTCGGGGGCGGTACGCCGACCCTCCTGCCGGCGGTGGATCTGGGGAAGATGCTGGCGGCCGTCCGGGACGAGTTCGGGCTGGCGCCCGGCGCGGAGGTGACGACCGAGGCGAACCCGGAGTCCGTCGATCCGGCGTACCTCGAGGCGCTGCTGGAGGCGGGCTTCACCCGCGTGAGCTTCGGGATGCAGAGCGCCGCCTCGCACGTACTGCGGATTCTCGATCGGCAGCACACGCCCGGCCGGGCGCTGCAGGCGGTGAAGGAAGCGACCGCGGCCGGCTTCGAGCACGTGAACCTGGATCTGATCTACGGCACTCCGGGGGAGTCGCTCGACGACTGGCGCGCCTCGCTGGAGTCGGCGTTGTCGGCGCAGCCGGATCATGTCAGCGCGTACGCGTTGATCGTCGAGGACGGTACCCAGCTGGCCCGGCGGATCCGGCGCGGTGAACTGCCGATGCCGGACGACGACGATCTGGCCGACAAGTACGTGCTGGCCGACGAGATGCTCAGCGCCGAAGGGCTGCAGTGGTACGAGGTGTCCAACTGGGCACGCAGTACGGCGGCGCGCTGTCGGCACAACGAGCTGTACTGGCGCGGCGACACCTGGTGGGGCGTCGGACCGGGTGCGCACAGTCATGTCGGTGGAGTGCGCTGGTGGAACGTGAAGCACCCGAGCGCGTACGCCGAGCGGATCACCGCCGGCGAGAGCCCGGCCCACGCACGCGAAACCCTCGACGAGGAAACCCGCCGCGTCGAGCGAGTACTGCTCGAGGTGCGGCTGCGGGCCGGTCTGCCGCTGGAGGTGCTCGACGAGGCGGGCCGCGCCGCGGTCGACCAGATCGTGACCGACGGCCTGGCCGTGGTCACCAAGAGCGGTCCGGTGGACGGCGATGCGGGTCCGGCGAACGGCGACCCGGCGGACCGCGGCCCGGTGGGTGGTGGGCGGCTTGTGTTGACCGGGCGGGGGCGGCTGCTTGCCGATGCGGTGGTGCGGGAGTTGCTGCCCTGAAAGTGATCAGAAGTGATCACAGTGAGCTGTTGACGACTGTTACGAGCACGCGGCAGGCTGTGGGGTAAGCGTTTACTATTCCCCCGAGGAGTCGCGATGCCGCCCTTCATTCGTCGTCGGCTGTTGCTCCAGGCCGGTCTCGCCGCCGGTGCGATCAGCACGCTCGGACTGCCGACCCGGGCGTTCGCGGAGGACGAGTTCGACGTCCTCCGGGTGCGCTGGGCCGAACTCAACACCGGCGGGGCGATCGATCCGGCCGATCCGGCGTACGGCGATGCGCTCGGCAAGCTCGGGGCGCAGGCGCGGGAGTACCTGGACACGATGATCACGGCGGCGGATCGGACGGCGCTCTGGCCGGATCTTCCGCTCAGCCCGACGAGCGGGAACTTCGCGATCAGCTACACGCGCCTGAAGACGATCGCCTTGGCCCGCGCCACACGGGGGACGGGCGTGGGGTCAACCGCCCCCGGCGCGGCGGCGTCCGGGGCGAATGCCGGGCCGAGCACCGAGGCGGTCGGTGAGTTGCTGAGCGGGGCTCTCGACTTCCTGAACGCCAAGGCCTACAACGAGACTCTGAAAGAGACCGGGAACTGGTGGTTCTGGGAGATCGGCGCACCCCGCGCCCTCCTCGACACCTGCATCCTGGCGTACGACGTGCTGTCCGCCGAGCAACTCACCAGGTACGTGACGGCCGTCGACCGCTTCGTCCCCGACCCGAACCGCCGGACCAACTCCCCGTCGCTGCGCGAGACCGGCGCCAACCGGGTGGACAAGGCCCTGATCGTCGCGCTGCGCGGCATCGTCGGAAAGTCGACTGTCAGATTGTCGACAGCACGCGACGCCCTCAGCGACGTCGCCGAAGCCGGCAAGAACAGCGTGTTCACCTACGTCACGAGCGGCGACGGCTTCTACCGCGACGGCTCGTTCGTCCAGCACGGCAACCTCGCGTACGTCGGCACGTACGGCAACGTCGCCCTCGGCGGAGTCGCGAACCTGATCGCCCTGCTCGGCGGCTCCACCTGGGAGATCACCGACCCGAAGCGCGCCGTACTTCTGGACGCCGTGGAGGCGAGCTTCGCGCCGTTCATGGTCGACGGTCTGATGATGGACTGCGTCTCCGGCCGCGCGATCTCCCGCGAGCGCGCGGGTGATCACCGCCACGGCCACGGCACCACGTCGACCGTGCTGCTCCTCGCGAGCGGTGTCGCCGAGCCGTACGCCTCGCGCTACAAGGCCCTCGCCAAGGGCTGGATCACCCGCGACCACCTCAACGACTATCTCCCGGGTGCGTCGATCCCCGAAATCTCCCGGGCGAAGGCCCTGCTCGCGGACACCGGCGTCACCCCGGCGCCGGCAGTGCCGCGGCACTTCCAGTTCCACAACCAGGACCGCGTCGTCCACCGCCGCCCGGGCTGGACGTTCGCGATCGCGCTGTCGTCGAAGCGGATGGCCCGCTACGAGTGGGGCAACGGCGAGAACCGCCGCGGCTGGTACGTCGGCGACGGCATGACCTACCTCTACACGGCGGACCAGGCCCAGTTCAACGACGCCTACTGGCCGACGGTCGACGCGCATCGCATGCCCGGTACGACGGTCAGCACCAAGCCCCGCCAGCCCGGCGGCAGCGGAGCGGGCACCGGGACCGTCGCGGCGTACGCCGAGTGGGTCGGCGGAGCGTCGTACCGGAACGAGGCCGGCGCGGTCGGGATGCACCTGATCAATCACGACAAGACGTTGCAGGCGAGGAAGTCCTGGTTCTGCCTCAGCGACTCGATCGTTGCCCTGGGCGCCGGAATCACCGGCACCGACGGCTACCCGGTCGAGACGATTGTCGACAATCGGAATCTCCACGAGAACGGCACCACCCGGCTCCTGGTCGACGGCGGCCCCGCAGTCGACCAGACGTACGACGACCCGCACTGGGCGCACCTCGACGGCGTCGCCGGCTACATCTTCCCCACCGGCGGTCAGTTGACCGTCCAGCGCGAGGATCGCACCGCGTCCTGGTCGGAGATCAACATCGGCAACGACACGGCCGGCTCGACCACGCCGTACACCCGGCGCTACGCCAAGCTCATCCTGGAGCACGGGACCGCGACCGGCGACTACGCGTACATCGTCCTGCCCAACGCGACCAGTCAGCGGACCGCCGAACTCGCGGCCGATCCCGGGATGACGGTTCTTGTCAACAATCCGAATGTTCAAGCGATCCGGTCCCACCGTGACGACCTGGTGATGATCAACTTCTGGGCGGCAGGCGCGGTGTCCGAGGTGCCGGACGGCCCCGGGCGGCGCTCGGTCACCAGTGACGGGCCCGCGTCGGTCGTGATCGGCACCGACGGCCGCACGACGACGGTCGCCGTGTCCGATCCGAGTCGTACCGTCGGCACGGTCCGGTTGACGATCGACCGGCAGGTCGGCGACGTGGTCGCCAAGGATCCGGCAATCACGGTGGTTGCTACCGGCAAGCAGCTGGTCCTCGAGATCGCCGTCGGTGGCACGAAGGGCGCGACCCACTCCGTGTCCTTCAACTGAGGTTCCCCAGAGTTTCCGCAAGCAACCGGGGTCGGCATCAAGCGCCGGCCGGGTCGCCGGGTGCTGGCAAGTTCAACCAGGAGGTTGTTCGATGATGCCGCACGCCCGCCCCACGCAGCTCTCGAGGCGCCGTGTCCTTCAGGTAGCCGGTGCCGGCCTGGCGCTGGCCGCCGTACCAACCCTCGCCCACGCCCAGACCAGCATCCAGACCAGGACTCTCACCATCGCGGCGCTCCCGTCGGCGCGGACCACCGAACTCGTGCGCACCCAGAACTCGCTGAGCGCCAGCGAGCTCCGCTCGACCGGCTTCTACCTGCCCGCGGCGACCGCACTCAACGTGCTCGTCCACGACGGCAGCCTGCCGCCGACGCTCGTGATCGGCGCGCCGGACGCCGACGCGCGCAAGGAGTTCAAGTCGCCCCGTCAGTATCCGCTCCAGCTCGGCCGCAACACGATCACCGACGCCGGCGGTGGTGTCGTCTATCTGAAGCTGATCGGCGACTCCGGTCAGGCGAAGGTGAGCATCGGCGAGGAGGCACAGCCGATGCCGTACTTCGTCCTCGGCTCCACCGGCGAGGCCGAGTTCCAGCGCCAGCTCGACGACCGCGTCACGCCGTACGTCGAACTCCTCAGCCCGCACGCGATGATCACCGTCGAGCGCGCCTCGGCCCTGAAGGACCGCACCGAGAACCACACCGACCTGCTGTCGACCTACGAGGACATCATCCGGATCGAGGACGCCACCAGCGGGTACGACGGATCCGCGCCGGCGCACGTCCGGCTGCCGCACCGGTACCACTTCGTCGGGTATCCCTCCGCGATCACCGGCGTCGGCGCGTACGCGACCCACGGCCACATGTCGTTCCCGCCGCCGATCCAGGACCGGATGCTGACGGTGGAAGGGCTGCGGATGCGCGGCTGGGGCGTCTATCACGAGCTCGGCCACCAGCATCAGCAGATCACGTACAAGCCGAGTTCGTTGACCGAGGTGACGGTCAACATCTACTCGCTCGCGGTGAACGCGGTTTTCGCGACGAAGTACGGTCAGCAGCCGCGGCTGCACGCGCCGGACGCGAAGACCGGCCTGACTCCGTGGCAGAGCGCGCCGGGCAAGCTGCGGACGCCGGGCGTGAATTACGGGACGACGTTCGACCCCTACGAGAAGCTGGTGATGTTCGAGCAGCTCCGGCACGCGTTCGGGAACACGTTCTGGCCGGACCTGCACAAGCTCGTCCGGGTCGAGCACCCGTACGCGAGTGACTACACCGACGAGGTACTGCGTCTGCGCAACCTCGTCGTCCTGTGCAGCCGGACCGCCGGCCACGACCTGAGCGACTTCTTCCGCGCCTGGGGCGTACCGGTCGACGCCGAGGCGACTGCGCAGCTCACCGCCCTGCAGCTGACGCCGCCGCCGGTGGATCCGTCGACAATCCGGGAGTAGACAAAAGGACGAAGGCACCCACCGGGTCGAGGTGGGTGCCTTCGTCGTTCGGGAGAGCCCAATCCAAGAGCTCGAAACGGGGAAGCTCAGTCGCGGAGGAAGAGCTCGATCACGCAGCTGTCGACCTCGGGCGCACGGTTCGGGAGCTTGAGCGTCAGCGTGTTCTCCGGCAGCCCGGTCAGGTACGTGTGACCGGGAGCCGACGGATCGACGGTCACCCGCTTGACCTCCGACGCGTCGTGCAGGAACTGCGCGTACTCCACCCGATCGCCCAGCCCGGGCAGATGCAGATGCCCCATCGGCCAGGCGAACACGTGCAGGTACAGCCGCCGGCCGTTCTGCGTGTAGCGGCAGTCCGCCGGCGGGACGTACGCGCTCGGCCCGCAGCCGCGGATCGAGCGCTCGTGCAGCCGCATCCAGGACCCGATCCCGGACAGTACGTCGAGAGCGCGCGGCTCCCATGCACCGCGGCCGTTCGGGCCGACGTTGAGCAGCATGTTGCCGCCCTTCGAGACCGAATCGACCAGCATCCGGATGAGCAGCGCCGGCGACTTCCAGTCGTGGTTGTCCCGGTGATAGCCCCAGCTGCCGTTCAACGTGTGGCAGGCCTCCCACGGCACCTGCGTACCGTTGCCAGCGGCAACCTCGTTGCCGGGCGGCTGGACCTGCTCGGGTGTGGTGAAGTCGCCCGATCCCAGACCGAGCCGGTTGTTCACCAGGATCCCGGGCTGCAGCTCCTTCACCATCGCGAGCAGTTCCTCGGACCGCCACTCGTCCGGGCCCTTGGCGTTGAACCCGCGATCGGCGTACGAGAAGTCGAACCACATCACATCGATCTTGCCGTACCCGGTGAGCAGCTCACGGACCTGTCCGTGCAGGTAGTCGGCGTACTTCGAGACGTCGCGGTTCGCCGTACGGTCGATGAAGTCGACGTCCTTGCGCTGCGGGTGGTACAGGTCGACCGGGAACTCGGGGTGATGCCAGTCCAGCAACGAGTGGTACAGCCCGATCTTGAAGCCGCGCTCGCGGAACACGTCCACCATCGGCGCGAGCAGGTCCTTGCCCCACGGCGTGTTCGGCGCCGAGTAGTCGGTGAGCTTGGAGTCCCACAGGCAGAA
This sequence comes from Kribbella shirazensis, assembly GCF_011761605.1. GTDB lineage: Bacteria > Actinomycetota > Actinomycetes > Propionibacteriales > Kribbellaceae > Kribbella > Kribbella shirazensis. The sequence continues at coordinate 6,991,184 of NZ_JAASRO010000001.1, read as the reverse complement.
GCCGTCGTGGTGCTTGGTGGTGATCACCAGGTAGCGCATCCCGGCGTTCCACGCGTCCTCGGCCCAGCGCACGGGGTCGTAGAGATCCGGCTCGAAGTGGTCGAAGTACGGCTGGTAGTCGGCGTCGGTGAGTTGCTCGTACGACTTCACCCACTCGTGCCGCGCCGCGGCCGCGTAGATGCCCCAGTGCACGAACAGCCCGAGCCTCGCCTCGGTAAGCCAACTCATCGCGGGCTGGCACCGCCGTTCAGCGCCGACTCGAACTCGCCGCGGATCTTGTCGCCGCCGTCCTTCGCCCACTTCTTCAGCGCGGCGTCGAACGCGGTGATCGGCTTGCGGCCCGCGATCACGTCGTTGCGGACGTCGGTCAGCGCCTGCCCGATGTCGCCGCCGGACTTGTCGTTGGTCGGCGAGATCAGCGACGCGGTCGGGTCCTTCACGACCATCCCGATCAGCTTGGTCAGGTCCTCGTGCGCGCGCTCGACGTACGCCGGGAACTGGGCGTTGTAGAGCGCCTGCGGCGGGGCGGTGATGTACTTCCACGGCACGGTCATCTCGGCCTCGCCCTTGCTGGTCAGCTTCGGGTTGCCCTGCGCGTCGCGGGTGAAGTCGACGCCCTCGACGCCGTACGTCAGCAGCAGGTTCTCGGTACTGCCGAACGGTGCGGCGAAGAAGTCCGCGACCTTGAGCAGTTCCTTCGCGCGCGCCTCGTCCGACTTCTTCATCAGCGTGTACGCGAACAGGATGTTGTCCGACCAAGTGTTCGCCTTGCCGCCCTTCGGTGCCATCGGCACGAACGCGCGCGGATCGTTCTTCGGGTCCAGCCGGGACATGTCCTTCACGTAGCCGGAGTACGCCGGGAAGCCGTCGTACACCAGTGCGCCCTTGCCGGCCCGGAACGCGTTCTTCCGCGCGGTGCCGTCGATACCGTCCGAGCCCGGAACCAGGACACCGGCCTTGACCAGTTGGACGGCGAACTCGAGGGCCGCCTTGTACTCGGGCGTCTCGAAGCTCTTCACCAGCTTGCCGCCGTCCTCCTTCCAGCCGTACGGCACGCCGAACATCTGCTGGATCATCGTGAAGAACGTGTTGCCCTTCGAGTTGACGATCGCCCACTGACCCTGCTGCGGTTTGGTCAGCTCCTTGCAGGCAGCCAGGAAGTCCTCGGCTGTCGCCGGGTACTCGATACCCGCGGCGTCGAAGAGCCGCTTGTTGTAGAAGCCCGCGCCGCCGGTGATGCTGCGCGGGATCGGCAGCCCGTAGATCTTGTCCTGCACCACACACGCCTGCCAGATCACCTGCGGGATGTTGGCCAGGTTCGGGTAGTCCTTGACCTTGTCACCGGACAGGTACGGCGTCAGGTCCGTGCACTTTGCCGACAAGAAGGCCGGCAGATTGTTCACAAGAGTCGCATCGGACAACAGGACCAGGTCCGGTAGCTCGTTGGCGGCCAGCACGGTCTGGAACTTCGTCGCCCAGTCGCTGTCCGGCACGATCGTCAGGTCCAGCGTGCCGCCGAGCTTCTGCTCGACCGCCTGCCATGCCGCGTTCTTGTCCTTGGCCGGCGGCAGCGGATCGAAGATGTCGGTCATCACGCTGACCTTGCCGCCGGACAGCGGCGGTGTCTTCACCGTGGTGACGAGATCCTTCGGGTACGTCAGGTATCCCGGCGGTACGCCGTCCGCGGTGCCGGCCAGATCCGGCTTCGGGCCCTGGAAGGCGACGTACGTCGGCAACGTCACCGAGGAGGCCCGCGCGGTGCCGGCCGCCGTACCGCCGTTGCTGCAGGCAGCCAGGGCGGGTACGCCGGTGGCGCTCATCACGGCGACACCGACGGCGCTGCGCAGGAAGTTCCGGCGGCTGAGGGGAGGGGTGGTCACGATGGGTTTCTCCTAACCTTTGATGGCGCCGGTGAGTACGCCCTTGGTGAAGTAGCGCTGCAGGAACGGGTAGACGCAGAGGATGGGAACGAGTGCCACGACGACGACGGCCATCTGCACGGCCTGGATCGACGCGACCGCCTCGCCGGGGGATTCGGTGCCGCCGCCGACCGGCTGCCCCTGCAGGACGTAGAGCCGCAGGACGAGCGGCAGCGGCCACTTGGCGGTGTCGCTGAGGTACAGCAACGCGTTGAAGAACGCGTTCCAGTGCCCGACGGCGTAGAACAGCGCGACGACGGCCAGGACCGCCTTCGACAGCGGCAGGACGATCCGGAGCAGGATCGCGAGATCGCCGGCGCCGTCGATCCGGGCACTGTCGAGGAGCTCGGCCGGGATGTTCTGGAAGAAGTTGCGCAGGACCAGGAAGTTGAAGGCGCTGACCAGTCCCGGCACGATCAGCGACGCGTACGAGTCGTACAGCCCGAGCGCCTTGACCAGCAGGAAGTTCGGGATGATGCCGGCGCCGAACAGCATCGTGAACAGGACGGCGCTGAGCACGAACCGTCCGCCGACGATGGGCCGGCTGAGCCCGTACGCGAGCGCGATCGTGACGACCAGGTTGAGCGCCGTACCGATGATCGTGATGCCCGCGCTGACCAGGAGCGCGTGACTGACCACGCCGCCGGCGAAGATCGTCTTGTACGCCGCCAGTGTCGGCTCGCTCGGGAAGAGCGGGATGATGCCGCCCCGGCGGGTGATCTCGGCCTCGCCGGCCAGGCTGGTGGCGACGATGTTCACGAACGGGTACAGCACCAGCAGGCAGACGATCGCGATCACCACCCCCTTGACCGCCAGCCCGGCCTTGGTCGGCGCCTCCATCCAGGGCGGCCGGTTGGAGGGGCGCTGCGAGGTCTTCATCTCGAGTAGATCCCTTCGTGGCCGAAGCGGTGGGCGAGTTTGTTCGCGCCGAGGATCAGGACCAGGCCGATCACGCCCTTGACCAGCCCGACGGCGGCGGCCGGACCCCACTGGCCGTCGAGCACGCCGTGGAAGTAGACGTAGGTGTCGAGGACCTCGGCCGCGTCGGCGCCGACCGCGTCGCGCTGCAGCAGGATCTGCTCGAAGCCGACCGAGAGAATGCTGCCCAGGTTGAGGATGAGCAGCAGCAACGTGACCGGCACGATGCCCGGCAGGGTGACGTGCCACAGCCGCCGCCACCGGTCCGCGCCGTCGATCGCGGCGGCCTCGTAGTGCTCGGTCTCGATGTTCAGCAGCGCGGCGAGGTAGATGATCGTGCCCCAGCCGGCGTCCTTCCAGATAAGCTGCAGTGTCACCAGCCAGGGGAAGAACTCGGGGCTGGTCATCAGGTCGACCCGCGGCAGTCCGAGCTCACCGAGCAGCTGCGGGAGCAGGCCGGTGCCGCCGATCAGTTGCTGGCTGATCGAGATCAGGATCACCCACCCGATGAAGTGCGGCAGGTACACGACGCTCTGCACGAACCGCTTGATCCTCGGGCTGATGATGCTGTTCAGCAGCAGCGCGAGTCCGATCGGCGCGGGGAAGAACAGCACGAGCTGGAGTACGGCGAACTTCAGGGTGTTGAGCAGTGCGCGGTAGAAGTCCGGCTCGGCGAACACGCTGAAGTTGGCGAACCCGACCCACGGGCTCTCCTTGAAGCCGAGGTACGGCTGGTAGTCCTGGAAGACGATCACGTTGCCCAGCAGCGGCACGTAGTGGAACACCACGAAGAACAGGAAGCCGGGCAGGACCAGCAGCAGCATCACCCGGTCGCGGCGCAGCCTGGCCCGCAGCCCGGGTCCGGCGTACGCGTCCCGTGCCGCCCGACGGGCGGCCCGCCCGGCGGCGCGGTCCGGCGCGCGGCCGGGGGATCGGCTGACGCGATGCATGATGCGCCTCCTGATAGTAAGCGTTTGCTGTCTCGATTGGCAGCAACCATGAAACGTTCACCGCCTTGCTGTCAAGCACTTGTGGAACTTGTCTTGACCGATGCGGCGTCGGCTGCCTACGGTTTCTAGTAACCGTTTACTAGGAGTGATCCGTGCCGAACCCTCGATCCGACCGGGACAGCAGTCCGCGGTTGCGCACCCTTGTGGCGATGCCCGCGGAGAGCTGGGCGGAGGTGGTCACCCCCGCCGCCCGCGACCGGCTGGAAGGGGTCGCCGAGCTGCTCGGTCTGCGGCCGGACGGTGCACCCCGGTTGGAGGCGTCGTTCGCGGACCTGGCGGACGAGCTCGCCGCGGCCGAGGTGCTGCTGACCGGCTGGGCGTGCCCGCGGATCACCGCCGACGTACTGGACGCCGCGCCGAAGCTGCGGGCGATCGTGCATGCTGCCGGGACGATCAAGACGTTCGTCGATCCGGTCGTGTTCGACCGCGGCGTGGAGGTCTCGTCGGCGGCCGCGGCGAACGCGATCCCGGTGGCGGAGTTCACGGTGGCGGCGATCGTGCTGGCGGGGAAGCGGGCGTTCCGGCACCGCGACTGGTTCCGGGTCTCCGGGGTGAAGCGGCCGTTGCCGGGGGCCCCGGTTCTCGGCACGCTCGGTACGACGGTCGGCGTCCTCGGAGCCTCGCGGATCGGGCGTCTGGTGCTGGAGCGGCTGCGCGGACTCGACGTCGAGGTGCTGGTCAGTGATCCGTATCTGAGCCCGTCGGAGGCTGCGGAGCTCGGTGCGCGGTGGTGTGAGTTGCCGGAGTTGTTCGCGGCCAGTGACATCGTGAGCGTGCACGCACCGCTGCTGCCGGAGACCGAAGGGCTGGTGTCGGCGGAGTTGCTGGCCGCGATGCCGGACGGCGGGGTGCTGATCAACACGGCCCGCGGCCCGGTGGTGGATCATGTGGCGCTGGAGCGTGAGTGCGTCTCCGGCAGGCTCGACGCGATTCTCGACGTCACCGATCCCGAGCCGCTGCCACCGGATTCGCCGCTGCTGCAGCTCCCCAACGTCTTCATCACGCCGCACATCGCCGGTGCCATGGGCAACGAATCCACCCGCCTCGGCGACGCCGCCGTCGCCGAACTCGAACGCCTCGCCGCCGGCCGCCCGCTCGCCCACCCCATCCACCGCGACGACCTCGGCCGCATCGCATGACCCCCACCCCAGCACCCCAGAACCTGCCGCCCCACGGCTGGTTGCCGGCGCCGGATCGGGTGGTGTCCTCGCGGACGGGGTACACGCGGGAGACGTGGTTGGCGGTGGCCGATCACCTGCTCGATTCCTTGAAACCATGGTTCTCGGACAGTGGCGCGCAGGTGCGGTTGCCGGGGCGGGGGAGTTGGTCGGGCGCGGACTGCGACGGGCTGGAGGGGTTCGCCCGGTCGTTCCTGCTGGCCGCGTTCCGGATCGCTGCGACAAACGGCGACGATCGGCTGGTCGAGCGGTACGCGCGTGGACTGGTGGCCGGCGCGGCGCGGGAGTGGCCGCGGTTGACGCCGTGCTCGCAGCAGATGGTGGAGGCGGCGGCGATCGCGGTCGGGCTGCACGAATCGCGGGCATGGCTGTGGGACAAGCTCGACGTACCTGAGCAGCAGGTTGTCGTGGACTGGCTGAGCGGGTTCGTCGGATCGCGGACGTGGGACAACAACTGGCGGCTGTTCCAGGTGGTCGGTGAGCAGTTCCTCGCGTCCGTCGGAGCGCCGTACTCACAGGACGACATCGACGCGGGCCTCGACCGGATCGAGGACTGGTACGTCGGCGACGGGTGGTACTCCGACGGTCCTGGGCAGAACTTCGACCACTACATCGGCTGGGCCATGCACCTGTACCCAGGCCTCTGGACCCGGATGGCCGGGCCGACCGCCGACGACCGGCTGGCCACATATCGCGAACGCCTGCACCGCTTCATCGAGGACGCCGTCCACCTCACCGGCTCGGACGGTGCGCCGATCCACTTCGGCCGATCGCTGTGCTACCGCATGGCCACCGCGGCGCCGTACTGGATGGGTGCGCTCCTCGACGCCACGCCGTTGACTCCCGGCCAGACGCGTCGGCTGTGCTCCGGAACGCTCCGCCACTTCGTCGACCACGGTGTCCCCGACGAGCGAGGCCTGCTCACCCTCGGGTGGCACCACCACTTCCTCCCGACCACGCAGCCGTACTCCGGTCCCGCGTCGCCGTACTGGGCCTCGAAAGGATTCCTGGGCCTCCTGCTGCCGGCCGACCACGAGGTCTGGACCGCACGCGAGGCCGCACTGCCGCTCGACGAACACGACCAGGTGCGCGCGATGCCGGCCCCGGGTTTCCTGATCCAGGCGACCAAGCACGACGGCATCGTCCGTCTGCTCAACCACGGCAGCGACCACGGCGGCGAAGGCGACCCGCACTACAACCGGCTGGCGTACTCCACCCGCACTGCGCCCGAACTCACTGACGAGGCGATCGACAACCACATCACTCTCTCCACCTGCGGTCCGCGCAGGCGCATCCGGCGGGTCGCCGTGGGGGCGAGTTGGTGGGAGGCGGACGGCGCGCGGATCGAGGTCGCGTGCGTCGTCCATGGGCGGATCGAGGTCCGATGCGTGCTGGTGCACGGGCCGGAGGGGGCGGTGCGGCACGGCGGCTACGCGGTCGCCGGAACCGTCCGCCCAGCGGTGGAGTCAGATGAGCTGTGGGCCCAGGCGACCCGCCAAGATCGGCTGACCAGCGTCGTCGTCGGCCTGCATGGTTACGACCGTGCCGGCGTCCGGCGTGGACTGGACTCGAACGCCTTCGGGCCGCATTCCGCGACGCCGTACCTGGAAGCGCAGCACGACGGGAAAGGTCCGCAGGTGCTGGTGTCCGCGGTGGTACTGTCCGGCGACACGGTCTGGCCGCGGCAACTGGCCGAGAGCATCGACGTGGCAGTGGACGGGTGCCACGTCGCGGTGCGGTTCGCCGACGGTACCCAGGCCGACGTACAGCTGGACGCGCAGGTGGACGAGGAGGTGCGTGATGACGGCGGAACCGCCCCGGTCACGGGCGCGCCGGCGTGACCCCGAGGCCGCCCGGACCATCCGCGACGTGGCCGCCCGTGCGGGCGTCTCCACCGCGACCGTCTCCCGTGTTGTCAACGGCAACTATCCGGTCGCGGCCTCGACCCGGGCCGCGGTCGAACGCGCGATGCGGGACCTCGGGTACGTCGCCAACGCGCACGCCCGCGCACTGGCCGGCTCCACCACGCGGGTCGTCGGCATCGTGGTCAGCGAGATCGTCGACCCGTTCTTCGCCTACATCGCGCGGGGCGTGCAGGCCGAGGCGCTGTCGTCCGGCCGACTCTGCCTGGTCTGCTCGACACAGGGCGGTGACTCCGCCGAGCTGCGGTTCGTCGACCTGCTGCTCGAGCAGCGCGCCGACGCGGTGATCCTGGTCGGCGGCGCGGTCGAGGACCAGGAGTACTTCGCGGCGGTCGGGCAACGCGCGCGCCAGCTGGCGAACAACGGTTCCAGCCTCGTCCTCTGCGGACGGCCGGGGCTGGAGGCAGGCGTACCGGCGTACGCCGTCGAATACGACAACACCGGTGGGGCCGCGGCGATCACGGACCACCTGCTCAGCGCCGGCCACACCAGGATCCTGTACCTCGGCGGCCCGACCACGCTGTCGACGACGACCGCGCGGCTGCGTGGCTTCCGCCAGGCGTTCGCGGCCCGCAAGCTCGAGCACGACGAGGCCCTGGTCCGGACCGGCGCGTTCGGCCGCCAGTGGGGGTACGACCAGACGCTGCGCGCGCTCGACGACGGGCTCGACTTCACCGCGGTCTTCGCCGCCAACGACATCGTGGCCGCGGGCGTGTACGCCGCGCTGCGCGAACGCGGCCTCAGCATCCCGGGCGATGTCTCGGTGGTCGGGTACGACGACGTACCGGTCGCGGTCGAGCTGCGGCCGGCGCTCACCACGGTCCGGGTACCGCTGGAGGAGCTCGGGCGGGCCGCCGTACGGGCCGGTCTCGCGGGTCAGGAGCAGAGCGCGGACCCGTTCGCGCACCAGCAGCAGGTGACCACGCTGGGCACCGTCGTCGTGGTCCGCGACTCGGTCGCCCCGCCGCGGTCCCGGTGATCACGCACAGCTAACTCCCGGTGACTGTCAAGATGCTTGACATATCCATTGCGGACGCTTGAGACTCAGCTCACTTTCGCGATCCGAGAGCGCTCTCAACCCGTCCAGTTCCAGGGAGCACCGAACATGCGGCCCAGTGCCCGCTATCGCCCCGTAGCCGGCTTGCTGGCCAGCGCCGGGGTCCTGCTCGTCGCCGCCTGCGGCGGAAACGCCGGCGCGCCCGACGCCGCCCGCGAGCAGACCGACGGACCGAAGATCGAGCTCACCATCGCGACCTTCAACGAGTTCGGGTACGCCGACCTGTACGCGGAGTACGAGGCCCAGCACCCGAACATCACGATCGTCGAGCAGAAGGCCAAGACCGTCGACGACCACGTCAAGAACCTCGACGCGAACCTGCGCACCGGGACCGGACTGGCCGACATCGAGGCGATGGAGGTCAGCTGGATCTACAAGTACCTGGCCAAGGCCGACAAGTTCGTGGACCTGCGCAAGTACGGCGCGGACGAACTGAAGGACCGCTGGCTGGACTGGAAGGTGGCCGGGGCGACCACGCAGGACGGCAAGATCATCGGCTACGGCACCGACATCGGGCCGGAGGCGATCTGCTACCGCCGCGACCTGTTCGCGAAGGCGGGGCTGCCGACCGACCGGGCGGAGGTGGCCAAGCTGTTCGAGGACTGGCCGTCGTACTTCGCCACCGGCCGGAAGTTCAAGCAGCGCGTCCCGGGTTCGGCGTGGTACGACTCCGCGGTGCTGACCTGGGAAGCGATGCGCAACCAGCTCATCCAGGCGTACTACTCCAACGAGGACCGCTTCCTCGGTGCGGAGAACCCGCTGCTGAAGCGGACCTGGGACCAGGTCGTGGCCGGAAGCAAGGACGGGCTGTCCGCGCGGCTGCCGGCCTGGAGCGATGCGTGGAACGCCGCCTTCCGGACCGACAAGTTCGCGACCATCGCCTGCCCGGGCTGGCTGCTCGGCGTGATCCAGGACAACGCGGGCGCCTACGGCAAGGGCAAGTGGGACGTCGCCGACGTGTTCCCGGGCGGCGGTGGCAACTGGGGCGGCTCGTACCTGACCGTGCCGGTGCAGTCGCCGCATCCGGAGGAGGCCGCCAAGCTCGCGGCCTGGCTGACCGCGCCGGAGCAGCAGGTGAAGGTGTTCAAGAAGGTCGGCTCGTTCCCGTCGACGCTCGACGCGTACGACGACCCGCAGGTGAAGTCACAGGTCAACGCGTACTTCAACAACGCGCCGGTCGGGCAGATCTTCGTCAACCGCGCCCGGAACGTGATCCTCAAGCAGCACAAGGGTCCGCGCGACGGCGAGATCAACCAGATCTTCAGCGCCGCCCTGTCCCGCGTCGACGACGGCAAGCAACCGTCGGCGACCGCGTGGGAACAAGCTCTCGACCAGGCGGACACGGTCGCCAACACCCGCGTCGGCAACTGAAGCTGGAACAGAAGTTATCTGCCAACACGCCTGCTTCGGCGGCCAACGACTGACGCGCGTTCGGCCGGGGAGGTACTACGGTGTGAACGCAGGCCTGTCGAGAGTCGAGGAGGGCCGATGAACGAGTCTGGTTCTCCGACGCTGGAGCAGGTCGCGGCGCTGGCCGGGGTGTCGCGGGCGACCGTCTCGCGGGTGGTGAACGGATCGCCGAAGGTGCTGCCGGACACGGTCGCCGCGGTCGAGCACGCGATCCGCGAGCTGGGCTACGTCCCGAACCGGGCGGCCCGCGCGCTGGTGACCCGTCGTACGGACTCCATCGCGATCGTCGTGCCGGAGCCGGACAGCCGGGTGTTCTCCGATCCGTTCTTCGCCGGCATGCTCAGCGGTGTCAGCCGGACGCTCGCACCGACGTCGTCGCAGCTCGTGCTGCTGATCGAGCCGGCTCCAGAACCGACCGGAGCCGACGACCAGCGGCTCCTGCGGTACCTGCGCGGCGGGCACGTGGACGGCGCGATCATCATCAGCCACCACGGCCGCGACAACGTCCTGCAGGAGCTGGCGCAACTGCCGCTGCCGATCGTGTTCAGCGCCCGGCCGCTCGGCGTCGACGTACCGGTCGCGAGTGTGGACGTCGACAACGTCGCCGGCGCCCGGACCGGCGTCGAGCATCTGCTCGCGATCGGCCGCCGCAAGATCGGCACGGTCACCGGGCCGCTCGACATGACCGCCGGCATCGACCGGCTGACCGGCTACCAGGAAGTGATGAAGGAAGCCGGCCTGCCCACGATGATCGCGTACGGCGACTTCACCGCCGACGGTGGTGAACAGGCCACCCTGAAACTGCTCGACGATCACCCGGACCTCGACGGGCTGTTCGTGGCCTCGGACCTGATGGCCACCGCCGCCCTCCGCGTCCTCTCCCAGCGCGGCCGGCGCGTCCCGGCGGACGTCGCCGTCGTCGGCTTCGACGACTCGGTGCTGGCCACCACGACCACACCGAAGCTGACGACCGTCCGCCAGCCGGTGGCCCAACTGGGCGCCCGCCTCGCCGAGATCCTGCTCGCCAAGATCGCCGGCGCCGACCTCACCAGCCCCGAGATCTACGCCACCGAACTGATCATCCGCGACAGCGCCTGACCAGACCCTCGCCGGCGGCCTACCGCTCCGGGGCGACGCCTGTCACCTGGCCGTGTTGGTCTGTGGTGTAGAGCCCCTTGCTGAGATCGACGAGGACGAGCCGGTTGCCGAACGGGTCGGACACCGTCGCGACGCGCCCCACCGGGATCTCGCCGGGGCCGCTCAGGAGCTGACCGCCGGCGGCTGTGATCACCTCGACGGCCTCGTCCACCGATCGCACCAGCCAGTTGGGCTCGGGCGGCAAACCTGTCGAGAGCACGATCTCGGTCGCCGACTCCGGACAGCGGAGGCCGGCCTGGCCGAGATCGTCGTTGCGCCATAAGAGGTCATGTCCCAGCCCGTCCCGATAGAACCGCAGCCCTGCGTCGAGGTCGGGAACGGTGAGAACGACCGCGTCGACGCTGCGAAGTACCGGTCCGGGAGCCTGAGCACTCATGGTCGGCATTGTCGCCCGCAGGTCCGACAGTTCCGGCTACGGCGGGTCGTTCTGGAATTGGAACTGGACGCGGATCGAGCTGTCGAGGGGGAGGACGAGGGTGGTGTCGGAGGCGGACCAGGTGTGGGGGACCAGGAACAGGCGGTCCTCGCCGACCACGAGCAGGCGGAGGCCGCGGTAGCGGTAGTTGAAGGTCTGGCCCGCACCCGCGCGAAGAGCGGTCTCCTCGAGGCCGGGGGAGCGCAGGGCGAGCTTCTCCTTCGTGTCGAGGATGACGACCGGGAAGCGGTTCAGCTCCCGGGCGTGGGACTTGGCCAGGCCGCGGCCGGAGTACTGGGCGGTGGTCGCGGTCGCCCAGAACGCGCAGGTGACCGTGACGACGGCGAGCAAGGCGATGAGGATCCGTTGCGGACCGAGCTTGGGGTCGGCCTTGCGGCGCAGATAGGTGAGGTAGGCAAGGACCGCGGCGGACATGCCGATCACGGCCGGCACGATCAACGCGTAGTACGGGATCCGACCGATCAGCGGGTACGCGAGGAGCCCGGCGACGCCGAGGACGAGGACTACGGTGGTGATCCGGGCGGCCCGCCGTACGGCGACCGACGTCGGGTGGATCGCGTTGTGCACCAGGAGCCCCGCGACCGCAAGCAGCGTGATCACGAGCAACGGCACAAGCAGGGGCTGCGGACTGCGCATCACGTAGTCCTGCGTGCTCAACCCGATCGTGTCGACGTCGATCCCGAAGTACTCGTACTGCGACCGCGCGGACACGTAGCCGAAGTAGAAAAGCAGTGCGCTGAGCAGCGTCACGGGCGTGATGATGCCCGCGGCGAAACTCACCCAGCGCTCGGCCTGCGACCGCTCGTCCGCCATCGGTCACCCACCGCTGGGAGTCTCAACTGGTGTCTCGGGTGGCGTTTCCGGCGGTGTGTCGGGAGGTGTCTCGGGTGTCTCGCGGCGCCGGGCGGTCAGATCGATCTGGCTGCCGCCGAGACCCTTCAGGCCGTTGCACTGCTGCCGTGTCTCGCAGGTCGCGATCGCCGGAATCACCAGGGTGACGCTGCCTTCGTCGGCGACCTGCCGGAAGCCGACCCAGCACTGCCTGGCCTCCTCGGCGGTCCACTCGAGGCCCGGACAGGCCCGTGCGTCGCCCGGGCACCCGGACTGATCGACCGCGAAGATCCCGGTCGGCTTGAACCGCGGCCGGCCGAGGGTGATCGTCACGCCTTCGGGGATGTCTCCGGCCAGCCAGCTGACCGGGTTGCAGTTCGCCCCCTCGTCCGGGACACCGCCGACCGGGAGCGAGGCGATCTCGAGCGATGGCTTGTCCTGCCGGGTCTGCGTGGTCTCGGTGGTGGTCGGCTCCGTCGGCGGCTCGTCGGTGCCGGTGGTCGGCGGGATCGGGGGCGACGTACCACCACCGCCGCCCCCTCCGGACGTGTCGGCGCACCCCGCGACCGCGAAGATAACTACTGAAACCGTCACAGGCCACCAGCGCATGACGACCACCCCCACCGACAGGATGACCCTGCGTGCAGATTGCGACAACACCTTGTTCACTCTCCGCTGCGACAACTCGCAAACCGTGGTATCTGTGGGTGAGAGGGGGAGCGCATGTCTGATCACGAGATCCGGATCGCGTTGGTGCTGAACGGGGGTGTCAGTCTCGCGGTCTGGATGGGTGGGGTGACGCACGAGCTGGATCTGATCCGGCGCGCGTCCGGCGAGTCCGGTGCGCCGGGTCCGCAGCCGTACGACGCGGTGCTGGCGGATCGCTGGCGGGAGCTGTGCCGGCGGGGCGAGGAGCGGCGGCGCGTCGTGGTCGACGTGATCGCGGGGACGAGTGCCGGCGGTCTGAACGGGTCGCTGCTGGCGACCGCGATCGCGAACGGCTCGACGCTCGACCCCGACGGCGACGACGGCCCGTGGCTGCGGAAGAAGTGGGTCGGGCTCGGCTCGCTCGACGTCGGCAAACTGGTGCCGTCGGCGGGCGCGAAGTCGAGTTCGGTGCTCGACGGCAAGTACTTCCTGCGGCAGCTCGAGGACCTGCTGAAGGGTGTGGCCGACGCGGGCGAGAGCGATGCGGAGGAGCCGGTCACGCTGTTCGTGACCGCGTCCGGGCTGGGTGTGCAGCAGTTCGAGGCGAAGGACGCGGCGGGGCAGGCGTTCGTCGTACCGGACCATCGGTATCTCTACGGCTTCACGAGCGAGGACGCGCCGACGTACGACGGGACGCGGCGGGAGTTCACGGTCGAGGACAGGAACGGGCTGAAGGACACCGACCTGCTGGCGCGGGCGGCCCGCGCTTCGGCGTCGTTCCCGGCCGCGTTCGGTCCGGTCCTGGAGACGCCGGAGCTGGCCGCGCGACCGCCGCGGATCCAGCCGGACCCGGCCGAGTCCGGCTCCTGGCTGGTCGACGGCGGCGTCCTCGACAACGCGCCGTTCGGCCCGGTCCTCGACGTGGTCGCCCGACGGCCGGTCGCCGGGAAGGCGACCCGGTACGTGCTGTACGTCGTACCGTCGGCCGGGATCGGGCACGCGTCGACCGCGTTGCCGGGCGCGCACGAGCCGAGCTGGCGGGTGGCGGCGATGTCCGCGGTGCAGTTCCCGCGGGAGGTCGACTTCCGCTCCGACGTGGAGCAGCTCGAACGCCTGCTGCTGGAGGCGGACGCGTCCTGGTCCGACACCCAGCGCCTCTTCGACCGTTGCCTGAAGCAACCGGAGGAGCGGGCCCGGCTGAAGGCGGCGGCCGAGGCGCTGCAACCGGCGTACTCGCGGGGACGTGCGGCCGGTGGCGTGTGGGAAGCAGTGACGAAGGCGAGCCACGACCAGTCGACTGTGCTGGACGCCGCGACCGCGCTGTCGGAGGGCGAGATCGACGAGATCCTCGCGACCGAGCATCCGTGGGTGCCCGGCCCGGACGGGTCGACGGCGGCCTTGCGCGACGACGCCGAGGGCAACCCGAGCTGGCTGTGGGGGACCGGCGCGGCGGAGCGGATCGTCCGGCTCATCCTGCGCTCGCTGCGGTACCGCGTCAGCGAGGCGCCGGTCGCCGAGCGGGACGACCTGGACAAGCGGCTGGGCGCCGCGAGCGACTGCCTGCTGAAGGTGCAGGCGGTCCGTGACGCGCTCGACGCGGAACTGGCCGCCGCGGATCTCGATCTGCGACCGGCCGGCGGCGCGGAGGCCGTTGCGGTCGGGCTGAACGACATCTTCGAGGACCTGCAGATCCAGCGGGCGCTCGGTGACGCCTTCGCCGAGCTGATCGCGGTGATCGGCTGGGACCTCGTCGACACCGCGCTCGAGGTGGAGATCGTGTCCCGCTGTACGTCGGCGCGTACGCCGGAGCAGCGCAGCGCGCCGTTCCAGTTCCTCCGGCTCGGTCCTGACATCCCGCTCGCGGTGCTCGACGAGCTGCAGGAGGGGTCGATCGCCAACCAGCTGAACGACCGGATCCTGTACGGCAGCCAGGTCGGCCATTTCGGCGCGTTCGGTGCGGCCGACTGGCGGCGGTGGGACTGGCTGATGGGCAGGCTGCACTGCGTCGCGCACCTCGGCGCGATGCTGGGCGCCGACGCCGCGTGGATCCGCGAGACCCAGCGCCAGGTGTTGCAGGCCGAGGGCTGGGAGCTCGGCGCGGTCGCCGAGCGGATCGAACGGCTGGCCAGGGACTTCCCGGTCGACGCCGGGATGAACGCGCTGGTGACGATGCGGGACGAGCTGAACGCGTCCCCCGAGGGACGGGCGATCACCAAAGGCCTCGCGGACCGGATGGTCGACGTGTCCGGCGGTCTCGGTCCGCAGGTCGGCAGCTGGGTGAAGGCGATCGCGGGGCGCAAGGATCAGCCGGGGTCGTGGCTGCTGCGGACCGCCCGCTGGTTCACCGAACCGGCCCGGGAGACGGTCTGGGACCGGACGGTCCGCGGCGCCAAGCTGAGCCCCGCCCGGCGGCCGCCGATCTTCGAGCCCTGGTTGCCAGCGGCAACAGCTGCGGCGGGCGTGCTGCTGCTGGTCGTGGCGGGCCTGGTCGGCGCCGTACGCATCCCGGCCGCCGTCCTCGCCGGAGCCGTGCTGACACTCAGCGCGGTGCTCGGTGTGGTCACCTGGTACGTCCGGCGCACCCGGCGCCGGGTCCGCGCCTGGATCGCGCGGAGGCTGCCGGAGATCAGTCCAGAGTCACGAAGTCGATGAGCTCCTCGACCCGGCCGAGGAGTGCCGGGTCGAGGTCCGCGAAGCTGTTCACCTTGGACAGGATGTGCTTCCAGGCCGCGGCGACGTCGGCCTGGTCGGTGGCCGGCCAGCCGAAGGTCTGCAGCACGCCCTTCTTCCAGTCCTGGCCGTGCGGAATCCGCGGCCACGCCTTGATGCCGACCGACGACGGCTTGACCGCCTCCCAGATGTCGATGAACGGGTGGCCGACCACGTGCACGTAGCGGTTCGACACCTGCGCCGCGATCTTCGACTCCTTCGACCCCTCGACGAGGTGGTCGACGAGTACGCCGAGCCGCCGGCCGGGACCGGGCTGGAACCGGTTGACGATCTCGACGAGGTCGTCGACGCCCTCGAGGTACTCGACCACGACGCCCTCGATCCGCAGGTCGTCGCCCCACACCTTCTCGACGAGTTCCGCGTCGTGCCGGCCTTCGACGTAGATCCGGCTGGCCCGCGCCACCCGCGCCCGGACGTTGTCGACGGCCACCGAGCCGGAGGCCGTCCGGGTCTTCTTCGCCGGACCGGCCTTCTTCGGCGGCTTCAGGCTGACCGGTTTGCCGTCCAGCCAGAAGCCCGGGCCGAGCGGGTACGTGCGGATCTTGCCGTGCCGGTCCTCGAGGTCGACCACGCCGTGTTCCCAGCGCACGATCGCGCCGACGAACCCCGAGCTGGGCTCCTCGACGACCATGCCCTTCTCGATCTCGACCTCGACGGTCCGCCCGTTCTTGGGCTTGCGCCAGTCACCCGCGAGTACGTCGTTCCCATACCTGTCAGCCACGCGCACAACCGTATGTCGTCAACCTGTCAGTAAGTGGGAGCGGCATGCGCGGCTTCGGACTGTCGCGGCGCGGTCAGCGTGAGTACGACGTACGCGACGAAGCCGGCCACCAGACCGACCGCCCACGAGTAGTCGTACAGCGGCTTGAGGAACGGGATCAGGCCGTCCTGCGGGAACGGGCCGGCGCCCGGGTTCGAGTACGCGCCGCCGACCGCGAGCAGCGAGCCGAACAACGTCGCCACGACAGCGCGCCAGTTCCAGCCGGCGGCGTACCAGTAGCGCCCGCCCGGCCGGTACAGGTCGGCGAGCTCCAGCCTGGTCCGGTCGAGCAGCCAGTAGCCCGCGATCAGCACACCGGCCACCGACGCGAGCAGGCCGCCGTAGAACGACAGCCACACGAAGATGTAGATCGACGGATCCGAGATCAGCCGCCACGGCTGGATGACGATGCCGATGATGCCGGTGAGCAGGCCGGCGGTGCGGTAGGTCAGCAACTTCGGGACGGCGTTGGAAAAGTCGTACGACGGACTCACGACGTTCGCGGCGACGTTGGTGGTCATGGTGGCGAGGATGGCGATCACCAGGCCGGCGATCACCACCACCGGGTTCTCGAACCGGGCCGCCAGAGCGACCGGATCCCAGATCGCCTCGCCGTACACGACGACGGTGCCGGACGTAGTGATGATCGACATGATCGCGATCAGGGACATCGTGGTGGGCAGGCCGAGCGCCTGTCCGAGCGCCTGCTGCTTCTGGCTCCCGCCGAAGCGGGTGAAGTCCGGCATGTTGAGCGACAGCGTGGCCCAGAAGGCGATCATGCCCATCAGGGACGGAGCGGCGATCTTCCAGAAGTCGGCGCCCCAGCCGAGCTGCGACGGCTGCTCGAGGATCGGTCCGAGGCCGCCGGCCTTCGCCACGATCCACACCGTCAAGGCGATGAACCCGACCATGACCAGCGGCGCGGCCCAGCTCTCGAAGGCGCGAAGCGCCTCGATGCCGCGCCAGATCAGCACCATCTGGACCAGCCAGAAGACCGCGAAGCTGAGCCACAGCGTCCATGGCTGGCCACCAATCGCCGAGGCGTTCGTCCAGCCGTCACCGGCGAGCTTGCCGACGATCACGTAGATCGCCTGGCCGCCGACCCAGGTCTGGATGCCGAACCACCCGCACGCGATGAACGCCCGCAGCAGTGCCGGGAAGTTCGCGCCGCGGACGCCGTAGAACGCCCGCGCGAACACCGGGAACGGGATGCCGTACTTCGTCCCCGCGTGGCTGTTCAGCAGCATCGGCCCCAGAACGACGACGTTTCCCGCGGTGATGACCAGGAATGCCTGAAGCCAGTTCATGCCGAGTTGGACCAGGCCCGCGGCGAGCAGATAGCTGGGGATGTTCAGCGCCATCCCCATCCACAGCGCCGCGTAGTTGTACGTCGTCCAGTGCCGCTCGGGCAACCGGGTCGGCGCCAGTTCGGCGTTCGCGTACGCGCTGCCGGCCAACGCGTCCGGATCGGTCAGCTCCACCCGTCCGTCGGGATGAACCGTCTGCTCGATAGTGGCCATGAAGTCCCACCCCATCCGGTCGGGCGATGTCCGTTCCGAACAAGTTGCGCGACCGCATGACGTCATGTCAACGGACAACTACCGAAAGGGATTTATCCGGGACCCAGTAACGGGAGGCTCGGGCGTTGCGGCGTGCCGAGGGCCTGGTAGCCGCGGCGGATCGCGTCCTGGAGCTTGTCGACCGGCCAGGGCCAGTCCTCGGTGTGCCGGAGCGCGTCGTCCAGCGACGTGCCGGCGTGGTGCAGTGTCGAGATCGTGTTGGCGACCTTGCCCAGGTCCATCGCCTGGTCGCGGGCGAACTCGAGGTCGACGACCGCGCCGTGGCCGGGGACGATCGTGGTGTCCGGGGTCATCATGCCGATCGCGCTCTGGATCGTGTCCGGCCACTCGAGCGGGAACGAGTCCTCGCCGTACGACGGCGGCGCCGACTCCTCGAGCAGGTCGCCGACGAAGAACACGTCGGCATCCGGTACGACGACGACCGTGTCGCCGGAGGTGTGCGCGTTGCCGACGTACAGCAGCTCGACGCGGCGGTCGCCGAGGTCGACGACCTTCGCGGCGGCGAACGTCGTACCGGAGAGCTTCTCCTCGGCGGCGGCGTTCTCGTGCAGGTAGACAGTCGCATCGGGGAACGCGCTGTTGCCGGCCACGTGGTCGAAGTGGGCGTGGGTGTTGACGACCCATTTCACCGGGAGGTCGGTGAGCTCGCGGATGTGTTCGCGGAGCTGCTCGGCCTCCTCGGCCGTGGCGCGCGTGTCGATCACCAGCGCGCCGTCGCTGCCGACGACCAGGCCGACGTTCAGGTCCCATTCCTCGTACCGGCGGACCCACGTCCGGTCGCCGATCTCGGCCCACGTACTCATGGCATCGAGATTACTGGCGCGACTACTTGCTGAGTACGTCGCCCCTGGTCACCTGGTCGCGCTTGAGGCCGCGGAGCAACAGCCCGACGTTGTCGCCGGCCTTCGCGGTCTGCGCGGTCTTGCGGAACATCTCGACACCGGTCACCTCGACCTGCAGCAGCGGCTGCCCGGCCCGGCTGAGCAGCACCTGCTCACCGACCGATACGGTCCCGGCCTGCACGCGGCCGGTCACCACCGTGCCGCGCCCGGTGATCGAGAACACGTCCTCGACGGTCATCCCGAACGAACCCACCGGCAGCGTGTCCTGCGGCCGCGGCGGCTCCGGAAAGGTATTCGGCCGCTGCCAGAACTTCCAGCCCATCCCTTGAGCCTAATGGTTGGCAACCCCTCTCCCGCCGACTTAAGGTCGCAAGTGTTCCGATCGGAACTCCGAAACTTTCGAAAGGGTGGCCGGTGTGACGACACGACGTGCTGTGGTGGTCCGGGGTGGCTGGGAAGGGCACTCCCCGGTCGAGGCGACCGAGCTGTTCATCCCGTACCTGAAGGAGAACGGTTTCGAGGTGACGGTCTCCGACAGCACCGCGGCGTACCTCGACCTGGACGGCGTCGACCTGGTGCTGCAGTGCGTGACGATGAGCGAGATCGAGGACGACCACTTCAAGGGCCTGGAGGCGGCGATCCGGCGCGGCACGGGGTTCGCCGGGTGGCACGGCGGGATCGCGGACTCGTTCCGGAAGAACGTCGACTACAGCTTCATCACCGGCGGGCAGTTCATCTCGCACCCGCACGGGTTCACCGACTACCGGGTCGAGGTGGTGCCCGACCAGGCCGACCACCCGATCGTCCAGGGCATCACGCACTTCGACGTGCACACCGAGCAGTACTACGTGCACTACGACCCGACCAACACCGTGCTGGCCACGACGACGTTCGAGTCGCACCCGGACTACCCGTGGATCGAGGGCGCCGTGATGCCGGCCGTCTGGACCCGGACCTGGGGTGCGGGCAAAGTCTTCGTCTGCACGGTCGGCCACAAGCTGGACGACCTGGAGAACCCCGAGGTTCGCACGATCATCGAGCGGGGGCTGCTGTGGGCGAGCAAGTGACCACCATCGGCATCGTCGGCACCGGCGTCATCTCCGGCACCTACCTCGACCACCTCGGCAAGCTCCCCGGCGTCGAGGTCGTCGCCGTCGCCGACCTTGACCTGGCGCGCGCCCAGGCGATCGCCGAGAAGAACCCGGATATCCGCGCAGTCTCGCCGGACGAGCTGTACGCCGCTGACGATGTGGAGATTGTCGTCAATCTGACAATCCCCGCGGCGCACGCGCCGGTGCACCAGGCCGCGATGGAGGCGGGCAAGCACGTGTACGGCGAGAAGCCGCTCGCCGTCGACCGCGTCGAGGCGGAGCCGCTGCTCAAGTACGCCGCCGCGAACAACCTGCGCGTGGGGTGCGCGCCGGACACCGTGCTCGGCACGGGGACCCAGACCGCTCGTGCGGTGATCGACCGCGGCGACATCGGCGTACCGCATGCGGCGACCGCGTCGTTCGTGACGCCGGGGCACGAGCTGTGGCACCCGGCGCCCGAGTTCTACTACCAGCCCGGCGGCGGTCCGGTCCTCGACATGGGGCCGTACTACGTGACCAGTCTCGTCACGCTGCTCGGTCCGGTACGCCGGGTGACCGCACGGGCCGGGCAGTCGAAGCAGGAGCGGGAGATCCATACCGGTCCGCGGGCGGGTACGACGTTCCCGGTCGAGGTCCCGACCCACGTCACCGGCGTACTCGAGCACGAGTCCGGTGCGCTGACGACGGTCCTGATGTCGTTCGACGTGTGGGCGGCCCGGTTGCCGCGGATCGAGATCCACGGGACGGAGGGCAGCCTGTCGGTGCCGGATCCGAACGGGTTCGACGGCACGGTCGAGATCGCGACCGCGGCGCAGCGCGAGTGGACCGAGGTGCCGGTGGCCGGCGGGTACGCCGGGGCCGGCCGGGGCGTCGGCGTGGCGGACATGGCGCGGGCGATCCGTCGCGGTGAGCCGCACCGCGCGGACGGAGCGCTGGCCTATCACGTCCTCGACGTACTGGAGTCGCTGCTGGAGGCCGCGGTACAGGATCAGCCCGTGGATGTGACGAGCACCGTGACACGTCCCGCGGCCGTTCCGTTGGGAGCGTCACCCGAGACCGCCTAGACTGGCACTCTGAACGATTGAGTGCCAAGCGGCCGGCCATGACCCGGCGATGAGGCTGAGAGGGTGGTGCGCGTGCTCGACGAACGCAAGCTGGATGTGCTCCGCGCCATCGTCGAAGACTACGTGGCGACCCATGAGCCGGTCGGCTCGAAGACGCTGGTCGACCGGCACAACCTCGGGGTCTCGCCGGCCACGGTGCGCAACGACATGGCCGCGCTGGAGGAGGAGGGGTACATCACCCAGCCGCACACCAGCGCCGGCCGCATCCCCACCGACGCGGGGTACCGGCTGTTCGTCGACAAGCTGAGCACGGTCAAGACGCTGTCGGTCGCCGAGAAGAAGGCGATCACCTCGTTCCTGGCCGGCGCGGTCGACCTGGACGACGTGGTCCGGCGTACCGTCCGGCTGCTCGCCCAGATCACCCGCCAGGTCGCCATCGTGCAGTACCCGTCACTCAACCGGTCGAGCGTCCGCCACATCGAGGTGGTCACGATGGGCGCGCGGCGGCTGCTGCTGGTGCTGATCACCAGCAACGGCCGGGTCGAGCAGCGTATCGTCGAGCACCCGCACGACGTCGACGAGCAACTGATCGCGGACCTGCGTTCCCGGTTGAACACCGCGCTGGCCGGCCAGCGGCTGTCCGACGCGGCGACCTCGCTGGCCGGTCTGCCCGAGCTGTTCCCTCCGGGTGACCGTTCGCTGGTCTCCGCGATCGTCTCGACCCTGTTCGAGGCGTTCACCGACGAGGTCGGCGAGCAGCGGATCGCGGTCGGCGGCGCGGCCAACCTGACCCGGTACGGCGACGACTTCGAGCGGAACGTGAAGCCGGTGCTGGAGGCGCTGGAGGAGCACGTCATCCTGCTCAAGCTGCTGGGTGAGGCGACCAACCCGCAGACGCTGACGGTTCGCATCGGCCACGAGAACCCGTACGAGGAGCTGGCCACCACATCGGTGGTCGCGACCGGGTACGGGTCGAAGTCGGAGGCGCTGGCGACGCTCGGCATCGTCGGACCGACCCACATGGACTACCCGAGCACGATGGGCGCGGTGCGAGCCGTCGCGCGCTACGTCAGCCAGATACTGGCCGACTCCTAACGAACACAACCCCTGGTCTGGAGTATGAGCACCGATTACTACGCCGTCCTGGGCGTCAGCCGTGACGCCTCGCCGGACGAGATCAAGAAGGCGTACCGCAAGCTGGCGCGTCAGTACCATCCGGACGTGAACGACTCCGAGGACGCGCACCAGAAGTTCCAGGAGATCGGCCGCGCGTTCCAGGTGCTCAGCGACCCGCAGAAGCGGCAGATGCACGACCTCGGCGGCGACCCGTTCGCGACCGCGGCGGGCGGGCCGGGCGGTGCCGGGTTCGGTCAGGCGTTCACCTTCACCGACATCATGGACGCGTTCTTCGGCCAGACCGGCGGGGCCACCCGCGGGCCGCGGCCGCGGACCCGGCGCGGTCAGGACGCGCTGATTCCGCTGCGGATCGACCTCGCCGAGGCGGCCTTCGGGACGACGCGGGAGCTCAAGGTCGACACCGCCGTCCTGTGCCCGACCTGTAGCGGGTCCGGCGCGGCGGCCGGGTCCGAGCCGGTCACCTGCGAGATCTGCCATGGGCGCGGCGAGGTGACGCACACGCAGCGGTCGTTCCTCGGCGAGGTGCGGACGATGCGCCCGTGCCCGAACTGCCGCGGCTACGGCACCACGATCCCGAACCCGTGCGTCGAGTGCTCCGGCGACGGTCGCGTCCGCTCCCGGCGTACCGTCACGGTGAAGATCCCCGGCGGCGTCGACAGCGGCACGCGGGTCCAGCTGTCCGGTCAGGGCGAGGTCGGTCCGGGCGGTGGTCCGGCCGGCGACCTGTACGTCGAGATCGAGGTCGAGCCGCACGAGATCTTCACCCGCAACGGCGACGACCTGCACTGCACGGTCACCCTGCCGATGACGGCGGCCGCGCTCGGTACGACGATCGACCTGCCGACGCTCGAGGGTGAGACGACCCCGCTGGAGATCCGTCCCGGTACGCAGTCCGGTACTGCGCTGACGTTGACCGCGCGCGGCGTACCGCGCCTGCGGCACGCCGGCCGTGGCGACCTGATCGTCCAGGTCATCGTGGAGACCCCGACCAGGCTCGACGACGACCAGGCCGAGATCCTCCGGCAGCTGGCCGCGGCCCGCGGGGAGGAGCGTCCCCAGGGCCAGGTCCAGGCCACCCACAAGGGCGTCTTCGGCCGCCTCCGCGACGCCTTCGGCGCCCACTAACCCACCCAGCCCCACCGGCCCACCCCAGCGCGAACCCTCCACTTCAGGGGGCGCCGACTGAAGTGGAGGGTTGCCTACTGAAAATTCGAGTGGGCAACCCTCCAGGTGAGGGGGCAACCTCTCGTCGGGTGGTCGTGAGAGTGTGGGGCAGGCCGTCAGCTCGGGGCGGTGGTGTAGGCGGAGGTGTGGGTCGGTGGGCGTTGCGGTGTTCTTTTGCGCTGAGCTCGGAGGGGACGAGTTGGTGCTGGAGGGTGCCGAGGGGCGGCATGCGGCCGTCGTACGGCGGATCGGGCCAGGGGAGCGTATTCGGCTGACGGACGGGCGCGGGTCCTGGGCCGAGGGCGCTGTGGTCGCGGCGTCGAAGGCCGGTGTGACGGTTGCCGTCGACGAGCGTGCGAACATTCCGGCGCCGGCGCCGCGCGTGATCGTGGTCCAGGCGGTGCCGAAGGGTGAGCGGGCCGAGCTGGCGGTCGAGATGCTGACCGAGGTCGGCGTCGACGTCATCGTGCCGTGGAACGCGGAGCGCAGTCAGTTCCGGGCGAACCCGGAGCGGGTGGAGAAGATGCTCGCGAAATGGCGGGCGTGGGCGTTCGAGGCGAGCAAGCAGTCACGGCGGACCTGGTTCGCCGAGGTGGCCCCGGTCGCCACCACGGCCGAAGTCGCCGAGTTGCTCGCCGGCGCCGCGCTCCCCGTCGTACTGCACGAAGAAGCCGCGGTGCCGCTGGCGTCGCTGGAGGTCCCCGCCACCGGCGACATCGTCCTGGTGGTCGGCCCCGAGGGCGGGATCGCGCCGTCCGAACTGAAGACCTTCGACGCCGTCCCCGTCCGGCTCGGCGACACGGTACTTCGCACCTCGACGGCCGGCGTCGCCGCGGCCGCCGCGCTGCTGGCACGCTCCCGCTGGGCCTGATCCGCGACGTAGGCTGTTAGACAGCCACCGAACATGCGAGGGATCGAACCATGGTCGTCGAGTCCGCCAGAGCCCGCACGCTCACGCACGTCGACCCGGCCGAGGTGCCGCTGCAGGCGGCCCTCGACGCGCTCGCCGATCCGGTCCGGCGCTCGATCCTGCGCGACCTGGCCGCCCACGACGACTGGACCCGCGCCTGCGGCACCTTCGACCTCCCGGTCAAGAAGGCGACGGCCAGCCACCACTTCGCCGTACTGCGCTCCGCCGGCCTGATCGAGCAACGCGACGAAGGCGCCCGCCGCCTCAACCGCCTCCGCCGCCCCGAGTTCGACGCCGCCTTCCCAGGCCTCCTCACCGCCACCATCGACCGCGCGGACTGACCTACTTCACCACTACCGACTTGGTGTCCGTGTCGGTGATCCGGCCGTCCTCGGCCGACAGGAAGTACACGCTGATCTCCCACGGTCCAGGGCTGAGGGTGAGCTGGAAGGAGTACGGCGAGAACTTCTGGCCCTCCTTCGCGTTCGTGAAGCTCTCCTTCGTCTCCCGGGTCTTCAGGTTCGTCGCGCGGTAGTTGACCGTGGCTTCGAAAGCCGACGCGACACCCTGGACCGTCAGCTTGGGCTCCACCAGTTGGTTGTCGGCCGGCGAGTCGATCCAGACCAGCGCCTGGACCTCCGCGGCCTGGGCGCGTCCCCACGGCGTGGCGGTGTCGACGTGGCCGAACAGCTTCCCGACGGAGCGGCCGGCCTGAGTGACCTGGATCGGAGTCCGGTTGTCCTGCAGGGCGCCCTGCACGGTGTAGACGAGTTGCTGGGTCGCGACCTTCGCGAGGTCGCTGTCCAGCGTGCTCTTCGGGAGGTGTTTGAAGTCGACGGTGACCACGCCCTTCGAGCGGGTCACGGTGTTGACGGTGGCGCCGCGCCAGACGGAGTAGTAGTCCGGGTCGTTCGGTTGCTTTGTGGTCATGATGCGGACCGCTTGCTCCGCGGGGCGGCCGGTGACCTTGGACCAGGTGCGGTACAGGCGGGCGGAGGACTTCTTCGGGGCGCCGACCTGCTGGCCGAGCCAGTACACGGGGACCAACGCGCCCCGCACAAACGGTTCGGGTACGCCGCGGTCGGTCGGCCCGGCGGTCTTGGCTGGGGCAGAGTCGGTGTCGGACGCCGTAGGCGACTGGGGTGCCTCGGTGGGGATCGGGGACGGCGGGGCAGTCATGGCGGACGGCGGCGGCGTCGGCGGTACGCCGGTTGCGGTGGTCGTCGTACCAGGACCGGCGACGTCGTCGCCGTCGTTGGCGGTGTTGTCGGGGCCGGTGATGACGGTGAAGGCGCCGATCGCGGCGGCGGTGCCCACGGCGGCGACGCCCGCGGTCAGGAGCCAGGGGCGGCGGGCGGACGGGCGCTGGGCGTGCGCGCGGGCGCGGATCTCCGGCAGCGCGTCGGACGGCTCGACGCGGTCCGCCTCCTCGTGGAGGGCCCGCCGCATCAGCTCGTCGAACGGATCTTTGGATTGGTCACTCATACGTTCTGCTCCAGGAGCTGGCGCAGCGACTTGGTCGCCCGCGCGGCGTGGCTCTTCACGGATCCCCGGCTGATGCCCATGGTGTCCGCGATCTCGGCCTCCGAAAGGTCACCGTAGTAGCGCAGCACCATCACGGTGCGTTGCTTCTCCGGCAGGTTCCGCATCGCCTCGATCACGCGGTCCGTCTCGGCGGTCCGCAGTACGGCCTGCTCGGCGCTCGGCTCGTCGGGCAGTGACTTCGGGGTGTGCTTGTCCACCACCACCAGGTGGCGCTGGCGGGAGCGGCAGCGGTTCACCACCGAGGTCCGCAGGTACGCGAGCGCCTTGTGCGGGTCGCGCAGGCGGTTCCAGCGGCCGTGCATCGCGACGAAGGCGTCCTGCACGATCTCCTCCGCCGAACCGGTGTCGCGCAGCAGCAGCGCGGCCAGGCGGACCAGCGAGGTGTAGTGCGCGGTGTAGACAGCCGTCAGCGCCTCGTCGGCATCCCACGAGGACTCATGTGTCACGCACTCTTCGTACACCACCGCCGGTTGTGCCACGAGAAGACGACGCTAAGACCCCGTCCCAGGTTGACAACAAGCGTGTCCGGAGTAATTCCCGGTGAGGCTGTCGGACGAGACGGCTAGCATGGGAGGGTCACATCACCAGTACTCAGGAGGAAGAGCCTGTCCAGGCCACGCAGTATCGAACCGGAGGCGCGTCCGAACGGCGCGGCCACCGCCACGCAGGCGTCACACAAGATCGTCGTGCCGAACAGCATCGACATGGTCGCCCTGCTCGGAGCCCGGGACGAGTTCCTCCGCATCGTCGAGAAGGAGTTCGCCGCCGACATCATGGTCCGCGGCAACGAGATCACGCTGGTCGGTGAGCCCGCCGAACTGGCGCTGGCCGAGCGGCTGATCGACGAGCTGATCGCGGTGGTGCGGACCGGCCACGGACTGACCGCCGACTCCGTCGAGCGCAGCATCGCGATGATCAAGCAGGCGACCGCGGAGAGCCCGCGCGACGTCCTGACCCAGAACATTCTGTCCAGCCGCGGCCGGACGATCCGGCCGAAGACGCTGAACCAGAAGCGGTACGTCGACGCGATCGACAAGAACACGATCGTGTTCGGCATCGGCCCGGCCGGTACCGGCAAGACCTACCTGGCGGTTGCCAAGGCGGTCCAGGCGCTGCAGGCCAAGGAGGTCAACCGGATCATCCTGACCCGGCCGGCCGTCGAGGCCGGCGAGCGTCTCGGGTTCCTGCCCGGCACGCTGTCGGAGAAGATCGACCCGTACCTGCGGCCGCTGTACGACGCGCTGCACGACATGCTCGACCCGGAGTCCATCCCGCGGCTGATGACCGCCGGCACGATCGAGATCGCGCCGCTGGCCTACATGCGCGGCCGGACGCTGAACGACGCCTACATCATCCTCGACGAGGCGCAGAACACCTCGCCGGAGCAGATGAAGATGTTCCTGACCCGGCTCGGGTTCGGCTCGAAGATGGTCGTCACGGGTGACGTCACCCAGGTCGACCTGCCGACCGGGACGAAATCCGGGCTGCGGGTCGTGCAGGAAATTCTCGACGGGGTGCAGGATCTGGCATTCTGCCGTTTGACGTCGCACGACGTGGTTCGGCACAAGCTGGTCGGCCGGATCGTGTCGGCATACGAAAACTACGAAGGCAGTGCTGACAACCACCGATGAACGTCGAGGTCAACAACGAGTCCGGGGTCGAGATCGACGCACACGGACTGATGCGGCTCAGCAGGTTCGTGATGTCGTCGCTGCGGCTGCACCCGGAGTGTGAGCTGTCGATCAAGCTGGTCGACGAGGACACCATGGCGCGATATCACGTCGAGTTCCTGGACCTGCCGGGTCCGACCGACGTGATGTCGTGGCCGATGGACGAGCTGCGGCCGGGTTCGGACGGCGAAGCCGACGAGGACCTGCCGCTCGGGCACCTGGGCGACATCGCCCTGTGCCCGACGGTCGCTGCCGCGCAGGGCGCGAAGGCCGGCCACGGGACGTGGGCCGAGCTGGAGCTGCTGACGGTGCACGGCATCCTGCACCTGCTCGGGTACGACCACGCGGAACCCGCCGAGAAGGCGGAGATGTGGGACGTCCAGGGCCGCCTGCTGGAAGCATGGCGCGCACCTGGAAATCGGCTAGAGGTGTGATACCGAGATGACCTCCCACGACCTAGTTCTCCTGGTTGTGGCTGCGGTGCTGGTGCTGCTCGCCGGGCTGTTGGCCGGGGCCGAGGCGGCCCTGTCGTCGTACTCGAAGGTGCGCGCGAACGAGCAGGTCGAGCAGGGCAACTTGCGCGCGACCCGGCTGCGGGACCTGCTGTCGGACGCCCCGCGGTACCTGAACTCGCTGCTCCTGCTCCGGCTGATCTGCGAGATCACCGCGATCGTCCTGGTCACCCAGGCGCTGTCCGGCGTCCTCGCGGTGACCTGGGAACACATCCTGATCACCGCCGTGGTGATGGTGCTGGTGTCGTACGTGATCATCGGGGTCGCGCCGCGGACGCTCGGCCGCCAGCACTCGGACCGGTTCGCGATCCTGTCCGCCGGACCGGTGATGGCGGTGACCCGCATCCTCGGGCCGCTTCCGAAGCTGCTGATCATGGTCGGCAACGCGCTCACGCCGGGCAAGGGGTTCGCCGAGGGGCCGTTCGCGACCGAGGCGGAGCTGCGCGCGCTGGTCGACTACGCGGAGAAGTCCGCGGTGATCGAGTCCGGCGAGCGGCAGATGATCCACTCGGTGTTCGAGCTCGGCGACACCATCGTCCGCGAGGTGATGGTGCCGCGGACCGACATGGTCTACATCGAGAAGCACAAGAAGCTCCGCCAGCTCACGTCGCTGGCGCTGCGCTCGGGGTTCTCGCGGATCCCGGTGATCGGCGAGTCGCTCGACGACATCGTCGGCGTCGTCTACCTCAAGGACGTGATGCGCCGGGTGTACGACAACGCCCAGGCCGAGTCGACCGAGCGGGTCGAGTCGGTGATGCGGCCGTGCATGTACGTCCCGGACTCCAAGCCGGTCGACGAGCTGCTCCGCGAGATGCAGGCGGCCCGGATGCACCTGGCTATCGTCGTCGACGAGTACGGCGGTACGGCGGGCCTGGTCGCGATCGAGGACATCCTGGAGGAGATCGTCGGCGAGATCACCGACGAGTACGACGAGGACCCGGACTCGGTGCAGGAGCTGTCCGACGGGGCGTACCGGGTCTCGAGCCGGCTGCCGATCGACGAGCTGGGCGAGCTGTTCGGCGTACCGCTGGACGACGACGACGTCGACACCGTCGGCGGCCTGATGGCGAAGCTGCTCGGCAAGGTGCCGATCCCCGGGGCCGAGGTCGAGATCGCGGGCCTGTCCCTCACCGCGGAGCGGCCGTCCGGCCGCCGGAACCAGGTAGGTACGGTTCTGGTACGGCGGGAGGAGCCCGCCCCCGCCCCGCAGGACCAGAACCACCAGCACGCCTGATCGCCTAGGAGAAATTGTTGTCCGACCTTTCGGCGGAAGACGCCAAACTCGTCACGCTCGCCCGCGCCACGCGGGCCCGTACGCGCGCCGCCGAGGGCGCCGCCGTCCGGGACACCGACGGACGGACGTACGCCGCCTGCACGGTCGCACTCGACACCGTCGAGCTGACCGCGCTGCAGCTGGCCGTCGCGATGGCGCTGTCGTCCGGCGTGAAGGGTCTGGAGGCCGCCGCGGTGGTCACGGACGCCGGGTCGGCGGACGTCAACGTGGTACGGCACTTCGCCGGCGCCAACATTCCCGTAGTACTTGCCGATGGCACCGGAGAGGTTCGCGATGTCCGCCACACCTGAGAACTTCAAGGCAGGTTTTGCCTGCTTCGTGGGACGCCCGAACGCCGGCAAGTCCACCCTGACGAACGCGCTGGTCGGCAAGAAGATCGTCATCACCTCGTCGAAGCCGCAGACCACGCGGCATGCCGTCCGCGGCATCGTGCACCGGCCGGACGCGCAGCTCGTCCTGGTCGACACACCCGGTCTGCACAAGCCGCGCACCCTGCTCGGTGAGCGGCTGAACGACCTGGTGAAGACCACCTGGGCCGAGGTCGACGTGATCGCGGTCTGCCTGCCCGCGAGCGACAAGATCGGCCCCGGTGACCGCTTCCTGGTGAGTGAGGCGGCGAAGGTGGCGAAGACGCCGAAGGTCGCGCTCGCCACCAAGGCCGACCTGGTCGAGCCGGACCG
This sequence comes from Kribbella shirazensis, assembly GCF_011761605.1. Taxonomy (GTDB): domain Bacteria; phylum Actinomycetota; class Actinomycetes; order Propionibacteriales; family Kribbellaceae; genus Kribbella; species Kribbella shirazensis. The sequence continues at coordinate 6,961,718 of NZ_JAASRO010000001.1, read as the reverse complement.
GATGATCGAGCACCTGGCCGAGATCCAGGCGCTCGGCGAGTCCGCCGGGATCGAGTGGGCGTCGATCGTGCCGGTGTCCGCGACGTCCGGCTACCAGGTCGACGTGGTCGCCGACGAGCTGGTGAAGCTGCTGCCGGAGGGCTTCGCGCTGTACCCGGACGGCGACATCACCGACGAGCCCGAGGAGACGCTGGTCGCCGAGCTGATCCGCGAGGCGGCGCTCGAAGGTGTCCGCGACGAGCTCCCGCACTCGATCGCGGTGACGATCGACGAGATGAACCTGCGCGAGGACCGGCCGGAGGACAAGCCGCTGCTCGACGTGTACGCGAACATCTTCCTCGAGCGCGAGAGCCAGAAGGGCATCGTGATCGGCCACAAGGGCGCCCGGTTGCGTGAGGTCGGCGCGGCCGCCCGCCGGCAGATCGAGGCGCTGCTCGGGACGCCGGTGTACCTCGACCTGCACGTCAAGATCGCCAAAAACTGGCAGACAGACGCGAAGCACCTGCGCAAACTGGGATTCTGATCGGCCTTCTTGGGGGAGTTCTCGCGGTGCTGACCAATCCCGTGTACGCCGCTCTGACCGGCGTGCACGCCCCGTTCGCCGAGAGCCGCGGGAACGCCCGGCGCTATCCGGTCGCGGTGGCGCCGTTCCTGGCGCTGCCCGACGTACCGACCGAGCAGGACTGGGCCGACGCGGCCGCCCTGCTCGGGTCCGGTGCGACCGGTGCGCTGATGCGCCCGGCGCTTGCGGTGCCGGACAGCTTCAAGGTGGAGCTGGAGATCGACCTGCTCCAGTTCCGCGCTCCCGACTCGCTGCCGGCCGCTGACCCGGAGGCGGTCGTCCTCGGGCCGGACGACGTACCGGACATGCTCGCGCTCGTCGCGCTCACCGATCCCGGACCGTTCCGGAGCCGCACCATCGAGCTGGGCACATACCTCGGGATCCGGCGCGACGGCGACCTGATCGCGATGGCAGGTACCCGGTTCGCGCTGCCCGGGTACACCGAGATCAGCGCGGTGTGCACGCATCCGTCGTACCAAGGGCAAGGCCTGGCCGGCCGTCTGATCCGCGCTGTCGCCGCGCACATCACCGCCTCCGGCCAGACCCCGTTCCTGCACACGGGCGGCAGCAACACCACCGCGATCCGCCTCTACAACTCCCTCGGCTTCACCCTCTCCAACGAAATGAAGGTGACCGTCGTCGAGGCGGTCTAGCTCACCTCGGGAACGTACGGGAAGAACGCCCGCGGCTTCGACGTGACCGACTCCTTGCCGATGCCCAGGGCAACCGGCGTGTTGGCCGCGATCGAGAACATCACGTCCGGTGCGTTGTCGGTCAGCGTGCGGCCGTTGAAGGTGTTGAAGCCGAAGCAGGCCGGCGTGCCGACGACGTACGGGAGGATGTTGGGCAGGAAGCGGGCGACGACACCGGCCGCGTACGCCGCCGGGTCCTCGGCCGTGCCGTAGGCGCCGACCACGCCGGCGATCTCGCGCGTCAGGAGTTCGCCGTACGTCGCAACGTCCTCGCCGGGACGGCCGACGTTGAGGTCGTCGCCCAGGTCCTCGTTGTACTGCGTGAACAGCGGATGGATCATCGGCAGTCCGGCCCGGTTGATCGGACGCCAGCCGCCGGCGTCGGTGGCGAGGCTGGCGACGGCCCAGACCCCGATCGGCCGGGTGGCCTGCCCGGCGGCGAGCAGGTCGCTGTCGGGGATCTCGAGGACGACCGAGTAGACCGTGTGGCCGGCGAACAGGTTCTTCGCCTGGCCGGGCGTCCAGTCGCCGAGGTCGATCGTCGTACCGTCCTGGACGGCGTGCCCGACGGCGTGCAGGACGTCCGGCTCGATCCAGAACGGGTCTCCGGCCTGACCGGCCCAGACGCGCAGACCGTCCGTGGTGGTGATCGGCTCGTCCGTCGCGCCGGTGGCCACGACGACGCCCGCGGCGAACGGATCGGTGGCCGCCACGCCGTCGATCCGGTGCAGGCAGACCGACTGCTGCCCGGAGGCGTCACGTTCGCCGAACACGAACCGGTACGTGCGGTCCTCGACACCGTCGTGGTCGAAATCGAGCTTGAACTCGTACATCCCCTCGGGATGGAAACCCGGCTCCGGGATGTCGCCGGCCAGCGAGTGGCAGACGTTGATCACCAGGACGGTGCCGGTCTCGCCGCGGAAGACGTACAGGTCGGTGATGTCGAGCCGGACGTCCTGCCGGGCCAGTGGTGAGTCGAGGTGGTGGGACATGTTTCTCCTTGGATTGGTCAGCGTTCGCTGTCGAGGTCTGCCATCGCCCGGGCCGGGTAGCGGGCGCCGGACGCGGCTCCGGCGGGTACGGCGGTCTCGATCTCGCGCAGCGTGTCCGCGTCGAGGATCAGACCGCTCGCACCGAGGGATTCGCCGAGCCGGTCCCGGGTCCGGGCGCCGACGAGCGGTACGACGTCGTCGCCCTGGGCCGCGACCCAGGCGATCGCGACCTGCGCGGTCGTCGCCCCGAGCCGTTCGGCGACCCCGCGCAGCGCCTCGACCAGCCGCAGGTTCGCGGTCAGGTTGTCGCCCTGGAACCGTGGGCTGATCGCCCGGAAGTCCCCGGCGGTGAGGCGCCGGCCGGCGTCCCAGTGGCCGCTGAGCAGGCCGCGGGACAGGACGCCGTACGCGGTCAGGCCGATCCCGAGTTCGCGCAGGACCGGCATGACGGCGCGCTCCGGTCCCCGGGACAGCAACGAGTACTCGATCTGCAGGTCGTTGATCGGGGCAACGGCCGCGGCCCGCCGTACGGTCTCGGCACCGGCCTCCGACAGGCCGATGGCCCGGATGTAGCCGGCGGTCTGCAGCTCCAGCAGTGCGCCGATCGTGTCCTCGACCGGGATCTCCGGGTTGAACCGCGAGGGCCGGTAGATGTCGACGTAGTCGGTGCCCAGCCGCCGCAGCGTGTAGGCGAGCCGGTCGAGGACGGCGGCCGGCGAGACGTCGTACCCGGCCGCGAGGAAGCTGCCGTCCGGCCCTCGCCGGGCCCCGAACTTCACGCTCAGGACGACGTCCTCACGGCGCCGTCCGGCCAGTGCCCGGCCGATCAGCAGTTCGTTGTGGCCGGAGCCGTAGAAGTCCCCGGTGTCGACAAGCGTGATGCCGGCATCGAAAGCCGCGTGCAGGGTCGCGATCGACTCCTGCTCGTCGGCCGGACCGTACAGGTCCGACATCCCGAGCGTGCCGAGTCCGAGAGCGGACACCTCCAGCTCGCCCAGTCTGCGCTGGGGAACAGTCATCGTTTCTCCTTCGGTACGGGGTCCCGACCACTGTCGGCCGCGGCCGGTGCTCGACGGATGAGTCATCCGACTCGAATCGGCGACCCGAGTCGGTGGGCGGCTAAACTCGCCGCGTGGACGGGGGCGGGCTGGTCGGCCGCTGGGAAGAGCTGCGGCTGCTGCACACGTTCGTGGATCGCGCCGCGGTCGGCGGTGGATCCCTGGTACTGACGGGTGACGCCGGGATCGGGAAGACGGCCCTCCTGGACGCCGCGGACGAGTACGCCGGGAGCCGCGGAGCAACTGTCCTCCGCGTGGTCGGGACCGAACTGGAGGGCCAGGTCGGCTACGCGTCGCTGAACCAGGCGCTGTACCCGCTGCTGGACAGGATCGACGCTCTGTCGACCACGCACCGGACCGCCTTGCAGGTCGCCCTCGGCTTCGGCGAGGGACCGCCGCCGGACAGGCTGCTGGTCGCGAACGCCGCCACCGTCCTGCTCCGGACCGCGGCGTCCGCGCCGCTGCTGTTGGTCGTCGACGACGTCCAATGGATCGACCGAGCGAGCGCCGGTGTCCTGAGCTTCGTCGCGAGACGGCTCACCGGCAGCCGTGCCGGTTTCCTGGCGGCGAGCCGCAACGGCGACAACCAGGGGTACTTCGACCACGCCGGCCTGCCGGGGTACGACGTCAGGCCGCTGAGCGACGTGGACGCGGCCGAGCTCCTCGGTCTGCGCTTTCCCGACCTGCACCGGAGCATCACGCCGCGGATCCTGCAGACGGCGCAGGGCAATCCGCTCGCCCTGCTGGAACTGCCGCGGGCGCTGAGCCCGTCGCAGCGCGCCGCCGCCGAACCGCTGCCGGCCGTGCTCCCGCTCGGCCGGCACCTGCAGAGGTACTTCGTCGCGCGCGTCGCGAACCTGCCGGAGCCGACCCGGGCGCTCCTGCTCGCGGCCGCGGTCGACGACTCCGGCGACCTCGGCGTCCTCCTCCGGGCGGGCGGCGACCGGTACCGGCTCGAGGACCTCGGAGCCGCCGAACGCGATCACCTGATCGAGATCCACGACCATCGGCTGCGCTTCCGGCATCCGCTGATCCGCTCCGCCGTGGTGGCGGCGATGACGTCGGCCGACCGGCGCGCGGCCCACCGGGAGCTCGCGGCGGTCCTCGCCGACGAGCCGGAGCGGCGGGCGGTGCATCTCGGCGAGGCGACGATCGAGCCGGACGAGGACGTGGCGACGATGCTGGAGGAGGCGGCCGGACGCCTGCTCGGCCGCGGCGACCACCAGTCGGCGGTCGCGCTGTTGACCCGCGCCGCGGAGTTGAGCCCGGGCGCGGATGCCCGGGGCCGCCGGCTGGCCGAGTCCGCGTTTCTCGGCGCCGAGTCGATGGGTGATTTCCGCAGCGCCGCGGACCGGCTCGAGGCCATCCGGCGCGCAGGCGGCGACGCGGCCGCCTCACTGCACTACGCCTCGGCCGCGGCGCTGGTGATGATCGACGAAGACGGTCATGTGGACACCGCACACCGCCTGCTGGTGGCAGCGATCGCGGGCAGCCCCGATGCCCGGAACGCGAGCAACCCGGAGATCGTGAACGCGCTGTGGACGCTCGCCCTGCTCTGCTTCGTCGGCGGCCGCACGCAGCTCTGGGACGACCTGTACGCCGCGATGGCGCGGCTGGTCGACGTCCCGCCGGACCTGCTCAGCCTGACGCTGGACATGTTCGCCGATCCGGCGCGGACCGGTCCCGCTGCGTTGCCGCGGCTCGACGCGGCGCTCCGCTCCGTCCACCACGAGAAGGACCTGGACGTCGTACAGAACCTGGCGGGAGCCGCGATGTACGCCGACCGGCTGGCCGAGCTGCGGGAGCCCCTCTGGCGCATCGTGCTGCAAGGGCGCGACGGGGGACCGGCCAGGAAGCACTTGGTCTCGCTGTTCGATCTCGGTGTCGACGACTTCCACCGCGGCAAGTGGGACGAGGCCGCCGAGTTCGCCGCCGAGGGGCTGGCCGTCAGCGAGGACCGCGCCGGCGGGTTCTTCAGTTGGTACCCGCGGTACCACCAGGCGTTGCTCGCCGCCGTACGCGGCAGGTTCGACACCGCCCGGGCGCTCGTCGACCAGATCGCCGGCTGGGCCGGTCCCCGTGGTGCCGGAACCGCTCGCGCCTTCGCCCACCACGCCTTGGTGCTGGCCGATCTCGGCCGTGGCGACTACGAGGCCGCCTATCGTCACGCAACCGCGATCAGCCCCGCCGGCGTCCTCGCCTCGCATGTTCCGCATGCGCTATGGATGGCCATGGACCTCGTGGAGGCGGCCGTCCGTACGAACCGCCGGGCCGAGGCGGCCGATCACGTCCGCGCCCTGCACGCGGCGGACATCCCCGCGCTGTCCCCGCGGCTGGCGATCCTCGTCGAGGCGTCGGCAGGTATCGCCGCGACCGAGGACGACGCGTCGAGAGCACATTTCGAGAAGGCGCTGTCGCTACCCACCGTCGACCACTGGCCGTTCGACGTGGCGCGGGTCCGACTGTGTTACGGCGAACGGTTGCGGCGAGTCCGATCGGTGAACGAGGCCCAGGTCCAGCTGGCGGCAGCAGCGACTGCCTTCACGAACCTGGGCGCCGATCCGTGGACCGCCCGGGCCGAGCGGGAGCTGCGAGCGGCCGGTCTCGGCACAGGTGCGAACGTGCCGCGGACCGCCGCCTTGACCGCGCAGGAGGCTCAGATCGCGCGGCTGGCCGCGGCGGGACTGACCAACAAGGACATCGCCGCGCGGCTCTACCTCTCACCGCGCACGGTGGGCGGCCACCTGTACCGGATCTTCCCCAAGCTGGGAATCACCACCCGGGCCGCCCTACGTGACGCCCTCGGACCGGACGACTAGACCGTCTTCTGGTAGATCAGGAAGCGGGAGACGATCTTGTAGTTGAGCTGCTCGTTGATGCCGATCATGTGGTTGTTGGACTCGGCGTTCCAGGTGTCGACCTGGGTCAGTGCCGGCTCCTCCTCACGCAGCCAGAGCAGCATCGAGGACTTGAGCAGCGCTCCGAGGCGGTGACCGCGGTGGTCGCGGGACACCGCGGTGTCGTGCTGCTCGCCGATGTGCGGGCGCTCCCGCTCGACCGCGATGACCGTGTGGCCGGCGAGTTCGCCGGTGTCCTTCTTGCGGGCGACCACCCGGTAGAGGGTGCGGTCGCTCTTCGCCTGGGCCTCCTCGTACGCCCGCAGCCGCTCCGGGCTGTAGACGTCGTCGTCGATGTCCAGGTCGTCCTTCGGCGCGTCGTTGATCGACTCGGTCACCGCGACCATGCCGTCGAGCATGTCGTCCGGCAGCGACCCGGTGAGCTTGACCAGCTCGTACGCCGACGACGCCGCCACCGCCTCGTCGTACAGCCGCTGGACGATGCCCCAGTCGAGCCCGGACAGGTCCTGGCGCCGATTGACCTCGACCGCCTTCTGCTCGAACCCGTGCCGTTGGGCGAACGCCTCCGCCTTCGGCAGGTCGAGCCCGCCGAAGCCGACCACGTTCCGGCCGAGCTCGCGGGTCAGGTTCTCGCCGTAGCCGACGAGCTCCGACCCGATGCCGCGGCCGCGGTGATCGGGATGGACCTTGACGTCGATCCAGGTCTGGTTGGTGTTGTCGTACTTCGGCACGTCGACCGTGAGCAGGCCGACCGGGATCCCGTCCTCGCGGGCCAGGTAGGCCCGCGGCGGTACCAGGTCCCAGCCGTAGCGCAGCATGTTCGCGAAACTCCGCGGCGTGTGCTGCACCATCTCGGGCAGGTCCAGCTTCCAGCCGGCCGAGTCCACGGCGACGGCCTCGGCGCATCCGACCTCGTCGTCGGCTGACAGTTTGGTGATCTCCACGCCCTCAGGGTCCACCGAGACACCCGGTTACCGCGACTGGTTTATCCCCCGACAGCTCGCACGACACTCTTGACTGATTCCAGACTGCGGAGAAGACTCGCGAACGTGGCCATCGAGTCCGAACTCGAGCAGGTGCTGCGGACGGCCGCGCTCCGGGTCACCCGTCCCCGGATGGCGGTACTGCGGGCCGTGCACCGGCATCCGCACGCCGACACCGACGGGATCATCCGGGCCACCCGCGACGAGCTGCCCGACGTGTCCCATCAGGCGGTGTACGACGTACTCCGCGCGCTGGCCGACGCCGGTCTGGTCCGGCGGATCCAGCCTGCCGGGTCGGTGGCCCGCTACGAGGCGCGGGTGGGGGACAACCATCACCACTTGGTCTGCCGGTCCTGCGGCACCATCGTCGACGTCGACTGTGCGGTCGGGCATGCGCCGTGCCTGACCGCGTCCGACGACCGGGGATTCGTCGTCGACGAGGCCGAGGTCGTGTACTGGGGCCTGTGCCCCACGTGCGCCGCCGGCACTTCCTGACATCAGCAATCGCACGGAGAGGTTGATCATGTCCGACACATCCGGCGTTACCCAGCACGGCAGTGAGAGCGAGAACCCGGCGATCGACTCCCCGACGCCGAAGGCCGGCCGGCCGCACACCAACCGGGACTGGTGGCCGAACCAGCTGGACCTGACGATCCTGAACCCGCACGCGGCGAAGTCGAATCCGATGGAGGAGGACTTCGACTACGCCGAGGAGTTCGCCAAGCTCGACGTCGACGAACTCAAGCGCGACCTGGCCGAGGTGATGCGGACGTCGCAGGACTGGTGGCCCGCGGACTTCGGGCACTACGGGCCGCTGTTCATCCGGATGAGCTGGCACGCGGCCGGCACGTACCGGATCGAGGACGGCCGCGGTGGCGCCGGCGACGGGGCGCAGCGGTTCGCGCCGCTGAACAGCTGGCCCGACAACGCGAACCTGGACAAGGCCCGCCGGCTGCTCTGGCCGGTGAAGCAGAAGTACGGCCGGAAGATCTCGTGGGCCGACCTGCTCGTCCTGGCAGGCAACGTGGCCCTGGAGGACATGGGGTTCACGACGTTCGGCTTCGGATTCGGACGGGAGGACATCTGGGAGCCGGAGGAGATCTACTGGGGCCCGGAGGACACCTGGCTCGGCGACGAGCGATACAGCGGTGACCGTGAGCTGGGCGGCCCGCTCGGCGCGGTCCAGATGGGCCTGATCTATGTGAACCCGGAAGGCCCGAACGGCAACCCGGACCCGCTGGCCGCGGCCCGCGACATCCGCGAGACGTTCGGCCGGATGGCGATGAACGACGAGGAGACCGTCGCGCTGATCGCCGGCGGGCACACGTTCGGCAAGACCCACGGCGCCGGCCCGGCGGAGAGCGTCGGTCCGGAACCCGAGGCGGCGCCGCTGGAGGCCCAGGGACTCGGCTGGGAGAGCAGCCACGGCAGCGGCAAGGCCGGCGACACGATCACCAGCGGGCTCGAGGTGACCTGGACGCCGACGCCGACCCGGTGGGGCAACGGCTTCTTCGAGAACCTGTTCGGCCACGAATGGGAGCTGACCGAGAGTCCGGCCGGCGCCAAGCAATGGGTCGCGAAGGACGCCGAAGAGTCGGTGCCGGACGCGCACGACCCGTCGAAGAAGCACCGTCCGACGATGCTGACGACCGACCTCGCGCTGCGGTTCGACCCGGTCTACGGCCCGATCTCGCGACGCTTCGCCGAGAACCCCGAGGAGTTCGCGCTCGCGTTCGCGAAGGCCTGGTACAAGTTGCTGCACCGCGACATGGGTCCGGTCTCGCGCTTCCTCGGCCCGTGGGTGCCGGAGCCGCAGCTGTGGCAGGACCCGGTTCCGGCGCTCGATCACGAGCTGATCGACGATGCCGACATCGCGGCCCTCAAGGAGAAGATCCTCGGTTCCGGCTTGTCGGTGCGGCAACTGGTGTCCACGGCGTGGGCGTCCGCGGCCAGCTTCCGGGGGACCGACAAACGCGGCGGCGCGAACGGCGCGCGGCTCCGGCTCCAGCCGCAGCGCGACTGGGAGTGCAACGAGCCGGCTGAACTGGCGAAGGTCCTGGAGACGCTGGAGCGGATCCAGCACGACTTCAACGCGTCGCAGCCGGGTGGCAAGCGCGTGTCGCTCGCCGACCTGATCGTGCTCGGCGGCAGCGCGGCGGTCGAGCGAGCAGCGAAGAACGCCGGTCAGGACATCACCGTTCCGTTCCGCCCCGGCCGGACCGACGCCACGCAGGACCAGACCGACCTCGACTCGTTCGCGGTCCTCGAGCCGCGGGCCGACGGGTTCCGGAACTACCTGCGAGCCGGGGAGAAGCTGTCGCCGGAGACGCTGCTGCTGGACCGCGCGTACATGCTCACCCTCACCAGTCCGGAGATGACCGTTCTGGTCGGCGGTCTCCGGGTGCTGGGTGCGAACGTCGGCAACGCGCGACACGGCGTCTTCACCGACAGGACCGACACCCTGTCGACCGACTTCTTCGTCAACCTGCTGGCACCGGGAACCGAGTGGCGGGCCTCGGAGTCGGACGAGAACCTGTTCGAGATCCGGGATCTCGCGACCGGCGAGCGGAAGTGGACCGCGACGGCGGCCGACCTGATCTTCGGGTCGAACTCGCAGCTGCGCTCGTTGTCCGAGGTCTACGCGAGCGCCGACGCCCAGGAGAAGTTCGTGAAGGACTTCGTGGCCGCCTGGGTCAAGGTCATGGAGCTCGACCGCTTCGACCTGCGTTGAGGTACTGCGTTCCGGGCCCGCTTCTCAGAAGCGGGCCCGGAACGTTGTTCAGGACGGTGCCGGGCCCGCTTCTCAGAAGCGGGCCCGGAACGTTGTTCAGGACGGTGCCGGCATTCCGTAGGCGTGGTCGACCGTCATCGAGAACATCAACCTCTTGTCCTGCACCATCGCCGCGCGGTACTCGTCCCAGTCCGGGTGTTCGCCGGAGGCGGTGCGGTAGTAGTCGACGAGGTCCTCGACCACCGCGTCGTACGGGTCGGCGGCGACCGGGCTGAGCTCGGCCTTGCCTTCCAGGACGAGGTACGAGCGGCCGTTCGGGCCGTTGACGTACAGGCTGGCGCGCGGGTCGCGGCGCAGGTTCTTGGTCTTGGCGCGGCCGTCGGTCAGCGAGATCCGCACGCGGTCGCCGTCGAACACGTAGGTGATGTTGGACAGCTGCGGCCGGCCGTCGCGCTTGATCGTGACCAGCACACCGAGCCCGTGCGTCCCGATCCGGTCGAGGAGGGTTTCCGTCATGCCCACAGCCTAGGAACTCAAGCGCACTTGAACGCAAGGAACCCGCGGACCGCGTCGAGCCAGCGGTCCGGCGCGCGGGTGTGGATCCGGTGCCCGGCCGCGATCGTGCTGACCGTTGCCGAAGGCATCGAGTCCGCCACCAGCGCGAACCGGTCCTGGTCGAGGTGACTCCGCGGACCGCCGGCGAGCATCAGGGCCGGTGCGGTGACGGCGGACAGACCGAACCACCAGGCCGGCGGCGGCACCGGTAGCTCCTCCAGCAGCAGTCGCTCGACGCGGTCCGGGGCTGCGACCGCGACGGCGCTCGCGACGAAGGCGCCGAGCGAGTTCCCGACGATCGTGAAGCGGCCGAGCCCGTCGAGGTCACGCAGTACCTGGTCCCGGAAGTCGTCGAGCAGGTAGGGGCGACGTCGCGGAGCCTGCCCGTGCCCGAGCAACGTCGGACAGTGCACCCGGTATCCCAGCGCCTGGAACTCCGGCACGAAGCGGCTCCACGTCGACGGGCCGCTCGTACCAGTATGCAACCAACTCACGCACCGAACGCTCCTTTCAAACACTCACCAGCAGTACGCCTGCCAGCACGACGGCCAGCCCCGCGACGTGTGGACGCTCGCGCAGGACGATCGCTCCGAGACCTGCGCCGAGTACGACGTTCAGCGTCCGCCCGACCGCCACGGTTCCGACCGAGGCGAACGACAACGCCAGCAACACGAGCCCGTAGCTGAGCGGTGTCAGCACCGCGACCGGCACCGCCGACCGCCACTGTCCGAGCGCCCCGCGGAAGTCCCGGACCACCGCGGAGAGGACGACGACCTGCGCGACATTCGCCACGGCCAGATAGGTCAACAGGTCCACGCCCAGCGACCTGATCGCGAATCCGTCCCACAACGTGTACACCGCCGTGCACCCGGCCACCGCCAACCCGAGTGCGACACCGCGCGCCGGAGCACGAGTTCGAGGCCGGTCGAGCACGAGGACGCCGGCCAGCACCAGGGCGGCGCCGATGTACACCTGAGGCTGGGACGGCAGCGCAGCCATCGTGACCAGTGCGGGGCGCCGTACCTCGGCTGACCGGGTACACCGTCGTGAACTCGCCCAGTGCATACGCCTTCTGCAGCGTCACGGCGTACGTCGTGTGTAGCGCCATGCTCACCAGCCCGGCCCACCAGACCGTCGTGAGTGAGCCGCGGGCGAGCAGGACGAGCGAGATCGGCAACGTCAGCAGGCCGCACAGCCAGACGAACGCCGGACCACCTAGGCCGCCGCGTTTCAGGAGTAGGTTCCAGGCCGCGTGGCAGCAGGCGGAGGCTGTCAGCAGGCCTAGGGCGATCACGCAGACAGTGTCTACAGGATGGTTGTAGACGTTGTCTACTCGGACCTGTGGATCCGCTGAAGAAAGCCGGCGGACGCTGGTCCGGCGCGGGCTCGCCGGACACGATCGGACGCATGAACGGGATCAGCGAACGAGCCTTGGGCGAGCAGGCACTGGTCCGGCGGCTGAACGACCGACTGGGATTCGGTCCGGTGCCGGGCGACCTGACCGCCGGTGTCGACGCGACCGTACGGCGCCTGCTCGGGCCGGCCACGGATGCGGCGGCCGCCGCGGTCCCGCCGCCGACCGGACTGGAAGCACCGGCCAAGGCGAAGGACGGCAAGGAAGGGAAGAAGGGCGGCCAGGAAGCGAAGAAGGCGGCCAACCGGCAGCGGGCGGCGCAGGAGCGGAAGCTGACGATCTGGTGGCTCGACCGGATGGTGGTGAGCCGGACCGCGGGGGAGCGGCTGACCTGGTTCTGGCACGGGCATTTCGCGACCAGCAACCAGAAGGTCCGCAACGCGGCCTGGATGCTGGCCCAGAACCAGACCCACCGCCGGCACGCCCTCGGCCGGTTCGGCGACCTCGCCGAGGCGGTGATCGTCGACACCGCGATGATCCGCTGGTTGGACGGGCAACGAAACCGCAAGGGCTCGCCGAACGAGAACCTGGCCCGCGAGTTCCTGGAGCTCTTCACGCTCGGCATCGGCCACTACCAGGAAGCCGACGTGGCGCAGGGCGCCCGCTGCCTGACCGGGTGGGTGCTGCGCGACCAGGGCGCGATGTTCCAGCGGAAGCGGTTCGACTCCGGGACGAAGACGATCCTCGGCGAGACCGGTGACTTCGATGCCAAGGAGTTCGCGCGGCTCGCGCTGGCGCAGCCCGCGTCGGCTGCGTTCGTGATCGGGCGGCTCTGGTTCCGGCTCGTGTCCGCGACGCCGCCGGACAGCGCGACAGTCGCCCGGCTCACGACGGCGTACGGCGCCGAACGCGATATCAGGTCGTTGCTGATGGCAATGGTGGGCGAGGCCGGGTTCAAGGATCCGGCGGCGAGTCTGGTGAAGCAGCCGGTGGAGTGGACGGTCGGACTGCTGCGGGCGTTGCGGCTGCGGCCGGGAAAACTGGAGGAGAAGGAGCAGGCCAAGCTGCTCGCCGGGTTGCGGGGGATGGGGCAGCTGCCGTACCGCCCGCCGAGTGTCGGCGGCTGGCCGGCCGGAGCGAGCTGGCTGACGACATCGGCCGGTCTGACGCGGTTGCAGCTCGCACAGCAGCTGGCGAAGATTGCCGACCTTTCGATTGTCGACAACGCGAGGGATCGAGCGGGCGCAGCCGGCGCACTGCTGGGCGTCGACGGCTGGTCCGACCGGACCCGCGCGGCGCTGACCGGCGTGAAGGATCCCGCGCACCTGATCGCGGTCGCGGCCTGCGCCCCCGAATACGTCGTGAGCGCCTAGGTCCTAGGAGGAGATTGTGGACAATCTGACGAGACGGCGGTTCCTGACGCTCAGCGGCGTGACCGCGGCCGGTGCGCTGGCGGCCGGTGCGACCCAAGTGAACTGGTCCGACCTGATGGCGGCAGCTGTCGACGATCCGCTGCCGAGCGAGCAGTCGGTGCTGGTCGTCATCACGCTGTACGGCGGGAACGACGGGCTCAACACCGTCGTACCGGCGGCGGATCCGGCGTACCAGAAGGCGCGCCCGGAGCTCGCGTACGGCGGTGACGAGGTGCTCGATCTCGGCGACGGGCTCGGGCTGAACCCGGGGATGAAGGGCCTGAAGGGATTCTGGGACGACAAGCGGCTGGCGATCGTCCGCGGGGTCGGTTATCCGGAGCCGGATCGCAGCCACTTCCGGTCGATGGCGATCTGGCAGACGGCGTCGCCGAAGTCGCCGGTCCCGAGCGGGTGGCTCGGCCGCTGGCTGGACGCGACCGGAGCGGATCCGCTGCGTGCGATCTCCGTCGAACCGACCCTTCCGCCGCTGCTGGCGGGGGAGACCACGGCCGCCGCGTCCTTGCCGCTGCGCGGGCTGGCGTTGCCGGGTGGTCCGGTCGGGACGGCGTACGCGGCGCTGGGGAAGCCGAGCCCGGGTGAGGGTCCGTGGCAGGCGAAGGCGGCCAAGTCGGTGCTCGACCTGCAGAACGCGGCACAGGTACTGGGGAAGGCGGTCCGCAGCGGTCACGAACGTGAGGACGAGGACGACGAGGAGCGGAACAAGGGCGCGTCCGCCGGCGGTGCGTCGCAACTCGGGGCACAGCTCGAACTCATCGCAGGACTGATCGAGGCCGGCGTACCGACACGGGCGTACTCCGCCTCGCTGGGCGGCTTCGACACGCATGCCGACGAGCGGGGCACGCAGCAGCGGTTGCTGACCGAGCTGGACGGCGCGCTGACGCCGTTCGTCCAACGCTTGCAGAAGACCGAGCGGGGGAAGAACGCGATGGTGCTCGTGTACTCCGAGTTCGGCCGCCGCGTGCAGGCGAACGGCAGCGACGGCACCGACCACGGCACCGCCGGCCCGGTGTTCCTGCTCGGCGAGAAGGTCACGGGCGGCTTCTACGGCGAGCAGCCCAGCTTGACGGACCTCTCGAACGGCGACCTACGCACGACCACCGACTTCCGCGACGTCTACGCCACGGTCCTCCACCACGTCCTAGGCGCCGACCCCGCAAAGATCCTCGCCAACCACACCACCACGATCCCCAACCTCCTCCGGGCCTGACCGTCCGGCCTCTCGTGGGTATACGTCCGAGATGCAGGGTTTGCGGCCCGGATCCGGGTGGTGAACCCTGCATCTCGGACGTATACCCATCAGAGGGGCGTGCTCCGAGCGGGGGTCACGGCAGGCGGGGGAGGACGAGGTGGAAGGCCGCGCCTTGGCGGCCGTCGGCGCGGTCTGTCACTGTCAGGTCGCCGCCGTGGGCTCGGGCGACGCCGCGGGCGATGGCCAGGCCGAGGCCGGCGCCCTTGCTGTGCGGTCCATGCACCAGGCGGGCGAAGATGCGTTCGCGAGCAGGCGGAGGTACGCCGGGGCCGTCGTCCTCGACCAGTACGCCGGTCGGTGCGACCGTGATGCGGAGCGCGCGGGCGCCGGCCTGACGGGCGTTGTCGACCAGGTTGGTGAGGACCTGGGTGAGGCGATCCGCGTCGGCGGTGACCGTTGCCGAGCCGTGAAGCTCGACGGTGACCTCGGGGGCTATCAGGCGGAGGCGGGCGGCTTGTGCCTCGGCGAGCTCGCGCAGATCGACAGATGCCAGCTGCAGTTGGAGGCCGGCGTCGATGCGGCTGAGCTCGAGCAGATCGGCGACCAAGGTGCCGGCGCGGCGGGACTCGCGGACCAGGAGAAGTTCCAGCTCCTCGCGCTGTTCGGCCGATGCGTCCGGACCCAGCTGGATCAACGTCTCAGCGGCTGTCTGCAGACCGGCCACCGGCGTGCGCAGTTCGTGCGCGGCGTCGGCGACGAACTCCCGCATCCGGTCCTCCGACTGCCGCGCCACCCGTTCCGCCTGGCGCGCCGTCCCCTCGGCCCGCCGGGCGGCCCCTTCGGCGCCCTCGAGCGCGTTCAGCATCTCGTCGAACGCGGCTGCCGTCCGCCCGAGCTCGGTGTCTACGCGCTCCGGCTGCAACCGGCCGCCGCGCCGCCCCGCCGCGATCGACCGCGCCAACCCGGTCATCGCGTCCAGCGGCGCCAGCGCGAGCCGCATCCCGAGCGCCAGCGCGAACGCGGTGATCAGGATCGCCAGCCCGCCCGAAACGATCAGCACGTTGCGCAACCGCGCACTCGCATCCGCGAGCAGCCCGGTGTCCGCGGACAGCAGCAGCGTCGCGCCCTTCGTCTGCTGGCCCGCCTGCAACGTCGCCTTCACCTGCCGCACGGTCCCGCCGGCCTCGATCGGCGGAGCGCCCAGCTGCCGCCCGTTCCGCAGTACCAGTGTCACCCGCACCCCGTCGGCGTCCACCCGGCGCACCAAGTTGCCTGGTGCAACGTTCTGCCGGGCGAGCTGCTGTGCCAGCTGCGCCCGCCCGGTCAGCAACGAGTCGAGACTCCGCTCCGCCTGTGCGTCGAACACCGCCTTCACGGTCAATCCGGTGACGGGCAGGACCACCAGCAGTACGGCGATGGCGGTCAGCGTCACGCGGATGCGCAAGGACGCAGTACGCAGGCCGCTCATGTACGCAACACGTACCCGGAGCCGCGGACGGTGTGCAGTAGCCGCGGTCCGTGCGCCTCCAGCTTGCGGCGCAGGCCGCTGACGTACACCTCGACCAGGTTGTCGGCGTAGTCGTCGTACCCCCAGACGGCCGTCAGCAGTTGCGTCTTGCCGACGACCTTCTCGGCGCGGCCCGCGAGGAACGCCAGCAGCTTGAACTCGGTCGCGGTCAGCTCGATCTCGGACCCGGCCCGGCGTACGACGCGGGCCTCGACGTCCACCTCCAGGTCCCCGACGGCGAGCACGGCTCGGAGCCGGCCCATCCGCCGTAGCACCGCCTCGACCCGCGCGATCAGCTCGGCCAGCACGAACGGCTTGACCACGTAGTCGTCCGCCCCGGTCCGCAGTCCGTGGAGCCGGTCGTCGACGGCGTCACGGGCGGTCAGCAGGATCGCCCCGGCGTTCGACGTCTCGCGGACGACCGCCAGCAGCTCGAACCCGTCCCGCCCGGGCAGCATCACGTCGAGCAGCACCAGGTCCGGGCGGTACTCCGCCAGCTCCCGCTCGAAACCGTCGCCGTCCGGCCGGGTGCGGACGTCGTACCCGGCCTCGGTCAGGGCGATCCCGACGGCGGTCCGGATCGGTTCCGCGTCCTCGACCACCAGTACTCGCGCCGTCTGCTGCGCCGTCATCCGGCCATCCTCGCACCAGCCCGGTGCCGCTCCGCGACCCGCGGAACCCGATCCTCAGCACATCCTCAGCGAGCGGCCCGTCACTCTCCGTGTCTCGCCGGTCGAGACCCCCGGTTCGACGGGCCGGGGGAGTTGTGCATAGACTCGCTGGCATCATGCGGCACCAGCTTCTCCTCCTTCGCTGCCGCGGCGAGGCCTGACAAGGCCGGTCCCTCGCCGCGGAGTTTCGTCGTACGCCGGTCGTCCTTCACGACACCCGTACTTCCGAGGAGAACCCCCGTGGCACCGAAGAACCAGCCTCAGCCCGTGCAGCAGCCGTCCGGTATGCCGATCCACCGCTACCGCGCGTTCCCGCCGATCGACCTGCCGGACCGCACCTGGCCGGCCAAGTCCGTCGACAGGACCCCGCGCTGGTTGTCCACCGACCTCCGCGACGGCAACCAGGCGCTGGTCGAGCCGATGTCGCCGGCCCGCAAGCGGCGGATGTTCGACCTGCTGGTGAAGATGGGCTACAAGGAGATCGAGGTCGGTTTCCCGAGCGCCAGCCAGTACGACTTCGACTTCGTCCGCAGCCTCATCGAGGACGACGTCATTCCGGACGACGTGACGATCTCGGTGCTGACCCAGGCGCGCGAGGAGCTGATCGAGCGCACCGTGCAGTCGCTGCAGGGCTCGCCGAAGGCCACGATCCACCTCTACAACGCGACCGCGCCGCTGTTCCGCCGGGTGGTGTTCAACGTCGACAAGGCCGAGTGCCGGGCGATCGCGGTCCGCGGCACCGAGACGGTGATGAAGTACGCCGACGAGATCCTCGGCGACTGCGAGTTCGGGTACCAGTACAGCCCGGAGATCTTCACCGGTACCGAGCTGGGGTTCGCGCTCGAGGTGTGCGAGGCGGTCAGCGACGTCTGGCAGCCCGCCGAGGGCCGCGAGATCATCCTGAACCTGCCGGCCACCGTCGAGATGTCCACCCCGAACGTGTACGCCGACCAGATCGAGTGGTTCTCGCGCAACCTGACCCGTCGCGAGCACAGCACGATCAGCCTGCACCCGCACAACGACCGCGGTACGGCGGTGGCCGCGACCGAGCTGGCCCTGATGGCCGGCGCGGACCGCGTCGAGGGCTGCCTGTTCGGTCACGGCGAGCGGACCGGCAACGTCGACCTGGTCACCCTGGGGATGAACCTGTTCAGCCAGGGCATCGACCCGCAGATCAACTTCTCCGACATCGACGAGATCCGCCGCACGGTCGAGTACTGCACGCAGATGCGCGTTCCGGAGCGGCAGCCGTACGCCGGCGACCTGGTCTACACCGCGTTCTCGGGCTCGCACCAGGACGCGATCAAGAAGGGCCTGGAGGCGCTCGACAAGCAGGCAGCGGCCGAGGGCCGGCCGGTGGGCGAGATCGCCTGGGAGGCGCCGTACCTGCCGATCGACCCGAAGGATGTCGGCCGCTCGTACGAGGCCGTGATCCGGGTGAACTCGCAGTCCGGCAAGGGCGGCGTCGCGTACATCATGAAGTCGGAGCACCGGCTCGACCTGCCGCGCCGGCTGCAGATCGAGTTCAGCCGGGTGATCCAGCAGCACACCGACAACGAGGGCGGCGAGGTCGGCCCGCAGCAGATGTGGGACATCTTCGCGGCCGAGTACCTGGCGCCCGGCGCGCTGTCGCTGCTGACCGTCACCTCGACGTCCGGTGAGGGCCAGGGCGACCAGCTCCGGGTTCAGGTCTATGCCAACGGCGTCCCGCACGAACTGGTTGGTGAAGGCAACGGTCCGGTCTCGGCCTTCGTCGACGCGATCCGGCCGCTGAAGTACGACGTCCGCGTGCTGGACTACCACGAGCACGCGCTCTCCGCGGGCGGCGACGCACTGGCGGCCGCCTACGTCGAGTGCGAGGTCGGCGACGAGGTGTTCTGGGGCGTCGGCCGGGACGCGAACATTCTCACCGCCTCGTTGAAGGCCGTCGTGTCAGCTGTCAACCGCGCAACGCGCTGAACCGTCAGAAACCTCCAGAATCTCTGGGGGAATTGCCCGTCTCCGTGTCGGAGGCGGGCAATTCCTGTACGCGCCGGTACCGTTGCGTCACGGTGCGCAACGTTGTCTCAACGTTGCCTCAAGTCGTTGACTCGATGACCAGGGTTGCGCAGACTGTCTGCACAATGCGCAGATCCTTGCAAGACAGTGTTACTAAGTCTGGCTGATCAGGGTCTGCGCCACCGACTTTCCCCTGCAGTCGCGTGGAGGTGAGCAGTGAGCGGTGCGGTCGACACGTCCGCGGCGAAGCTGATCGAAGGACCGGCCGTCGAACCGAGCCCCTCGGCTGTTCGGCGCTTCTTCAGCGCCTGGTTGGTACGAAGACTCCTGAAGGCGCTCCTGACCGTCTTCATCGTCACCACCGGCACGTTCTTCCTGGTCCGGCTGCTGCCGGGCAACCCGGTGGAAACGTACATCCAGACGCAGATCGCGCAGACCGGTATCTCGTACGAGGCGGCCGCGGCGCAGGCGCAGAACCTGTTCTCGCTGGACCCGGACGCTCCGCTGATCTCGCAGTACTTCACCTACATGGTGAACCTGCTGCACGGCGACTTCGGCAACTCGATCCTGTCGCCAGGCACCACCGTGGCGCAGGTGATCACGACCTACCTGCCGTGGACGCTGTTCTCGGTCGGTGTGGCCACCGTGATCAGCTTCGCCGCCGGCATCGTGGCCGGCATGATCATGGCCTACCGCCGGGAGAGCTGGGTCGACCATACGCTCAGCTCGCTCGGCGCGCTGCTGCACGCGATCCCGAACTACATCCTGGCGATCCTGATCGTGGTCTTCCTCGGCGTGAAGCTGCAGTGGTTCAACCTGACCGAGGCGCGCGGTTCGTACACACCCGGCGTTGAGCCGTCGTTCAGCCTGAGCTTCCTGAACGACATCTTCTACCACGCGACGCTGCCGATCCTGGCCTACGCGCTGACCACGGTCGGCTCCTGGGCACTGGTGATGAAGTCGTCGACGGTGGAGACACTCGGCGAGGACTACGTGACGGTGGCCCGGGCGCGCGGCCTGTCGGACTCGCGGATCCGGTCCGGGTACGTCGGGCGGAACGCCGTACTGCCACTGTTCAGCCAGCTCGCGGTGTCGCTGGGGTTCGTGGTCGGCGGTTCGATCTTCGTCGAGCGGATCTTCGGCTACCAGGGCATCGGTTTCAGCCTGTTCAACGCGATCAACGGCCGCGACTACCCGGTGCTGCAAGGGATCTTCCTGGTGCTGACGATCTCCGTGGTGGCGGCCAACCTGCTGGCCGACATCCTCTACAGCCGACTGGATCCGCGAATCCGGCTCAGCGGCAAGGCCAAGGGGTGAACTGAGATGACTGAAGCTTCGATTCCGGTCACCTCGATCGGCACGACAGGTGTCTCCCGGTTCGCGGGCATCCTCAGCTCGCTGCGCCGCAGCCCGGCCGGCTTCATCGGCTTCGTGGTGGTTCTGCTGCTGATACTGATCTCCGCGATCGGGCCGTTCTTCACCCCGGAGATCGCGCCGAACGTCAAGGAGATCCTGCTCCCGGCCGGCTCGCCGGGCCACCTGCTCGGCACCGACAACGAGGGCAAGGACGTCCTGGCCCAGATGATCGGCGGCGGCCGGACCGTCATCTTCGTCGGCTTCTTCGCCGCGGCGATCTCGACGGTCATCGCGATCATTCTCGGGTCCCTGGCCGCCTACCTGGGCGGCTGGTTCGACTCCGCGGTGGTCACTGCGGTCGACGTCTTCCTGACGGTCCCCACGATCATCCTGCTCGCTGTCCTCGGTGCGTTCTTCAAGCTCGACTCACCGCTCCTGCTCGCGCTCCTGGTCGGCTTCCTGTCCTGGCCGGTGCTGACCCGGGCGGTGCGTGCGCAGGTCCTCTCGCTCAGGGAGCGTGAGTTCGTCGAGGCGGCCCGGCTGCTCGACCTCGGGACGGTGCGGGTGGTGTTCGTCGAGATCCTGCCGAACATGGCCAGCTTCATCCTGATGAACTTCATGATCGGCGTGACGAACGCGATCTACCAGCTGGTCGGCTTCTACCTGCTCGGCCTGGCACCGCTGAGCGGGGCCAACTGGGGCATCATGCTCAACCGCGCCTGGATCGCCGGCGCGATCTTCAACGACGCGAGCCTGGCGTGGATCCTCAGCCCGATCGTCGCGATCGTCCTGCTGCTGCTCGGATTGGTGATGATGACGAGATCCCTCGAAGAGATCCTCAACCCGCGGCTCCGGGACCGGTGAGCATGGTGACGACGACTACCTCAGGCGCGGCTCGCGCGGTGCGCGGCGGCGAGGGCAAGCCGCTGCTGTCGATCCGCGACTTCAAGGTCGAGTACCGGACCGGCGCCGGTGCGACGGTGCAGGCGGTGCGCGGTATCGACCTCGACCTCTTCCCGGGCGAGAGCCTCGCCCTGGTGGGCGAAAGCGGCTGCGGCAAGACCACGTTCGGGCTCGGCCTGCTGCGGTTGCTGCCGCGTCTGGGCCACGCCAGCGGACAGGTGACGTTCAACCGCGGCGACGGCACGACGATCGACGTGCTCGGCCTGAACGGCAGGGACCTGCGGGACTTCCGCTGGCGGGACGCGGCGATGGTCTTCCAGGGCGCGATGAACGCGTTCAACCCGGTGCTGAAGATCCGCGCCCACATGCACGACACGATGCGCGCGCACACCAAGGCAAGCAAACAGGAGATCGAGGACCGGGCGGCTGAGCTGCTCCGGCTGGTCCGCCTCGAGCCGACCCGGGTGATGGACAGCTACCCGCACGAGCTGTCCGGCGGTATGCGGCAGCGCGTGCTGATCGCGATGAGCCTGCTGCTCGAACCCGAGGTGCTGATCCTCGACGAGCCGACCACGGCGCTCGACATCCTCACCCAGCGGTCGGTCGTGGACGTCCTGCACGAGGTCCGCGAGCGGCTCGGGTTCTCGATGATCTTCATCTCCCACGACCTGTCGCTGGCCGCCGAGCTCGCCGACCGGGTCGCCACCATGTACGCCGGACGCATCATCGAGACCGGTGGCGTCCGGGACATGTTCTACCGGCCGCGCCACCCGTACACGCTCGGCCTGATCAAGGCCGTGCCGCCGATCGTCGGCGACCTGCCGGACATGGAGTCGATCCCGGGCGGTCCGCCGAGCCTCGCCGCGCTGCCGCCGGGCTGCACGTTCAACCCCCGCTGCAAGTACGCGACCGACGAGTGCAAGGAGGAGGACCCGCCGCTGCTCCCGATCACCGACGAGCCCGGTGACGCGCACGAAGCGGCCTGCATCCATTGGAAGGAGGTGCACCTCGAGCGCGAGGTGCCGAGCGACTTGGGGAACGCATCATGAGCGCGCTGGAGAAGTCCCCTGAGACTGAGGCCGCTGCCGCGACGCCGCTGATGACGCTCGACGGCGTCAGCCAGGTGTTCGACACCAAGGCCGGGCCGATCCGGGCGGTCGACAACATCGACCTGTCGGTCAATCCCGGCGAGGTGCTCTGCCTGGTCGGCGAGAGCGGTTCCGGGAAGACCACCGCGGCCCGGATGGCGGCCGGCCTCGCCAGGCCGACCAGCGGCCAGGTCGGCTTCGACGGCACCGACATCTGGTCGATGAACCGGAACGACTTCGGCACCTTCCGTCGCAGCGTGCAGTACGTCCACCAGGACCCGTACGCCTCGCTGAACCCGACCCGGACGATCCTGCAGACGATGATCGCTCCGCTGCTCAAGCACGGCGTGGTGAAGAACAAGAAGGCCGCCGTCGTGCGAGCGACCGAGTTGCTCACCAAGGTCGACCTGACCCCACCCGAGACCTACCTGTCGAAGTTCCCGCACCAGCTGTCCGGCGGCCAGCGCCAGCGCGTCGCGGTCGCCCGGGCGCTCACGCTGGACCCGAAGCTGATCATCGCGGACGAGTCGACCTCGATGCTGGACGTGTCGATCCGGATCAGCGTGCTCGCGATGCTCGGCCGGCTGCGCGACGACCTCGGCGTCGGGTTCCTGTTCATCACCCACGACCTGGCCATCGCGAAATACTTCGGCTGGCACGGCAAGACCGCGGTGATGTACCTCGGCCGGATCGTGGAGTTCGGGCCGACGCCGAAGATCATCAACGCGCCGACGCATCCGTACACCCGGGCGCTGATCGACGCGATCCCGGAGCCGGACCCCGACCTGACCAAGACCAAGGGCCGCGAGTCGCTGCGCAGCCTGGAGATTCCGAGCCTGGCGCACCTGCCGTCCGGCTGCACGTTCCATCCGCGCTGCCCGCTGTTCGAGGACGGGCTGTGCGACGGGAAGGTGCCCGAGCTCATGGAGATCCGTCCCGGCCAGTCCGCCGCGTGCCACGTGGTGGCGCGCGACGGCGTACCAGAGAAGCGGCCGGATGAGCCGGGGGCCTGATGGGATCACAGATCGGGCGCTTGGCGCTCGGCTGGGCGGCCTTCCTGGTGCTGGCCAGCGGAGTGCTGCTGCTCACCCTGACGCCGGGCACCCCGCAGTTCGTCGTCACCCTGTTCACCTTGTGTTTGGGCCTGCTACTGGGCCTGGTGGTCGTCGTCGGAGTCGTCCTGACCCGGCGCCGGGAAAAACGCGAGGGCGGTAGTTAATCCCACCAGTAGTACCTGACCCACATGGGCGTGTGGTCAGTTCAGAAAGGACGAAGGATGAGTCCCACCGACACCAACGATCCCGGCACCAACGGGACGGGCGCGAGCGCCCTGACCAACGCGGTCTCTCGCCGGCACGTGCTCCAGCTGTTCGGCATCGCCGGTGTCGGCGCAGCCGGCATCGGGTCACTGACGGCGTGCTCGCCGAGTACCCCGAACAGCAACAACGAAGGCGGCGGCAAGTCCGGCGGCGAGTTCCACGGCGCGTACCCGTACCAGCTGCCGCCGAAGGGCCACTTCAACCTGGCCGCCGGTGTCACCGACGGCATCCAGGCGAGCAACAGCCCGTACTTCGACCTCGTCTACCCGAGCGCCGGCATGTACTACTGGGCCGACAAGAAGTGGGAATGGATGATGGCCGAGTCCGGGCAACTGGACGAGGCGACCAAGACGTACACGCTGAAGCTGCGTTCCGGGCTGAAGTGGAGCGACGACAAGCCGGTCACGTCGAAGGACGTCGTATCGACGTTCAACCTCCGCTGGCTGCTGCGTCAGCAGGACTGGACGTTCCTGTCCGACGTCAGCGCCAAGGACGACACCACCGTGGTGTTCACCATCGGTACGCCGTCCACCGTGCTCGAGCGGTACATCCTGCGCGCCGGGATCCTGCCCGACTCGGTCTACGGCGAGTGGGCGACCAAGGCCGAGGCCCTGCGGAAGGCCAAGACCAGCCTGGACAGCCCCGAGGGCAAGAAGCTGAACGGCGACTTCCAGAAGTTCCGTCCGGAGAACCCGGTCGTCTCGGGCCCGTTCAACTTCGACCCGAAGACCATGACCAACGCACAGATGACGCTGGTCAAGAACGACAAGGGCCTGTTCGCCGACAAGGTCGGCTTCTCGAAGGTCATCATCTACAACGGTGAGACCTCCGACATCACGCCGGTCGTGATGAACAAGGACGTCGACTACGCGACCCACGGCTTCGCGGTGGCCAGCGAGAAGACCCTGCAGGGCAGCGGCTTCCGGATCCTCCGGCCGCCGGTGTACTCGGGTCCGTCGCTGGTGTTCAACTACACCACCCACCCGGAGCTGGCCGACGCCAAGGTACGGCAGGCGATCGCGTACGTCCTCGACCGCAACGAGAACGGCACGGTCGCGCTCGGCGACTCGGGCAAGCCGTGCAAGTTCATGGCCGGCTTCTCCGACATCCTCGTGCCCGACTGGATCTCGGACGCCGACCAGAAGAAGCTGCAGGCGTACGAGAAGGACGAGGCCAAGGCCACGCAGCTGCTGCAGGAAGCCGGCTGGAAGAAGACCGGTGGCAAGTGGACGCTGCCGAACGGCAAGCCGGCCGCCTACGACATCAAGTTCCCGACCGAGTTCGCCGACTGGAACCCGGCCGCCACCAACGCGGCCGACCAGCTGAACAAGTTCGGGTTCAACATCACCAAGCGGGGTATCACCTTCACCCAGCTGAACCCGGACGTCCTGGCCGGCAAGTTCGACATCGCCATCCAGGGCTGGGGTGCGTCGAACCACCCGCACCCGTACTTCGCGTTCGTCCAGGACCTGTACACGTTCAACTACGTGATCGCGGCGAACTCCGGCGGCAAGGGCATGAACTTCCCGCTCAACCAGACCACCTCGGCCGGTCCGATCGACCTGAAGGCCGTTGTGGACAAGTCCGCCCAGGGCCTGAACGTCGACGAGCAGAAGAAGAACATCACCGCCGCGGCGATGGCGTTCAACGAGTTGCTGCCGATCATCCCGCTCTGGGAGCGCTACGGTAACAACCCGGCTCTCGAGGGCACCCGGGTGGCGAAATTCCCGGCCGACGACGACCCGATCCTGAAGAACGCGCCGTACGCGGACAACTTCGTGATCATGGGCATGTACTCGGGCAAGGTCGCGCCGGCCTAAACGGGTGGCGTCCTGACCCGATTGTTTGGTTGGGTCGGCCGGGTGATCAGCATTCGCGAGATCGACCCGGCCGACCTGGCCTTGTTCGACGAGTGGTACGACGCCTTCCGGGCCGGCGCGATCGCCGGCCGGGAGGCCGCGCTGGTGGTCGGCCGGGAGACCCTCGGGTTCTCGCTGCGCACCCCGGGCCCGCTCAAGCGGCGGATCGCGGTCGGCGCGTTCGAGGACGAGCGGGTGCTCGCGACGTTGCTGTTCGAGTACCGGCTGACCGACAACCTCGACACGGTCGAGGTCGAGATCGCCGTACCGCCGGAGCACCGGCGCCGCGGGATCGGTACGGCGCTGTGGCGGTGGGCCGTCACGCGCTCTGCGCAGCTCGGTAGGACGATCGTCCAGGCCGAGCTCGGCGTACCCGGGGATCCGTCGCCCGGCGCCGCGTTCGCGGAGCGGCTCGGGTTCCAGGTGGAGCATGTCGAGGAGCATCTCGTCGTACCGCTGCCGTACGACGACCTGCGGCTGGACGAGCTGCGGTCCGCGGCGGGCCCGCTCGACGGGTACCGGCTGACGTCGTGGGCGGGGCTGTGCCCGCCGGAGCATCAGCAGGCGTACGCCGATCTGCACACCGCGATGGATCTGGACGTGCCGACCGGCGGGATGACGCGCGAGCTCGTGCCGTGGACGGTCGAGAAGCTGACCGCGAGCGAGGCGCGCGTCGACCGGACCTACCTCGCCCTGGTGACGATGGCGCACACCGACGCGGGCGAGCCGGCCGGGTACACGCTGATCTATCTGCCGCGGGCGGACGCCGAGCACGCCCAGCAGGACGACACGCTGGTACTGCGTGAGCATCGCGGCCACAACCTGGGGACCCATCTGAAGCTGGCGAACCTGCAGCAGCTGGCGAAACACCGTACGGCGCAACGCTTCCTGCACACCTGGACCGCGTTGTCGAACGCCCCGATGCGCAAGGTCAACGCGCGGTTCGGGTTCCGCGCGGTCGAGGAGCATCGAGAGGTCGAGCTCCGGCTGCCCCGGCTCCGGCCGGCGGCGCGCGGCGTGATCCTCGACGAGGACGACCGCGTCCTGCTGGTCCGCTTCGAGTTCCCCGACGGGCCGCTCTGGGCCACGCCCGGCGGCGGCGTCGAGGCCGGGGAGACGCTGGTCGAAGGTCTGCGCCGTGAGCTCATCGAAGAGGTAGGTCTGACGGACTTCCCCGACCCGCCGCACCTCTGGCACCAGGAGATCGTTGCCGACGGCCACGCCACCGGCTTCGACGGGGTGATCAACGACTATTTCCTGATCCGCACGAACCACTTCACCCCCGCCGGCACCCTCACCGCGGCGGAGCTCCGCGCCGAGAACGTCCACGCCATGCAGTGGTGGACCCTACCCGACCTGGACGCCCACGCAGAACGCTTCGCCCCCCGCGAACTGCCGACGCTGCTCCGCAAACTCCTCGACTCAGGCCCACCAACCATGCCGACCCAACTGGGCCTGTGACCTGTGCGAAGCCTGTGAGAAAAGGTGACCGGTCGTGCTACCGGTCAGAGGCGTCGTAGCCGGCTGAGCTGTCACCCCCGTCTCACGATCTGCGGGGGTGTTGGCCGCCGGCCCGGGGTACGGCGGTAGGTTCGGGACATGCGTGAATCCCAGCTCGGTGACCTGACCGTTTCCTGCCTCGGCCTCGGCTGCATGGGGATGTCCCAGTCGTACGGCGTCCGCGCGGACGACGCCGAGTCGATCGCGACCCTGCACGCGGCCATCGACGCCGGATGCACCTTCATCGACACCGCCGACGTGTACGGCGACGGCGAGAACGAGGAGCTCGTCGGGCGCGCACTGGCCGGCCGCCGCGACGAGGTGGTGCTCGCGACCAAGTTCGGGTTCAAGCGCAGCGACCCGACGTCGCCGGCGCCTCCGACCGCAGTCGACGGGTCGCCGGAGTACGCGCTGGAGGCCCTGGACGCGTCGCTGCGGCGCCTGGGGGTGGAGCACATCGACCT
This sequence comes from Kribbella shirazensis, assembly GCF_011761605.1. Lineage (GTDB taxonomy): Bacteria > Actinomycetota > Actinomycetes > Propionibacteriales > Kribbellaceae > Kribbella > Kribbella shirazensis. The sequence goes on along the minus strand of NZ_JAASRO010000001.1, from coordinate 6,934,646 downwards.
GTGGTACCTGCACCGGCGCGATCCCCAGGTCCCGATCGAGGAGACGGTCGGGGCGATGGCCTCGGCGGTCGAGGCGGGCAAGGTGCGGTACCTCGGGCTGTCCGAGGTGAACGGGGAGACGGTGCGCGCGGCGCATGCCGTCCACCCGATCAGCGCCGTACAGAGCGAGTGGTCGTTGTGGACGCGCGACCCGGAGACCGTCGTCCTGCCGACGCTGCGGGAGCTGGGCATCGGGTTCGTGCCGTTCAGCCCGCTCGGGCGCGGGTTCCTGACCGGGCAGATCAAGTCCGAGGCGGACTTCCCCGACGACGACATGCGGCGCACGCTGCCGCGGTTCCAGGGCGAGAACTTCCAGCGGAACCTGGACCTGGTCGAGCAGGTGAAGGCGCTGGCCGCGTCGAAGGGCGTGACGCCGAGCCAGCTGGCGCTCGCCTGGTTGCTTGCGCAGGGCAATGACGTGGCGCCGATCCCGGGGACCAAGCGGCGCAAGTACCTGGCGGAGAACCTGGGCGCGGCGGAGGTCTCGTTCTCGGCCGACGAGCTGGCGGCGCTGGACGCGGCGTTCCCGCCGGACGCGGTGGCCGGGCAGCGGTACCAGCAGGGTGGAATGGACCTGGTGGGCAAGTGATCGGCGTCACCGGTGCGACCGGTCAGCTCGGGTCGCGGATCGTCGAACGGTTGACCGGGGAGCAGCTCCGGTTGATCGTGCGGGATCCGGCGCGGGCGCCGTCGGTGCCGGGTGCCTCGGTGGCGCAGGCGGCGTACGGCGAGCATGCCGCGCTGCTGGCGGCGCTCGACGGTGTCGACGTACTGATGTTGCTCAGTGCAACGGAGTCGGCGGACCGGGTGGCGTTGCACAAGGCAACGGTCGACGCGGCGGTGGCGGCGGGGGTACGGCGGATCGTGTACACCTCGTTCGTCGGGGCGGCGCCCGGGGCGACGTTCACGTTCGCGCGCGACCACTGGCACACCGAGCAGCACATCCGGTCGAGCGGTGTCGACTTCACCTTCCTGCGGGACAACCTGTACCTCGATTTCGTACCCGGGTTCGCCGGGCCGGACGACGTGATCCGCGGTCCGGCGGGGGACGGGCGGGTGTCCGCGGTGGCGCGGGACGACGTGGCGGCCGTGGCGGCCCGGGTACTCACCGGGTCGGGGTTCGGCGGTGCGACGTACGACCTGACCGGACCGGCAGCGTTCACGTTGTCCGAGGCGGCCGGCGTACTGACCGAGGCGTGGGGCCGCAAGGTCCGGTACGAGCCGGAGACGCTCGACGAGGCGTACCGGTCCCGGGAGTCGTACGGCGCGCCAGCGTGGGAGGTGGCCGGGTGGGTCACGTCGTACGCCGCGATCGCGAGCGGCGAACTGTCGCAGGTGTCGACCGCGGTGCGTGACATCACCGGGCAGGAACCGATCAGCCTCGAGGAGTATGTCGGCCGGGAGTGAGACACTGACGTCGTGCCGCTCTACCGGGATCAGGCGATCGTGCTGCGCACCCAGAAGCTGGGTGAGGCGGACCGGATCGCCACGCTGCTGACCCGCGCCAACGGCAAGGTGCGCGCGGTCGCCAAGGGAGTCCGCCGTACGTCGTCGCGCTTCGGCGCCCGCCTGGAGCCGTTCAGCCACGTCGACCTGCAACTGGCGACCGGCCGGACGCTGGACGTCGTCACGCAGGCCGAGTCGATCGCGGCGTACGGCGAAGGGATCGTCGACGACTACGCGCGGTACACGGCAGGGACCGTCCTGCTGGAGACCGCCGACCGCCTGGTCGTCGAGGAGAAGGAACCGGCGACCCAGCAGCACCTCCTGCTGGCCGGCGCCCTCCGCGTCCTGTCCACCGGCGAACGCGAGCCCGCCCTGGTCCTCGACTCGTTCCTGCTCCGATCCCTGGCGATCGCCGGCTACGCCCCGTCCTTCGACGACTGCGCCCGCTGCGGCGAACCAGGCCCCCACCGAGCCTTCAACCCCGCCGCCGGCGGCATGGTCTGCACCACCTGCCGCCCACCCGCCTCAGCCATGCCGTCCCAAGCCACAGTCACCCACCTGGCCGCCCTCCTCACCGGCGACTGGCCCACCGCCCTCCAAGCCGACCCCAGAACCCGCCGGGAATCCACCGGCCTGATAGCCGCCTTCTTCACCTACCACCAAGACAACCAACTCCGCTCCCTACCCCACCTGGACCTCACCACCGGAGCCTCCTAGGCCCCCGTGGCCCAGCGCACACCGACCTGGCGAACCGAGGAACCTGGTACCGATCACTTGTCCTGCTCGGTGTCCTTCGCTTTCTCCGCGCCCTTCGAGCCACCGCTCTTCCGCGCCTCAGGCGCCGCAGCGGGAGCCGCAGGCGTGCCAGGCTCAGCCACCCCCTCGAACGCGGCGTACTGAGCAGACCCCCGCTGAGTCGCCACGAGCACCGGCGACGTCCCCCGCTGCTCCGCCGGCACCACAGTATTCAACTTCTGCGCAAACCCCCGAAGCTCCTGCCCCTCCGCCATCACATCAATCAAGGCCGACATCGTCTTCGGCTCCCGCCGATTACGGTCGAGCATGTCCCGCAGGCCCTCCTGAACCCGCTGGGGCTCCTCGTCGAGCTTGCGGATCAAGAACTGATTGAGACTTTCGACCCGCATCGCGTTCGATCCGGTTGTCGGCGGGTTGAAGTCCTTGAGGTTGTCGGTGACAAGTACCTGTGACTGACTGTGGACGGCCCCCGCCAAGACATGCTTGTCCTTCGGATCCGCCCTCATCTGGTCCTGCAACTCCTGTGGCGGAGCTGATCTCATCGCTTTCTCGAATGCGCCGTTCATACGTGCGATGCGTCGGTCGATGGATTTCTCCGACACCCCTGGTGGCCGGTTGCGGCGCATCTCGTCGATCACCTGCTGAGTCCAGCGCGGCTCGAAGACGTCATGATCAGCCAACGACAGCAACACGTCGGTGGTCTGTTGTCCTCGGATCACGTTCGCGTCCAAGAACGCGCGCTCGGGCTTGCCGGAGTCGGGCGAGTACGGCGACGCGGTCACGCCGCCTACTCCTCCTCGTCCGCGAGCATCTCATCGAGAATCGCACGCCGTCGCTCGCGGCGTGCGATGTCCCACTTGATGACGTCGGCCAGCTGAACCCAGTCGACGTACTCCGAGGACCTGAACGGAATTGCGCCTTCAGCGACGTACTCGCGGAGGTCGTCTCGCCCGATCGCGATGGCATCTGCTGCATCGTCGATCGGCAACTCGGTGCGTAATGGAACGACTTTGACCGCCCGGCCCGCCCGCATCGCCTCGAGCACATGCTGCACAGCCTGGTATACGACTGGCGGAATTTCTTCGCGTGTCCCGTCCGGCCCGATCACTGCGGGCCCACCCGGCTCGACGGCGCGCTCGTCCGCTTCCAGCAAGTAGATCCGCGAGTCAGTCGTCGGTCCAGACATGTCTGGATTCTATCCGTCAGTTGAGACCGTAGATTTGCGTTCTCCACGGGCCTGTGGACAAGCGGTGCGACGCAGGACCCATTGCAGCCAAAGGGTGTGGTCGAGCGTACCGAGTGTGGCGACCGATCAGTCGAAGCCGTCACACAAAGCCCGATCCAGCGATTCCGGCGGACCGCCCATCAGCTTCTCGTCCAGGGCAGCGCCGGGCCGCGCCGTCAGCCCTTGCCTACTTATCCTGCTCGGTGCCCTTCGCCTTCTCGACGCCCTTCGAGCCGTCACCCTTCCGCGCCTCAGGAGCGGTAGACGGAGCCTCCGGCTTCCCCGGCTCAACGACCCCCTCGAACGCGACATACTGAGCAGACCCCCGCTGATTCGCCACCAGCACCGGCGATGTCCCGCGCTGCTCCGGCGGCACCACAGTGTTCAACTTCTGCGCAAACCCCCGCAGCTCCTGCCCCTCCGCCATCGTGTCGATCAAGGCCGACATCGTCTTCGGCTCCCGCCGGTGCCGACTCACCATGTTCTGCAGTCCGGCCTGCACCTGCTCCGGGTGTTCGTCGAGTTGGCGGCCGAGAAACTGGTTCAGGTTCTCGACCCGCATCTGGTTCGATCCCGAAGTCGGCGGGTGGAAGTCCTTCAGATTGTCCGTGACCAACACCGCCGACCCACTGTGTACGGCACCCGCCAGTACATGTTTGTCCTTGGGATCGGCCTGCATCTGATCCTGCAGGTCCTGCGGTGGTTCATCGACCATGGCATCCGGGAAGGCGTTGTTCATCGCTCGGATGCGCCGGTCGATGTCCGCCTCGGATAGCCCGGGCGGTCGGTTCCGACGCATCTCGTCGATCACCTTCTGGGTCCACCGCGGCTCGTAGACGCGCTCGGCGGCGAGCGACAGCAGAACGTCGGTGGTCTGCTGGCCGCGGATCACGTTCGCGTCCAGGAACGCACGCTCCGGGCTAGCGCTCTCAGACCGCCCGGACTCGATCATGACGGATGGTCATCATCGTCAGAATCGCTCGCCCAGTATTCGTCGAGCACGGCGCGTGTCGCTGCTTGGCGCCTGTTGTCCCACTCAATGACATCCTTCAGCTGCACCCAGTCGACGTACTCCGTCGACCGGAAGGGGATCTCTCCGGCACCGACGTGCTTCCGAAGCACGTCGCGCGCCACGGCGACCGCGTCCGCCGCCTGGTCGATCGGCAACTCCGTCCGCAGCGGAATGATCTTGACTGCCCGCCCGGCCCGCATCGCCTCGAGCGCGTGCTGCAGCACGCGGAACGCTGCGGGTGGAATCTCCTCTCGCACGCCGTCCGGTCCGATCACTGCTGGCCCACCCGGCACGATCCGCCGATCGTCCTCATCCAGCAGATAGATCCGCGCATCAGTCGGTCCAGCCATGTTCAGATCCTATCCGTCAGTTGAGACCGTGGATCCGCGTTCTCCACGGGCCTGTGGACAAGCGGTGCGACGCAGGACGCATTGCAGCCAAAGGGTGTGGTCGAGCGCACCGAGTGTGGCGACCGATCAGTCGAAGCCGTCACACAAAGCCCGATCCAGCGATTCCGGCGGACCGCCCATCAGCTTCTCGTCCAGGGCAGCGCCGGGCCGCGCCGTCAGCCCTTGCCTACTTATCCTGCTCGGTGCCCTTCGCCTTCTCGACGCCCTTCGAGCCACCGCTCTTCCGCGCCTCAGGAGCCGTAGACGGAGCGTCCGGCTTGCCCGGCTCAACGACCCCCTCGAACGCGGCGTACTGAGCAGACCCCCGCTGAGTCCCTACCAACACCGGAGAACTCCCTCGCTGGTCCGGCGGCACCACACTATTGAGCTGCCGAGCAAACCCCCGAAGCTCCTGCCCCTCCGCCATCGTGTCAATCAACGCCGACATCGACCTTGGCTCCCGCCGATTGCGATCGAGCATGGCGTGCAGACCCTCCTGCAACCGTTCGGGATCCTCCTCGAGCTTCCGGATGAGGAACTGATTCAGGTTCTCGACCCGCATGGCATTCGGCCCTGACGTCGGCGGGGCGAAGTCTTTCAGATTGTCGGTGACCAGCACATCGGACTCACTGTGCACGGCTCCCGCCAGCACATGCTTGTCCTTCGGGTCCGCCTGCATCTCATCTTCCAACGCCTGCGGCGGCGCCGCCGTCATCGCACGCGGGAACGCCTTGTTCATCGTCGTGATGCGCCTGTCGATGGCAGCCTCTGTCAGACCAGGCGGCCGGTTACGCCGCATCTCGTCGATGACCTTCTGCGTCCAGCGCGGTTCGAAGACACGGCGGCTCGCCAGCGACAGCAGTACATCCGTTGTCTGCTGGCCACGAATTACGTTGGCATCAAGAAACGCGGTCTCGACTCGAGCTGGGTGGCTCTGCCGCGTGTCCTTCATGACTGATCGTCGTCATCCGTTGGCTCGCCGCCTAGCAGCTCGTCCATCGCGGCCTCCTGCTCCGCATAGCGCCTGTTGTCCCACTCGATGACATCAGCCAGACGGACCCAGTCCACGTACTGCGTGGACCTGAACGGTATGGCGCCCTCGGCGACGTACGCACGGAAGTCGTCCCGCCGCATCCCGATGGCATCGGCCGCCTCATCGATCGGCAGCTCAGGTCGCAATGGACTGACCTTGACGGCCCGGCCCGCCCGCATCGCCTCCAGCACATGCTGAATAACCCGGAACACGGCCGGTGGGATGTCCTCCCGCTCCCCACCAGGCCCAACCACGGCTGGCCCATCGGGCACAGTGTGTCGGTCATCCTCGTCGAGCAGATAGATCCGGGAGTCCATCTTGGGCTGAAACATGCACCAATTTTAGTCGCCGTCGGCTCGCAGCAGACGGAGCCTGACCGCACCTGTGGATACCTCGCAGATACCCGATGGTGCGGCTCCGGGCCCGCGACGCCGGAGAGTACTCGGGCCGCAGCGTCCATGAGTGCGCACTGGACTCGCGGCCTCCAGCTCCCACGACCCCGATCAAGACGGCTGCTCATCGGCCTCGTCCGCCCAGTGCTCGTCGAGGACGCTGCGCTGTCTTGCGCGGCGCTCGGCGTCCCACTCGGTGACATCGGCCAGCCGCACCCAGTCGACGTACGCCGTCGACGAAAAGGGAATCTCGCCGGCGCCGACATGGTTTTGCCGTACATCACGCGCGACAGCGCGGCGGCACCTCCTCGCGCGTCCCGTCAGGCCCAGTCAACGAGGGCCCATCCGGCACCACCACGAACTCACCTTCGTCCGGCAGATAGATCCGCGAGTCTGCAGTTGGATTGAACAAGCTCCGAACTCCCATTGTCCGTTGGTTCAGACGCTGCGCAGCCAGACCCCTATCACCTGTCCTGCTCGGTGTTTTTCGCCCCTCGATAGCTTGGCTCCGCCGCTCTTGCCCGTCTGAGGAGCCGCAGGCGGAGCCTCCAGATCCCCAGGCTCAGCCACCCCTTCGAACGCGGCATACTGAGCAGAGCCCGCTGACCTTCCGTCATCGCTTCTTCGAATGCGCCGTCATTCGCGTGATCCGCTTGTCGATGGCCGTCTCCGACACACCGGGCGGCCGGTTGCGGCGCATCTCATCGATGACCTGCTCCGTCCAGCGGGGTTCGAAGACCCCTGCGGCGGCTAACGACAAGAGCACGTCGGTCGTCTGCTGCCCACGGATCACGTTGGCGTCCAGGAACGCGCGTGCAGTATCCCTGGCGTCTGACCCGTACGTCGTCTCGGTCATGACGCCTATGCTTCGTCGTCGGCAAGCATCTCGTCGAGGATCGCACGACGCCGCTCGCGACGCGCGTTGTCCCAATTGATCACGTCGGCCAGTTGAACCCAGTCGACGTACTCCGAGGAGCGAAACGGAATATCGCCCGCGGCGACATGCTTGCGCAGATCGTCGCTTCGCATGCCGATCGCATACGCCGCCTCGTCGATCGGCAGCTCCGGCCGGAACGGCATGACCTTGACCGCCTGTCCCGCACCCATGGCGTCGAGTACATGCTGCACGGCCCGATACATCAGCGGCGGAATCTCCTCCCGCGTCCCGTCCGGACCGATTACCGCAGGCCCGCCAGGCGCAACCTGCCGCTGATCCTCGTCCAGCAGATAGATCCGCGCGTCACGCGCCGGTCCAAGCATGGGCTGAATTCTAATCTTCGTATGGATTCCTTGCTCGCTCCATCGGCGACCCTGTGGACAGGCCAACAAGTCAGCAGTCGACCGAGATCATGACCTCCGAGAACGGCGACTGACTGCCGACGTCGGCCTGAGAACGGACACGCCCGGCCTCGTTCTGCGAGCAGGTCGTGGGTGCCGCGGTGAGCCGTCTCGGTTACCGGGGCGGAACCGTACGGCGTCCATCGGTAGTTGACGCTTCGCTCAATCGTCTGCGGCTAACCCGGACGATTTCGCGAGACCTGTCGTTAGCAGCCGGCCTTTGGGGGTGCGGTGGCGGCGCGACCGTCCGGGTCGACGAGCACGGGGACGGCTTCTCCGATGCGCAACTGCGTCGCTGCCTGCTGCGTCAGGGAGATCTGACCGCTGTCGCCGAGAGTGCTCTGCCAGTTGATCTCCCACTGCGCGACCGCAGTCACCGGGTACTTGCAGTTCGGCAGCTTGTGCGAGGTCTTCACGTACCGATGTCCGCACGTAGGCGAACTCTTCACACCCATCGACGCGTCGTACGGGGTTCCCGGCCCTTCACAGCGAACCGTCTTACCGTCCCCCATGGACCAGTTGATGGCCTTCGCCCGAGCCGTCACCGTCACAGTCAAGCCTGGAACGCTCGCGCTCCGAACTATCGGGCCCCAAGTGTTGTCCGTCTTGGTCACCCATAGCCAGACCGGCATATTCACCAACCCGATCTGATCAGGTGCCGGCGCCGTCTTGACGAGCGGCGGTGCAAGTTGCATTTCCCCAATTGCCTGGTAAGCCAGCGTCACCGGATCGATCACAACCGTGTCGGGTCTACCAGGCAACCAGATCCACCGCGTCACGAAGCGGATGCCCTGCTCGCGAACACAAGACCAGATTGCGCCATCCGTGTGCCCCTGCCACGAGGGATCGCTCTTCGGAGGTTGTGGGGAGAGACGTTGCAGATAGCACTGATGGCTGTTCGACCAATTGCCAGGATCGGACGTGCATGAGCGTGCGGCACCGCCATCGAAGCAGACGCTCTCCGGCCTCCGCGTGGTCGACTTGGCGGGCTTCTTCCCTTGCGTCTGCTTGTCCTGCGGAATCTCGACCGTAGAACGAGGAGCCCAGTAGCAACGGCCGTTCGGCAGACAGAGCGGAACGTAATCGTCGCCGGGCTTCGGCGGAAGCTTCTTGCCTTCAGTCGAAGTCCCTGCGAAGGCAATAGTTGTCAGCGCCAAGGTGCTGATGAGAAGGCCGGCAACGAGCCGGAGGACGAGCCTCAGCATTCGCCCGTATCCTGCTGATCCACGAGGAACCACATCTTCTTGGTCTGCCCGTCCGGCGGCGCGAAGACAAGCTTGGCCTGTACTTTGCTTCGCCCGCTCGTCCCAGGCCCAAGAGGCACGGGCTTACGCGTTGCCAGGTAGCGCAGTGTGACCTTGGTCGAGTTCAGGCACGCGCTGAGGTTCACCTCGGGCTGCTCACCTGTCGTTTTGACCGATGTCACTGTCATCGACTCCACGCGGACCCTGCCGTCCTGGTACCAACCGCGCTGCTGGTTGAACTCGACGTTGCCCCACACCTGAATAAGCCAATCTCCGCCTGTACCGGCCTGCAACAGCTTGGCGCGACTCGCGGCAGGAGGGTTGTTGAGCGCCGTGTCGATGGCGGTCCAGGCCGCAACGTAGCGCGCCTTGGCAGCCGTGATGGCGGCCTGTTCCACCGTGGTCTGGGCTGGGGTGGACGGCGCCGTCGGCGTTGGGCTCGGGGTGGTGGACGGCGAAGGGGGCGCTGTGTTGGGCCGGCCGGCTTCGGGGGAGCCGTTGCAGGCGGTCAGCAGGGTGAGGGTGCTGAGCGTGGCGACGGCGGCGAGTAGCGGTCGGCGGGGCATGGGGTGGGGCTCCGTTCTTGAGTGCTGTTGGTGTAAGGGTGGCATACGGAGGGTGTTCGAGGGGGTGGGTTATCCACAGGTTGCACGTTGTTGCAGGTGGCCTCGGTGAGGGGTGGGTGGGCGGTCGGGTGGGGGTGTTCGGGTGGGAGACTGCGGGGTATGTCGCCTATTGGTCGTCGTCGGGGTCGGGGTGTGGTTGCTGGGCGGGGGGACAGGGCGGTGGTGGCGCCGGAGGGGCATCCTTCGGGGGCGCGGCCGCCGGTGATTCCGGCTGAGTTGGTGCCGAATCATGTGGCGATCGTGATGGACGGGAACGGGCGGTGGGCCAAGCAGCGGGGGCTGGCGCGGACCGAGGGGCACAAGGCCGGTGAGGCGTCGTTGCTCGATGTGATCAAGGGCGGGATCGAGATCGGGGTGAAGTACATCTCGGCGTACGCGTTCTCGACGGAGAACTGGGCGCGGTCGCCGGAAGAGGTGCGGTTCCTGATGGGGTTCAACCGGGAGGTGATCCACCGGCGGCGCGACGAGCTGGACGCGATGGGGGTCCGGGTGGTGTGGTCCGGGCGGCGGCCGCGGTTGTGGAAGAGCGTGATCGACGAGCTCGAGTACGCGCAGGAGCGGACCAAGCACAACGACACGATCACGCTGCAGTTCTGCGTGAACTACGGCGGCCGGGCGGAGCTCGCGGACGCGATGCGGTCGATCGCGCGGGAGGTTGCCGACGGCAAGATCAGGCCGGACCGGATCTCCGAGCAGACGATCGCCCGGCACCTGTACGCGCCGGACATCCCCGAGGTCGACCTGTTCGTCCGGTCGTCGGGGGAGCAGCGGACCAGCAACTTCCTGGTCTGGCAGCTGGCGTACGCCGAGATGGTGTTCCTGGACACACTCTGGCCGGACTTCGACCGGCGCGACCTGTGGCGGGCCATCGAGATCTACGCGCAACGCGACCGGCGGTACGGCGGTGCGGTGCCGAACCCGGTGAGCTCCGAAAGCTGAGAACGCGATCCGGTGGGAACGGTGTTCGCCCCCGGAGCGTCTAGTCTCGTTGCAGGTGTCAACGACATGAACGGGAGACGCAGCGTGCAGGACCAGCCGACGGAAGGGAACCCGCAGCAGATCGTGGAGCGGGAACTGCGGGCCGCACAGGAGCAGGTCCGGAGGGTGGCCGAGCAGCTGCGCGCCGGTCTGTCCGAGGACGACCGGCTGGCCGCCGAGGCCAGAGCACGGGCCGCATCGCAGGCCCAGTCGCAGGATGCCGCGAACGGAACGAAGGAAGAGCGCTGATGGCGAACGAGAGAGACATCGCGATCCTCACCGACCGGGTCGCGCAGGCGATGAACCGGGCGCGGGCGACGCTCGACTACGTGGCCGACTCGCTCCAGGACCGGAACTACGGCCGGCTGCTGGAGAACCGGATGGAAGACATCGGCCAGCTGCAGGCCGGGGGCGACCGCGTCCGGCAGGCCGAGTTCGAGGCCGAGGCGCAGGGCCGGCTCGCGTCCCGCACCGGGGACCGTGGCGACATGGCGCGCTGGGCAGAGGCTGACGACCAGGTACGGCTCTCGTTCAACCACGCAGCGCAGGACGCCGGGGATCTCGGATCCCGGATCGGGAGAGCGCAGGGTGAGCTGGAGGACTTCCACGACGATCTGGGCAGGAGCTCGGCGTTCCTCGACCAGGCGCTCAGCGACGTCGACACGCTCGAGCAGTTCCCGGAGTACGGCGCGGAGGCGGCCGGCGAGCTGCGCACCCGCGTGGCCCACCTCCAAAATCTGACCACGCAGACGGATGCCGGCCTGAAGACGGCGTACGACCGGCTCGGCAACGCCCGGGCCACAGCGTTCCAGCTCGAGCAGGCCTCGCTGCAGGTCGGCGACGGGGCGCACTCCGCTGCCATCCGGGACGCCAGTACGTCGCTGACGATCGACGTGAGCCGGACCCGCGACAGCCTGACCGACGTGCGTGAGGGCATCGACTCGCGGATGCACAACGTCAACGAGATGGCGCAGTACAGCATCGACGAGGCCAACCGGGCGGCCGAGCTGGAGCACACTATGCGGATCGGGATGCCTCCGGCGATCTCGGCCGAGCAGGGCGGTGAACGTCCGGCGGATCAGGAATCCGGGACCAGCGGCGGCGTCCAGGACCCACGGCTGCGCCTGATGCGCGGAGCAACGGACGCCGGCCAAGAGCGCCGCTGACAGTTCTCAGCGACCAGGCAACGTGGCCTACTCAGCGTCCCGGTGACGGGAGTAGGCCGCGTTCGATCGCGACGGTGACGGCTCGGGTGCGGTCGTCGACGTCGAGTTTGGCGAACAGGCGCTGGAGATGCGTCTTGACCGTGGCCTCGCCGATGAACAGTTCCCGCCCGATCTCGGCGTTGCTGAGCCCGCGTGCGACCGCGGCGAGTACCTCGAGTTCACGCGGCGACGGCTGCGTGGCGGCCGGTGGCGCCGGGGTCCGCAGACGCGACATCAACCGCGCCGCGACCGGCGGCGCGAGGACGGTCTCACCACGAGCGGCCGCACGGATCCCGTTCAGCAGGTCGGCATGCGGCGTGTCCTTCAGCAGGTACCCGGCGGCGCCGGCCTCGACCGCATGCAGGATCTCCGAGTCGGTGTCGTACGTCGTCAGCACCAAGACCCGCGTCGACGGGTAACCGGACACGATCGCCCCGGTCGCCGCGACGCCGTCCATCCGCGGCATCCGCAGATCCATCAGTACGACGTCCGGCCGCGTCGCCTCGACCAGCGCCAGCGCCTCCGAACCGTCGCCGGCCTCGCCGACCACGCAGATGTCGTCGGTCACCGCGAGCATCCCGCTCAACCCGGACCGCACGACCGGATGGTCGTCGACCACCAGAACCCGGATCACACATCCTCCTGTACGGCCGGAATCAACACCTGGACCCGGGTGCCCTGCCCGGGTGTGCTCTCCACCTCGACGGTGCCGCCGGACTCCTCGACCCGCCCGCGCATCGCGCTCAGCCCGAAGCCGCCGGACGCCGACTCCGGCGTGAACCCGGACCCGTCGTCGCGGATCTCGATCCACACCCGGCCGTCCGACAACCCCAGCGTGATCAGTACCTGCGTCGCCGCCGCATGTTTGCGCACGTTGGCCAGCGCCTCCTGCGCCGACCGCAACAGCACCACCTGCTGCGCCTGAGGCAGCGCCGCGACCTCGTCGTCCGGCAGGTCCAGCGACACCTGTACGTCGACACCGGTCTCGGCGGCGAACCGCTCGGCCTGCCGGCGCAGTACTTCGGTCAACGTTGCCTCGGACAACGCAACCGGGGTGAACGCGGCAACCAGCGCCCGCGCCTCGGCGAGGTTCTCCCGCGCGGTGTCCTCGATCGCCGCCAACCGAGCCGTCGCGCCGTCGGCACCGCCCCGCGACAGCTCGGCCGACGCGGCCTGCGCGAGCATCACGATCGAAGTCATCCCCTGCGCGAGCGTGTCGTGGATCTCCCGCGCCATCCGCTCGCGCTCGGCCATTACCCCGGCGCTGTGGTGCGCCTCGGCCAGCTCGTCCCGCGCGGACTCCAGCTGCTCGATCAGCTCGGCGCGCTGCTGGCTCTGCGTGATCACCTTCTCGATCCAGATCCCGAACAGCAGGCTGACCACCAGGCTGACCAGCATCCACGGCAGGATGGCCCAGAACGCGTCCCAGCCCCACCCGGCGCTCCACAACTGCGCCGTACCGACGCCCACCACGAGCAGCAGACTGAACCCGACCCCCTCGCGGACGTCCTCGCACAGCAACCAGATCTGCGCCGACGCGATGAACATCAGGAACACCGACTGCGGATACAGCCCGATCAAGACGATCAGGGACCCGATCAGCACCAGCCGATAGATGTACGACGGGAGCGCCCGGCGGGACCGCACCGCGGGCAGCCCGATGAACTGGTACGCCGCACCGAGCAGCACGACCGTACCGACGTACACCGTCTGCCGGACCGTCCCGAGGTCACCGGTGAACGACAGCGCCAGCGTCATCCCGAGCAGGACCCAGAACACGATGTGCCAACCGACCAGCGTCTGTGTCCAGACCGGCTGTCCGGCGGCACCGCGTGAACTCTGCACGGACCCCATCTTCCTCCACGCCTGGATCCAGCTCCGAGGCCAGGCGGGCCGGTCCATCAGCCCGCGTCCCGGCGGGTCCAGCGGAAGACGCGCTGGGCGAGGAAGAGCCCGACGAGCAGCCAGACCGTGAGCACGATCGCGCCGGTGCCGAGCTGCCAGGACCCGCCCGGCTCGTTCACCTCGTACCCGTCCGGGAGAAACACCGAGCGCATGCCCTGCGCCAGCCACTTCAGCGGGAAGAACTCGGACACCGTCCGCATCCACGCCGGCAGGCTGCTGTAGACGAAGTACACGCCGGAGATGAACTGCAGCAGCAGGACGACCGGCGTGACGACCGCCGACGCGGCCCGCCCGGACTTCGGTACGACGGAGAACGCGATCCCCAGCACCGAGCCGGACGCGGTGCCGAGCACGAAGATCCACAGGAAGTGCAGCCACTTGGCGGGCGAGGACGGGATGTCGACACCGAGCGCCAGCCCGGCGATCGCCAGCAGCAGCGTGAACTGCAGGATCGAGGTGATCAGGACCATGCCGATCTTGCCGACGAAGTACGACTGCGGCGACATCGGCGTCCCGCGGAGCCGCTTCAGCACGTCCTGGTCGCGCTCGATCGCGATCGCGATGGCCAGCGACTGGAAGCTGGTCAGGAAGATGCCGGAGGCAATCATGCCGGGCGTGAAGTACGTCGCCGCGGTGACCCCGCCGGAGAAGTCGGTGCCGCTGAACACCGCGGAGAAGATGCCCAGGAAGATGATCGGGAAGAAGAATGTGAAGATCAGCTGCTCCCGCTCGCGGAAGAACTCCTTCACCTCGATGCCGGTCCGGGACAGGCCGACCTTCAACGGCGAGGGCAGTGCGGTGCTCACTGAACAGCTCCTTCCAATGCCGGAGCGGCGGCGGCCGACCCGATCAGTTCCAGGTAGATGTCCTCCAGGCTTGGCCGCCGTACCTGCAGCTCGGGGACCTCACCGCCGTACTGCGTCATCAGCCGGGCGACCTCGGCCGTCGGCCGATCGGTGCGTACTTCGCGGGGACCGTCCGCGCTGAGCCAGGAGACGCGCGCGGTGCGGGCGCCGCGGCCGCCGAGCGTGTCGGGAGTCGCGACCTCGACCATCTTTCCGTCGGCGATCACACCGACGCGGTCGGCGAGGTGTTCGGCCTCGTCCAGGTAGTGGGTGGTGAGCAGGATCGTGGTGCCCTCGGTGCGGAGGTCCTCGATGAGCGTCCAGAACTGCCGGCGCGCCTCGGGGTCGAACCCGGTGGTCGGCTCGTCCAGGAACAGCAGCTCCGGGTTGCCGATCACGCCGAGCGCCACGTCGAGGCGGCGGCGCTGGCCGCCGGACAGGGTGCGGATCCGGGTCTTGCGTTTCTCGTCGAGACCGACCGCGGCGATCACCTGGTCGGGGTCGCGCGGGTTCGGGTAGTAGCCGGCGAAGTGCGTCACCATCTCGGCGACGGACAGCACCGCCTCGTCCCGCGTCGTCTGCGCGACGATCCCGAGCCGGGCCCGCCAGTACCGGTCGCCGCGCGCCGGGTCGGTGCCCAGCACGCTGATCTCACCCTCGTCGGCCCGGCGATACCCCTCCAGGATCTCCGTGGTCGTCGTCTTACCGGCCCCGTTCGGGCCGAGCAGGGCGAACACCTCGCCCCGGTGGATGTCCAGGTCGACACCGTCGACCGCGACCTTGTCCGGGTACCGCTTGACCAGCCCGCGCACCCTCACTGCCTCGTCGTACTCCATGCCCTCAACTCTCGCGGCCACCCACGGTCCCGCGGGAGCACCGCCCGGCGTACGCACTGTCCCCCGAACGGTGGACATAAGAACAGGAGGTGTCGGTGTCCTCCGGGTCCTGACGGGCCGGCCTCAGGCGTGGCGGGCGGTATACGTAGACGACTACGTCCTGTCGTTAGGCACGCCGAAGGGGCTGACGGGAGCGGGGGCGGGCGGTTAGGTTCGGGGAATGGCTCAGACGGTGCGTGGTGTGGTGGCGGCGGGCAAGGGTGCTCCGGTGTCGATCGAGGAGATCACGATCCCGGACCCGGGACCCGGGGAAGCGGTCGTGCAGGTGCAGGCGTGCGGCGTCTGCCACACGGATCTGCACTACCGCGAAGGCGGGATCAACGACGAGTTCCCGTTCCTGCTGGGGCATGAGGCCGCCGGGATCGTGGAGTCGGTCGGCGACGGCGTGACCGACGTACAGCCGGGTGACTTCGTCGTACTGAACTGGCGGGCCGTCTGCGGCAACTGCCGCGCCTGCCTCCGCGGCCGCCCGTGGTACTGCTTCAGCACGCACAACGCCGAGCAGAAGATGACGCTCCAGGACGGCACCGAGCTGAGCCCCGCGCTCGGGATCGGGGCGTTCGCGGAGAAGACCCTGGTCGCGGCCGGGCAGTGCACGAAGGTCGACCCGGCGGCGAAGCCCGAGGTGGCCGGGCTGCTCGGGTGCGGCGTGATGGCCGGTCTCGGCGCCGCGCTCAACACCGGCAACGTCGGGCGCGGGGACACCGTCGCCGTGATCGGCTGCGGTGGGGTCGGTACGGCGGCGCTGGTCGGCGCCCGGCTGGCCGGGGCGGCGAAGGTGATCGCGCTCGACCTCGACGAACGCAAACTCGCCACCGCGCGGGAGCTCGGCGCCACCCACACGATCCACTCGAAGGGCCTCGACCACGACGGCGTCGTCGCGGCGGTCCAGGAGCTCACCGGTGGGTTCGGCGCCGATGTCGTGATCGACGCGGTCGGCCGCCCCGAGACCTGGAAGCAGGCCTTCTACGCCCGCGATCTGGCCGGCACCGTGGTCCTGGTCGGCGTCCCCACGCCCGACATGCGGCTCGACATGCCGCTCCTGGACCTTTTCGGCCGCGGCGGCTCCCTGAAGTCGAGCTGGTACGGCGACTGCCTGCCGACCCGCGACTTCCCGCTGCTGATCGATCTGCACCTCCAAGGCCGCCTACCGCTCGACCGCTTCGTCTCCGAGACGATCGCGCTGGACGAGGTCGAGGCGGCCTTCACGAAGATGCACCACGGCGACGTACTACGGTCGGTCGTCCTCTTCTAGACCTTGAACGAGATCCACAGGTCCGGGGTCGCGTCGGGCTTGCCCTTGATCGGGCGTGCCTCCTGTGTCCAGACGTCACCGGAGAGCTCGGTCGCGACCCGCTGCCAGAACCGGACCGCCTTCTCGTTGTTCCCCTGGAACGCGACTTCGCACGGGCCCGGGTGGTGCGACAGCACTTCCTGGACCGCGCGCAGCCCGAGACCGTTGCGGCGTACCGGACGCACCATGAAGAAGGCGTTCAGCACCCGCACCGGCTGCTGCAGCGCCCGCATGAAGCAGAAGCCGACCGGGTTCTCCCCGAGCGAGATGAGGTAGCCGGCCCACTCGGGGTCGCCGGTCAGGACGTTCTCCAGCCACTCGCTGCGGTAGCTGCCGTCGGGACGCGGGAGCTGGCCCTGGAACTCGGACAGGTCGTGACGGAACATCAGCCACAGCCGCTCCATCAGGACTCGGTCGGACGCTTCGACGCGGCGCACCACGAGATCAGACATGGGTCTCCTCAGAAGAATCAGAACGCAGAAAAGCCTCCCGCCGGAAGAGTCCGGTACGGAAGGCTTACTGCGTGCAGTTTATCAGCTCCGCGGCGCGGTCCGCCCGGCGACCCAGTCCATGTCGGGGTACCGCGTGCCGACCGGGGTCAGCTTCGACAGGGCCTCGACGTCCTCGGCGGCCAGCCCGACCTCGAGCGCGCCGAAGTTCTCCTCCAGGTACGTACGGCGCTTCGTTCCCGGGATCGGGGCCACGTCGTTGCCCTGCGCAAGTACCCAGGCCAGCGCGATCTGTCCCGGCGTGGCGCCGTACCGCGTGGCGACCGCCCGGATCTCCTCGACCAGCGCGAGGTTCGCGTCCAGGTTGTCGCCCGTGAACCGGGGGAGGGTACGGCGGTAGTCGTCGGCCGCGAGGTCCTTCGGCAGCGCGCCCGTGAGCATGCCGCGCCCGAGCGGCGAGTACGGCACGATCCCGATGCCGAGCTCGCGGCACGCCGGCAGCACCGAATCCTCGATGTCCCGGCTGAACAGCGACCACTCGGTCTGGACGGCGGTGATCGGGTGGACGGCGTGCGCCCGCCGGATCGTCTCCGCGGACGCCTCGGACAGCCCGAGGTACCGGACCTTCCCGGCCTCGACGAGCGCCGCCATCGCCTCGACCGTGTCCTCGATCGGTACGGCGGGATCCATCCGGTGCTGGTAGTACAGGTCCACGTGATCGGTGCCGAGCCGTTGCAGCGACGCGTCGATCGCGGAGCGGACGTACTCGGGCGACCCGTTCACCCCACGCGCCGCGATGTTGCGCGGGTCGCCGGTGATGCCGAACTTCGTCGCCAGGAACACCTCGTCCCGGCGGGCGGCGACGGTCCGCCCGACGAGCTCCTCGTTGGCTCCGAACCCGTACAGGTCGGCGGTGTCGAGGAAGGTGATGCCGAGGTCGAGCGCCCGGTGCAGGGTCGCGATCGACTCGGTGTCGTCGGCCGCGCCGTACGCGAAGCTCATCCCCATACAGCCGAGGCCGAGCCGGCTGACCTCGGCGCCTTGTCCACCCAGTTTCATGAGTTCTCCACAGTTTCAGGCATGGCTCCGCCAACCGAGCGTCGGCACGGTCGGCTGAGCTGAACGGTTGATCTACGGTGCGGCGGTGCCGCCGTAGACGGTGATCTTGTAGTCGGTCACCGCGAGGGCGAGCTGCAGTTCGCGCAGCTGCCGGTGGATCCGGTCACGGTGCTCCTGCATCAGGGCGAGCCGCTGGGGTGCGGTGTGGTCGCCTTCGCGGACCAGCTCCAGGTAGTCGCTGATCGTGCCGATGGGCATGCCGGAGGCCCGCAGCCTGCTGATGAACACGATCCGCGACATCGCCCGCTTGTCGTAGCTGCGGTAGCCGGCGGCGTCCCGGCGTACGTCGACCAGACCGATCCGCTCGTAGTACCGCAGGGTGTGGGCGGTGAGGCCGGTGAGCTCGGCCGCCTCGGCGATCGAGAGCTGCTCGGGCAGGTCCTCCGGGAGCTCGAGCAGGCACACCAGCTCCGGATCCATCGGCGCCAGGTCGGGTTGGTGCGCTGCGATCGCAGCCTGGCGGTCCAGCACCTCGGTCGTGTTCATGCCTACGACGGTAGGCCTTCGAGCGCGCTCTAAGGCAAAGGTGACCTACGTCACGCCTTCTGGCACTCCTGGCAGGTGCCGAAGATCTCGAGCGTGTGGCTGATGTCGGTGTAGCCGTGCTCGGCCGCGACCTTGTCGGCCCAGCGCTCCACGGCCGGTCCCTCGACCTCGACGGTGCGGCCGCAGTTGCGGCAGACCAGGTGGTGGTGATGCCCCTTCGAGCAGCGCCGGTACGCCGTTTCGCCGTCGGCGGTGCGCAGTACGTCGACCTCACGGGAGTCCGCAAGCGCCTGCAGGGTGCGGTAGACGGTGGTCAGCCCGACGGCCTCGCCCGCGGACCGCAGCTCCTGGTGGATCTCCTGGGCGGTCCGGAAGTCGTCGATGAGGTCGAGCGCCTGCGCGACCGCCGCGCGTTGACGGGTCGAGCGTGTTCCGATAGCCACCGTTCCTCCTGTCATCTCCGTACCGCCGCCAATTCTCTCAGAACCTGACAAGTTCAGTGTTCGTCCCAGTGATCTCCGTGCGCCGCGTGCAGGTGGCCGTCGTGGACGTAGTCGACGTGGTCGCCGTGCTCGACCTTCTGGTGGCCGCACGCCGGGTTGTGCGCGTGTGGGTGCCCGGCGCTCACCACGTGCGGCTCCGGCGCCGGTACGCCGACCTCCGGCTCCTCGTCCGCGAGCGGACGCGCCCGGCCGGTCCGCCGCCGCAGCAGCGCCCCGGCAACGGCAGCCACCACGAACCCGGCCAGCGCCAGCACCACGATCGTCGCGCCGGGCGCCACATCCGCGTTGTACGACGTGATGATGCCGGCCAGACACGCGGCCACACCGATGGCACATGCGGTGATGAACGTACTACGGAACGAGCGCGTCACCTGCTGCGCAGTCGCCACCGGGACGACCATCAGCGCGCTGACGAGCAGCAGCCCCACGGTCCGCATCGCCACCGTCACAGTGACCGCGGCCATCACCGCGATGACCAGGTTGAGCAGCTGGACCCGGAGTCCCGTCGTACGGGCGAACTCCTCGTCCTGGCAGACGGCGAACAGCTGCGGACCCAGACCGACCGCTACGACCAGCACCGCGACGGCGAGGCCGACGACGACGTACAGGTCGCTCTGGGACACCGTGGTGAGGGAGCCGAACAGATAGGTGTTCAGCGTGGCGGCGCCCTGACCTGCCAGCCCGATCAGCAGCACACCGCCGGCGATGCCGCCGTAGAAGAGCAGTGCGAGCGCCACGTCCCCGGTGGCCTTGCCGCGGGCGCGGACCAGCTCGATCGCGGTCGCACCGGCGATCGCCACGATGATGGCGGTCAGCACCGGCGCACTACCGGTCAGCAGACCCAGCGCGACACCGGTGATCGCGATGTGCCCGATCCCGTCACCCATCAACGACAGCCGCCGCTGCACCAGATACGTCCCGATGGCCGGCGCGGACAACCCGGTGAGCAGCCCCGCGATCAGCGCGCGCTGCATAAACTCGAGCTCGAACATGCTCATGGAGTCAGCCACCCGGGTTCGTCGTCGG
Source organism: Kribbella shirazensis (assembly GCF_011761605.1). GTDB lineage: Bacteria > Actinomycetota > Actinomycetes > Propionibacteriales > Kribbellaceae > Kribbella > Kribbella shirazensis. Next base: position 6,914,440 of record NZ_JAASRO010000001.1, on the reverse strand, counting down.
TGTGGGAGTGGTGGACGTGGGCGTGCGTCTGGGAGGCGTGCGGCGGGCCGTCGTACACGATCCGGCCGCGGCGCAGCACGACCGAGCGGTCGACGAGCGCGTCCATCGGGCCGAGGTCGTGGCTGACCATCACCACGGTCGTGCCGCGCGCGACCCGCTCGCGGATCGCGTCGGCGAAGATCTGCTGGCTGGCCAGGTCCACGCCCGCCGTCGGCTCGTCGAGGATCAGCAGCTCGGGATCGGACACCAGCGCCCGCGCGATCAGCACCCGCTGCTGCTGACCGCCGGACAGCTCGGCGACCGCGTCCTTGCGCCGGTCGGCCATGTCGACGACCTCCAGCGCCTCCTCGATCGCCCGCTTGCCGGCCGCACCGAGCGGGGTGAAGAACCGCCGCTTCGACAGCAGACCGGACGACACCACCTCGTGGACGGTCGCCGGTACGCCGCCGGCCGCGGTGATCCGCTGCGGCACGTACCCGACCCGCCGCCACTGGCGGAACCGGGGGACCGGCGTCCCGAACAACCGGACCTCGCCGCGGGCCGGCGGCAGCAGCCCGACGACGGTCTTGATCAGTGTGGACTTGCCGGAGCCGTTGGTGCCGAGCACGGCGACCACCTCGCCCTGACGGATCCGCAGGTCGATGCCCCGGAGGACCAGACGGCCGCCCAGGTCGACCGAGAGATCGGCGACCTGGACGGCCTTGGCGGAGTCTTCTGTCACGAGCAGCCGTTCGCCTTTCGCAGCTCCTGCAGGTTCTGCTGCATGAGGGTCAGATACGTCTGGTCGGAGTTGGCGTCCGACAGGCCCTCGATCGGGCTCAGCACGGCGGTCTTCACGCCGACGTCCTTGGCGATCGTCTCGGCCACCTTCGGGCTGACCAGCTCCTCGTAGAAGATGGTCGTCACCTTCTGGGCCTTCACGATGTCCTGGACCTCCTTGATCCGGGCCGGGGCCGGCTCGGCGTCCGGCGTCACCCCGGCGATCCCGACCATCGTCAGACCGTACCGCTTCGCGAGGTAGGCGAACGCCTCGTGGCTGGTCACGAACGTCTTCAGCTTGCAGTTCGCCAGGCCGGTCTTGAACTCGGAGTCGAGCCTGCCGAGCTGGTCGAGCAGCGTCTTGGCCCGCTCGTGGTACCCGTCGGCGTTGGCGCTGTCGACGCTCGCGAGCTTCTCCTCGACGGCCTTCACGACCGCGGTGTACCGGACCGGGTCGAGCCAGAAGTGCGGGTCGAGGGCGTCGTCGTGGTGCTCCTCCTCGGCCGCGCCTTCCTCGTGCTCCTCGAAGTCGGCGCCGGTGGCCTCCAGCTTCGCGGCCGGGGTGACGTCGAAGGCGGTGTCCTTCGCGTTCTGCGCGACGGCCTCGTCGACGGCCGGCTGCAGCTCCTTCTCGTACACGACGAGCTTCGCCTCGGCGATCTCGCCGACCTGCTTGGGGGTCAGCTCGAGATCGTGCGGCTCGACACCGGGGGCTGTCAGAGTAGTGACGTTCACCGCGTCGCCCCCCACTGAGCGGGCGATGAACTCGAGCGGGTAGAACGAAGTCACGACGTCGAGCTTGTCGCCACCGGAGCCAGCGGAGTCACCGGCGGACGAACCACCGCACCCCGCCAGGGTGAGGGTGGCCAGAGTGGCGGCGCCGGCGACAACTGCTCGAAAACCAGATCTCATGACAATCATTTTCATTTAATGGGAACTGGTTGTCAAAACAGGGAGTTCACGATGGCCAGCCGCAACGTCGGGCGACGGCGTGCCGACGGTAAGGGAAACCGCCGCCGGGCACTCGACATTCCCTCGGGCCAGGGGCACGGGCACGGCCACGGCCCCGGTGACCACGTGGTCGACACGTCGGTAGTGGACTCCGACGCGGTCGTCGCCCGGCGTGTGCGGATCGTGGTCGCCGCCGTACTGATCCCGCTGATCACGGCCGCGGTCGTGGCGATGATCGTGCTCTGGCCGGGCGGCGGGGTGAAGGTCGAGTCGTACCAGACCGGCACCGCGCGCGGCGAGGTCACCTCGGTCAAGGCGTGCCCGGACCCGAAGGACAAGTGCGACCTGGCGACGGTGAAGCTGAGCAACGGCCCGGACAAGGGGCAGACGGTGCCGGTTCAGGTGCCGACCGCCGGTGGGACCACGATCCCGGTCAAGGCCGGGCAGACGGTGATGCTCGGTGTCCAGGACGGCGCGCCGTTGACCGATCGGTACCAGTACGTCGACCACGACCGGACCAAGCCGCTGCTGATCCTCGCGCTGATCTTCGCGGTCGCGGTCGTCGCGCTGTCACGCTGGCGCGGGTTCGCCGCCCTGATGGCGCTGGCGGTGACCGCGGTGATGCTCACCCAGTTCATCCTGCCCGCGATCCTGAAGGGCTCGAATCCGTTGCTCGTGGCGGTCGTGGGAGGCGCCGTGATCATGACGATCGCGGTCTTCCTCACACACGGGATCAACGCTGAGTCCTCGATAGCGCTCGCCGGTACGATCACCGCGCTCGGGCTGACCGCTCTGCTCGGCTGGTTCTTCACCGGATTGTCGCAGCTGAGCGGTCTGGCCGCGGAGGGTGCGTCCGCGGCCAAGGCGTTCGCGCCGGATCTCGATCTGACCGGTCTGCTCGTGGCCGGGATGGTGATCGGCGCCTTGGGTGTCCTCGACGACGTCACGGTCACGCAGGCGGCCGCGGTATGGGAGATCTCCGCCGCCAACCCCTCGGCGAGCCGGCGCGAACTGGTGGCCGCGGGCCTCCGCATCGGCCGGACCCACGTCGCCTCGGTGGTCAACACGCTGGTCCTCGCGTACGCCGGTGCGGCGATGCCGGTGCTGATCGTGTTCGCGATCCAGGACCTGCCGACGCTGTCGGTCATCTCCACCGAGTCGGTCGCGATGGAGATCGTGCGCGGACTGGTCGGCAGCCTCGGCATCATCGCGGCCGTTCCGCTCACCACGGCGCTCGCCGCGATGGCCGTCGCCGACCGCTCCCGCGAACTCGTGGCCTCCCCGGTCGAACCGAAAATCACCCCTTCCACCTGAGCCTGCAGCCTTCTACCCTGCTGCTAGGTCACCGAGAGTCCGCTCCTGACTACTTTTGGTGGCCGCGCACGGGGTGAGGAGAGCTGATGAGGTTCCGGCATCGGGACGGCTCGACCGTCCAGCTCGGGTACTGCGCGACGGTGCATCCGGCCGCGGAGCTCGACGAACTCGTCGCGACGCTCGACGGCTGCGCCGGTACGGTCCGCTCGCGGCTCGACGTACCTGTGCTGGGGGTCGGGCTGTGGTTCCCGCACCGGCTGGCCGACCGGCTGGCGAACTCGCCTGCCTCTCTCAGCAAGCTGCGTCGCGCACTGCATCGCAATCAGCTGGAAGTCGTCACCCTCAACGGCACCCCGCATGCGCACTTCACCGACCAGGTCGTCGGCAGCAAGTTCTACTGTCCTGACTGGACCGACCCGGCGCGGCTGCGGTACACCCTCGACCTGATCGACGTACTCGCCGACCTGCTCCCCGCGGACGTGCCGTACGGATCGATCTCGACCGTCCCGCTCGCCTGGCGGGTGCCGTGGTCGAAGGCGCGCAACCGGGCCGCCCGTGAGGCGTTCGACCGCGTCGAGCAGCACCTCGCGCGTACTGAGGCCAGGACCGGGCGGAGGATCCGCATCGCTGTCGAGACCGAGCCGGGCTGCGTCCTGGAGATGATCGGCCAGGCTGCGGCGTGGCTGGACCGCTACTCCAGTCCGGACGGCGGTACGTCGCGTATCGGGCTCGGACTGGACACGTGTCATCTGGCCGTGCAGTTCGAGGAGCCGGCCGGGTCGTTCGAGTTGCTGTGGCGAGCGGGCGTGGACGTGGTCAAGGCGCAGCTGTCGGTGGCTCCGACTCTCGTGGACCCGTCTGACGTACCAGGGCGCTACGTCCTCAGTCAGCTAGGCACAGCGAAGTACCTGCGCCAGCTGCGTGAGTGGGGCGGGCCGGGTGTGGACGACGTGGAGCAGGCATACGAACTGTCCGGTCACGCCGCCTGGCGCATGCACGCGCACCTGGCCGCGCATGCTGCGCCGCCTGCTCCGCTCAGCGCGACAACCGGCGTACTGGACGACTGCCTGACCAGGCTGGTCGGAGGCGGTCATCCACTGACGCATCATCTCGAGTCAGAGGTGTACGTGTGGCCGCGTGCGCCCAAAACCCAACAGGCGCTGGCGAAACGGATCGCCAAGGAGCTGTCCTGGCTACGGGATCGGCTGACCGCTCTCGGACTGGACGAGGTCTGAGTAGTCCCGGGAGCGGCACCGAGCTCAGGACCTACCTAGCCGGTGGCGATCCGGGACACCCCGAACAGCAGGATCAGCACGATCGAGAACAGACGGAGGAACTTCGGACCGCCGGTGACGACCGGCCAGGACAGGAACGCGAGCCACCCAAGCAGCAACGCCAGCAGCACCAGCGCCGGCACCCCGACCGGGACCGGAGCGAACACTCCGACGAGCGCCAGCAGCAGGGTGATGCCCGGCAGAGTCAACTTGGGTGCGGCGTGCAGCTTGGCGACGTACGGATAACTGATCTTCGTGATCCGCTGCCGCAACGGGCTGCTGGGGGTGCTCATCCCACTATTGTTCCAGGTCCTATGGTTAGGCTCGTGTTCGTGGTGATCAGGTTCCGGGTGGGGGAGACCGAGCAGGGCGAGTTCGCCGAGCGGCTGCGGGCCGCGGTGGAGGTGCTCGGGCGGCAGAAAGGGTTCCTGTCGGCGCGGACCGGGCGGAACGTCGACGACCCGGAGCTGCTGGCGCTGACGCTCGAGTTCGAGAACGTCGGGAGCTACCGGCGCGCGCTCTCGCCGTACGACGTGAAGCTGACCGCGGTACCGCTGCTGTCGCAGGCAATCGACGAGCCGACGGCGTACGAGGATTTGCCAGGCTGACGCGGATTCGATGGAGGGTGCCCGGGACCGATAGCCTGGACCCTTCCGTAGATTCGCCAGTACCCGATCTGTGCCCGTTCTGGAGTCGAAAAGTGCCCGTGGAAACCGTCGATGCCGTCGTCAGCCTCAGCAAGCGGAGGGGCTTCGTCTACCCGTGCGGCGAGATCTACGGCGGTACCAAGTCGGCCTGGGACTACGGCCCGCTCGGGGTCGAGCTGAAGAACAACGTCCGGACCCAGTGGTGGCGGACCATGGTCACCGGCCGCGACGACATCGTCGGCCTGGACTCGTCGGTGATCCTGCCGACGCAGGTCTGGGAGGCCTCCGGCCACCTCGCCGAGTTCGTCGACCCGCTGACCGAGTGCCAGTCCTGCCACAAGCGGTTCCGTGACGACCACCTCCGCGAGGACTTCGCCCGCCGGAAGAACAAGGACCCCGAGCAGGTCAAGCTGGCGGAGATCGCCTGCCCGAACTGCGGCAACAAAGGCACCTTCACCGAGCCGCGGATGTTCAACGGCCTGCTGAAGACCTATCTCGGTCCGGTCGAGTCCGCCGACGGCCTGCACTACCTCCGCCCGGAGACCGCGCAGGGCATCTTCGTCAACTTCGCGAACGTGATGGGCACCGCCCGGAAGAAGCCGCCGTTCGGCATCGCCCAGGTCGGCAAGAGCTTCCGCAACGAGATCACCCCGGGCAACTTCATCTTCCGCACCCGCGAGTTCGAGCAGATGGAGATGGAGTTCTTCGTCGAGCCCGGCTCCGACGAGGACTGGCACGAGTACTGGCTGAAGGCCCGCTGGGACTGGTACGTCGGTCTCGGGCTGAGCCCGGACAACATGCGGTTCTACGAGCACCCGAAGGAGAAGCTCAGCCACTACTCGAAGCGCACCGTCGACATCGAGTACCGGTTCAACTTCGGCGGCAAGGAGTTCGACGAACTCGAGGGCATCGCGAACCGCACCGACTTCGACCTCTCCACGCACTCCAAGCACTCCGGCGCCGACCTGTCGTACTTCGACCAGGAGAAGGGCGAGCGCTGGACGCCGTACGTCATCGAGCCCGCGGCCGGCCTGACCCGCAACGTGCTCGCGTTCCTGCTCGACGCCTACACCGAGGACGAGGCGCCGAACGCGAAGGGCGGTGTGGACAAGCGGACGGTACTGCGCTTCGACCCGCGGCTCGCGCCGGTCAAGGCCGCCGTCCTGCCGCTGTCGCGCAACGCCGACCTGTCGCCGAAGGCCCGCGACCTGGCCGGTGAGCTGCGGAAGAACTGGAACGTCGACTTCGACGACGCCGGTGCGATCGGCCGCCGGTACCGCCGCCAGGACGAGATCGGTACGCCGTACTGCATCACCGTCGACTTCGACACCCTCGAGGACCAGGCCGTGACGATCCGGGAGCGGGACTCGATGAAGCAGGAGCGGGTCGCCCTGACCGAGGTCACCGGCTACCTCGCCCAGCACCTGGTGGGTTGCTGACGATGAGGCTGACGGGGGAGCGCGCGGCCGTTCTCGGCCTGACCGCGGCGGCACTGTTCCTGATCTCCGCCTGCTCGGACAGCGAGCCCGAGGCGGGTACCTCGCCGTCGGCGCCGGCGTCCAGCACGCCGCCGTCGTCGAGCGCGCCGATCCCGACCGCGTCGACGCCGACGCTGACCGCGCTGCCGACCCCGTCGAAGCCGTGGCCGACGCCGAAGGTGACCGGTGAGCCGGAGAACGACGCACCGCTCGCCGAGCGGATCACGTTCGCGATCTCGAAGCAGGCGCAGATCGCGGCCGGCAAGGCAGCTCCGACGACCGTGAAGTGTCCCGGCATCGACAAGGTCGAGACCGCCGGCCAGCACGAGCTGACCTGCACCGTGACGTACGCCGGGAAGTCGTACGGCGGGACGCTGACCGTCGATGCCAAGCAGTACACGGCGTCGTACAAGTTCACCTCGCAGTCGGTCGCGATCGTCAAGGCGAAGGTGGTGGATGCCGTCCTGCGGAGCGCCGCCGACGCCGCGCAGGTGACCTGCACGATGGACGATGTTGCCGTGGTCAAGCATTCCGGCGAGCCGATCGCGTGCGACGTGACGACGACCGCGAACGCCGTACAGCCTTATAAAGCACAGGTTTCCGGTAACGGACAGGTGCTGGTGGCGAAGGCCTGACATGCTTCAGCTGGGCAACCTCACGATCGAGACGCCGGTGGTGCTGGCGCCGATGGCCGGCATCACCAACGCGGCGTACCGGCGGCTCTGCGCGGAGCAGGGCGCCGGGCTGTACGTGTGCGAGATGATCACCTCGCGCGGCATCGTCGAGCGCGATCAGAAGTCGCTCGACATGCTCACGTTCGACCCGCGGGAGACGGTGCGGTCGGTGCAGCTGTACGGCGTCGACCCGACGTACATCGGGCGTGCGGTGCAGATCCTGTGCGACGAGTACGGCGTCGCGCACGTCGACCTGAACTTCGGCTGCCCGGTCCCGAAGGTGACGCGCAAGGGCGGCGGCGCGGCCCTGCCCTGGAAGCGGAACCTGCTCGGCGCGATCCTGCGCTCCGCGGTGCAGGCCGCGACCCCGTACGGCGTACCCGTGACGATGAAGACGCGGATCGGGATCGACGCCGACCATCAGACGTACCTCGACGCGGGGCGGATCGCCGAGGAGTCGGGCGCGGCCGCGATCGGGTTGCACGGGCGGACGGCGTCGCAGGCGTACTCCGGGCAGGCGGACTGGTCCACGATCGCCGCGCTGGTGGAGCACGTGAACATCCCGGTGCTCGGCAACGGCGACATCTGGGAGGCCGGCGACGCGCTGCGGATGGTGGCCGAGACCGGCTGCGCCGGGGTGATCGTCGGGCGCGGGTGCCTCGGACGGCCGTGGTTGTTCCGCGATCTGGCGGTGGCGTTCGCGGGCGGTGAGGCGCTGAGCCTGCCGACGCTGGGTGAGGTGGCCGCGGTGATGCGGCGGCATGGTGAGCTGCTGGCCGAGTTGATGGGGGAGCAGCGGGGGCTGCGCGACTTCCGCAAGCACGTCTCGTGGTACCTGAAGGGCTTCCCCGCGGGCGGCGAACTCCGCGCGGCCCTCGGCATGGTCGACACCCTCGCGCGGCTGGACGAACTCCTCGCCCAACTCGACCCGACCGTCCCCTTCCCGGTCGCCGAACTGGGCGCGCCCCGCGGCCGCCAGGGCAGCCCCCGCGACCACATCGTCCTGCCCCAAGGCTGGCTCGACGACACCGACGGCCTCACCGCAGACCTCGCCGACGCCGAGATCGGCGTCTCCGGCGGCTGAAGGACACCTGGGACATCTTCTGCACGCTCGACGGGTTCGGGTCGTACAACGAGAAGGGCGACTGGGGCGGGACGATCTTCCCCGTCATCAGCGGCCGAACCGGAGCCGACCCCATCTTCGCCCACGCCGCCGACTTCGACCTCGACCTCCTCGAAACCCGAACCCTCGACAACAACATCCAAGAACTCATCTATCACCCGACGCTGCACACCACCTGAGCACATCCTCGACGGATGCCACGCGTACGGCGTTCTCGTCGGCTGTGGGTGCTTGGAAGTCGGCGAGGTGCTGCTCGAGCACGGCGTCCGCGACGTCTCGCCGCCGCGGATCCACCCGATTGCCGGCGTGCCGCCGCCGTACCGTCCCGTGATCGACATCGACGTACAGCAAGGCGAACTCCGCCCCGGCCTCCGCGGCCAGCGCCCGCCAGTCATCACGCAGGAACCGCAGCGAACTGGTGTCGTCGACGATCACCGACGCCCCGGCGCCCACCACCTCCCGCACCTCGCCAACCGCCACCGCATGAGTCCGCCGCCACTCCTCGGGCGGAATCCCGTCACCACCCCACAACCCTCGGCGCTCGTTGATCTCGTCAAGGCTCACAACCCGCGCCGCCAGCCGCGGCGCGAGGACCCGAGCCATCGTGCTCTTCCCGGAGAACGAGGTCCCGCACAAGAGGACCAAACTGGCCGCCACACGGACATCCAACCCGCCCACCCGCCGACGGGCAACGGCGTTTGCGACACGTGGTGGTGTCGCGGGACATACCGTGGCCTGTCTCGTCATGCCGGAGGGTGTTCACGATGCGGGTCAGCGGGGGTTGTTGGAGCGCCAGGTGGTGTAGCGGGTGACGGCTTGAGGTACGTCGTACTGCGGGGTGAAACGGGTGTCCTGGGTCAGGCGGGTGATGTCGCGGTGGGGCGACGGGTGGCCGCTGGAGATGTTGTACGTCGTGTGGTTGAGGGTGTCGGCTGTGACCAGGAGCGCGATCGCGCGGCCTGTGTCAGGGGCGTAGCACGAGTCGCCGCCGGCGTCGGCGTACAACGGCTCCGGCTGTTCGCCTCGCAGTACGGCGTTGATGTACGGCGGGACGCAGTTGAACGGCGTTTCCGGGTCCATCAGCGGGCCCCACGTCGAGCCGAGGCGCAAGATGACCGGGTGGACGCCGGTGTCCTGCAGACCGTGTGTGGTGAGCGGCTCGACTTCTTGAACGCGACGATCAGGTGCGCCAGGTCCGCGGTGGGCAGCGGCATCGCCGCACGCCCCACGCCCGCGCCGGGTCGAGCGTGTTGAACAACCCCGCCATGTCCGTACGGAAGTACGCGACCGGATCGTCCGCCGGGATGCTGCCATGCCCGCGACGCTACGAGCGGTACGTCGCCCGCGTCTTGAACGAATCCCGCATGAAAGCCCGCTCTTCAACTGGGGCCGCGGACACACCGGGTGGTTAAGCTCGGGGGATGGCGAGCAAGCCGGATGAGACGCGCGACGGGGTCGACCTGACCAATCTCGATCAGCCGTTGTTCGACGGGGCCGAGGCAACGAAGCGGGACCTGGTCGACTACCTGGACGCGGTGCACGAGCGGATGTTGCCCGGGTTGCGGGACCGGCCGTTGTCGGTGGTCCGGATCCGCCCGGGGCAGCCGAAGTTCATGCAGAAAAACGTTCCGAAGTACACACCGGACTGGGTGAAGACCGTGCCGGTGTGGGCGGAGGCGTCCAAGCGCGAGGTGTCGTACGCGTTGTGCGACGACCGCAGGACGTTGCTGTGGTTCGCCAACCAGCGCGCGATCGAGTACCACCCGACGTTGATGAAGGCCGGCCGCTGGGACCGTGTGACGCATCTCGTGCTCGATCTCGATCCGCCGGAGGGGGAGACCTTCACGATGGCGGTGCAGGCCGCGCTGCTGGTGCGGCAGGCGCTGACCGACTCCGGCCTGTCCGGCGCGGTCAAGACCAGCGGTGCGAAGGGCGTGCACGTGTTCGTGCCGATCGACGACACCGTGCCGATCGAGGACGCGGCGGCCGCGACCCGGGCGATCGCGGCGCGCGCCGAGCGGATCGATCCGTCGGTCGCGACCACGGCGTACATCAAGGAGGACCGGCACGGGAAGGTGTTCGTCGACTCGACCCGTGCGGGCGGTGCGACGGTCGTCGCGGCGTACAGCCCACGCGTCCGGCCCGGTACGACGGTGTCGTTCCCGGTCGGCTGGGACGACCTGGAGAGCGTGACGCCGCGCGACTTCACGGTCCGCTCCGCCCTCGAGCAGCTCGGCGACCGCGACCCGTGGGCCGATCAGCTTCCCGCGCCGCAGTCGCTCCCCGAGGACCTGCTCGAGGAAGGCCGCGCCATCCCGGTCGCGCGGGTCGCGGCGATGCATGAAGGCAAGCGCCGCAAACGCGCCCGCGAGGCCGAGCAGCGCAAGGAGTAGGACTACTCGGTCGCAGTGGTCAGATCGAGGGCACGTCGCCGGACGGCGGGCGACGGGTGGTTGCGGAGGGCAATCAACAGCCTGCGCCACTCGGGCGACCAGCCGCTGCGAGGCGCCGCCGCGCGGAGGAACGCGTCCGCGAGCAGGCCGGACGCGACGTCCGACGAGTGGACGAGTGCATCGGCGACCGGCAGGAGAACGGCGGGATCGGGCTCGGTAGCGACCAGGCGGCCGTGGACGAGGTCGGCGGCTGTCAGCGCGGCCAGCGGGTCGTCGGCGACGAGATCACGCAGATGGCCGAAGTCGTCCTGCGCGAGCGCCAGCAGCTGGAGCCGGAGCTGCAGGAAGTCGGAGCCGACCAACTCGTCAGCGACCGCAGTCAAGTGCCGCCGAGCGTCCGCCGAGCGGTGACTGAACTGAGAACACAGCCGTCCGACCAGGCCCGTGAGCCGCTGCCGCGCCGGATGGTCGCGATCCGGCAGCGCGTCAGGCAGCGACGGATCCGCCTCCAGCCGCACCAGCAACCGAACGGCCTCGACCAGCTCGTTCAGACCCGCCGGCGGATCGGTAGCGACGATCGACACGAGCGCCGTGATCGCATCACTCCACACCCGACTGCGCAACAGCAACCGGCTGATGAAGTCCGCACACACCCCCGCAGCGGCCGGGTTGTGCCGCGCCCACTCCCGCAACGCCAGCAAGGCCGGTCCGACCACCTCCGGCTCGCTCCGAGTCGTCACAGCGATCAACAGGTCGGCGTACCGCGACCGATAGGCCACAGGTACGTCGTACGCGCGCCGCGCAGTCAACGCCGCAGCTGTCGCCGCTGAGTCATGCACCGCCTGCTCCAGCACCGCCCACGCGGCAGGGTCGTACAGCAGGTACTGCGACACAGTCCGCGCAATCGCAGCCCGCACATCGCGGTGCGCCCCCGCCCACGTCTCCGTGAGTACCGCGCTCGCACCAGGTGCTCGCAGCTCGCCCAGCAGCCGCACTGCCTCCTTCCGCGACGTGACTTTGACCGCCTCACCAGCCAGCACCGGCTGCAACAGTCCAGGCAGCAGACTCGGCCGTACGTACCGCGCAGCCCGGCCAGCCGCATAGACAGCCACCCGCGCCCGATCGTCACCCGCATGTGCCAGCAGCAGCGGTATCACCTGGTCTGGCCGCTCTGTCCACGCCAACGCCGCCAGCGCCGCCTCCTGCAGCAGTACGTCGCTACTCACGAGGAACTCGTCCAACGCCGCCCGGCCGACCACCGGCACCTGCCCGAGCATCTTGACCGCCGACGCCCGGTTCCACTCCGGTATCCGCTCGTCACGAGCCACCCCGACCAGCAGCTCGGCGTACCGCGCCTGCTGTCGCGGCAGCCAGCGCCGTAGCGCCTGGCTCGACACCTCCCACTCAGCACCGTTCCGATCGAACCGGCGGATCTGGTCCGCCGCAGCGAACACCGGATCGAGCAGGTCGGTGCGCAGCTCGGTCACCACCCACCACACCGGGTACCAGCGCGCCATGCGAACGTCGCGCGCGATGATCCGCTCCACGCGCTCCTGCCGCGTCGCCGGCGCGTCCAGCCAATACCGGCAGCCTTCGTTGACCGTGTTCTCCTGGTTCGACCAGACCGCCTGCTCCAGCACCTCCTGCAGCGGCTCCAACGCCCAGGCGCGCCGACCGAAAGCAGCCGCCACCGCCAGCGCCAGCCCGAACTCGTTCCGCTTCGCCGCGGCATCGATCGTCGGTCGCAGTACGTCGTACACCTCGACCTCGCGCCCGCGGGGCAGACCGGTGATCAGGCCGTACAGGTTGAGCAGACCGACGTTGGCGGACAACCGCCCGTGCGCCCGCAGTCCCCACTCCAGTACGCCGCCCTCGTTGTGAACGGCGCCGTGGACGACGGCATGCTCAGCCAACTGCGTCAGCGCTCGTCGCGTCCCCCACGAGGTGTCGCGCGCGTCCAACGCGTCGGTCAGCAACGTGTCCAGCGGCTCGATCAACGCATCGGTCAGCAGCGTCGGCGGCAACCCCGCGACAGCCTGTATGGCGCTGTGCCGCACCAGGTCCTGGTCGTTGCGGACGCGTCCGGCCGCCCACGTGACAGCCCGCACCACCTGATCCGGCTGCCTGCTGTACCCGGCGGACCGGATGACCACCTGGTAGACCGAGCCGCGGACAGCAGCGTCCGGATCTCGCACGTCCTTCTCCAGCAGCCCGAACGCCTCGTCGTACGGGAGGTGCGCGGTGACTTCACGACGCTGCGCACCGTCCTCGAAGATGGCCGGCAGCGTCAGCATCCGTCGGGCCTGCGCGATGCGCACCGCACCCGGCAGTACGTCGAGCAGGTCGTTGCCGAGTCGTGCTTGTCCAAGGTCGACGTACTGCGTCACGGCCGCGAAGATCACCGCCCGTCGCGACGGCGCCAGCGCATCCAGCAGCAGGGCGAGTCGAGGCCACACGATCCGGCCGAGAGCCACCAGGTCGTTGTCGGAGTACCTGTGCAGCCGACGCCGGAACGCCGGTGTCAGCGCCCGCTCCACCATGCGACGCCGGTCCCGCGCGAGGAGCAGCTCCAGCACGCCGGCCGGGTCCCGATCCGTGAGTGGACCGATGACATCAAGTACTGCGATCGGCAGGTCGTGCGCCGGGACCGCCTGCTTGATCAGCGCCAGTACTGCGTCCGGCGCGTGGTTGAGGGCTGCGGTGACGCCGTGGCCGACGCCCTGCCACCACTCGTCGCGGTCCGCTCCGGCCGGCAGTGTCTGGCGGGCGAAGGCGAGCACCTCGTCCGGATGGTGCTTCGCGAGCAGGCGCCACCCGCCCGGCGTCACGCAGTACGCCAGCTCGGGAAGCAGCCGGGTCACGGTCGCCTGGTCGGTCGCGGCAAGCAGACCGGTCGCTGCCACGTCACCCCACCGCGCCCTGTGCTCGTCGATCAGCCGTACGGCGAGATGCTCCCGCCGCTGACGACGTACCAGAGCCACCAGCTTCGAGCGCAGCGCCGCGGGCGCGTCGTCGTACAGGATCCGCAGGTCGTCGTCCGTGACCGGCACCCCACGCCCGACGGCCGCGAGCGCCCGCGCCTGGACGGCGGGATCGTGGTCCCGGAGCATCCGTACGACGTACGACGTCTCGCGAGTGATCTCGGCGAGCTGCAGCCCGAGGAGGCGCTCGAACGCGGTGCCGCGACCCAGCTCACCGAGCAGTCCGATCAGCTGCGGCGCCTGGTCGGCGACCAGCCGCATGCGCTGACCGTGCGAGAGTCCGTCGATCGATCGCAACAAGTCGGGCAGGCGCATGCCCCCATCCTGCCTAATCGGTGGTGTCAGCCCTTCAAGGAGGCGTCCAGGATCATCGTCGCGGCTTCCCGGGCGCGGACCGCGGGAGCGGAGGAGCCGGAGATGGCCGACCGGGTGATCGCGCCCTCACTGAGCAGGATCAGGTGGTCGGCCAGCTGTTCGGGATCACCGGCGCCGGCCTCCGCGGCCAGCTCGACGAGCGCCAGGCGGAAGCCCTCCTTGTGCTCGAGGGCGAGCTCGGCGACCCGCGGCGACACGCTGCCGAGCTCGCCGAACGAGTTGATGAACGCGCAGCCGCGGTAGTCGCGCTGCTGGAACCAGTCGTACAGGAAGTCGAAGACCGCGAGGATCCGCGCGCGCGGATCCGTCGCCGCCTCGACGTGCTCGGCGAGCATCGACTTCCAGAGCGCGTCGCGGCGGTCGAGGTACGCCTCGATCAGCTTGTCCTTGGACGGGAACAGCTGGTACAGCCGCTTCAGCGACACCCCTGACGCCGCCCGGATCGCGTCCATCCCGACCGACTGCACGCCGCGCTCGTAGAACAGCGCGTCGGCCGCGTCCAGGACCAGCCGCTGCGCCGTCTCCGTATCGACCGTCGTTGTCCGGACCATCGGTGAACCTCCAGCGTGACCCGCGCCACCTTGCGCGGAGAACCATCGTTCTCCTACAGTAGCAAACACCGGAGAGAACGAGCGTTCTCACCGGATCCCGAAGCCAGGAGGATGACGAAGATGACCGTTCTCGAGCCCGCCGCCCAGGCCTTCGCCGACGCGACCGCGAAGCCGCCGTACCTGTTCCAGCTGTCCCCGGAGGAGGGCCGCAAGGCCGTCGACGAGGTGCAGACCACCGACTACCCGAAGCTGCCGGTCGACGAGGAGTGGGTGACCGCCGCGGACGGCACCAGGGCCCGGATCGTGAAGCCGCAGGGCGCGACCGGCGTGCTGCCCGTGATCCTCTACCTCCACGGCGCGGGCTGGGTGTTCGGCAACGCGCACACCCACGACCGGCTGGTCCGTGAGCTCGCGGTCGGCGCGGGCGCCGCGGTGGTGTTCCCGGAGTACGACCTCTCGCCGGAGGTCCGGTATCCGCACGCGCTGGAGCAGAACTACGCGGTCGCCCGCTGGATCCTTGTCTCGGGCAAGGAGCATGGCCTGGACGCGGAGCGGCTGGCGATCGCCGGCGACTCGGTCGGCGGGAACATGACGGCCGCCGTGACGCTGCTCGCGAAGGAGCGCGGCGACGTGAAGTTCGTCCAGCAGGTGCTGTTCTACCCGGTCACGGACGCGTCGTTCGACACGGCGTCGTACCGGCAGTTCGGTGAGAGCTACTTCCTGCAGCTGGACGGCATGAAGTGGTTCTGGGACCAGTACACGACCGACGAGGAGGAGCGGAACCAGATCACCGCCTCGCCGCTGCGTGCGACGACCGAGCAGCTCAAGGGCCTGCCGCCCACGCTGGTGATCACCGGTGAGGCCGACGTACTGCGGGACGAGGGCGAGGCGTACGCCGCGAAGCTGCTCGAAGCCGGTGTCCCGACGACCGCGGTGCGTTTCGCCGCGATCATCCACGACTTCGTGATGCTGGACGCGCTCCGCGACACCTACGCCGCGAACGCCGCGATCGAGCTGGCGATCTCGACCCTGCGCAAGGCGCTCAACTGACCCGCTCGAGTTCGGCGAACGCCTCGGCGAGTTTCGGCAACGTGTAGTGGGCATTCAGGCCGCTCGGGTTCGGCAGCACCCAGACGCGGGTCGCGCCGATCATCCGGTCCTGCTTGCCCACTGCCGCCGTACGCTCCCCGAAGGCGTCGCGGTACGCCGTGACGCCGAGCACCGCGAGCCACTCGGGCTGCACGTCGAGCACCTTCTTCACCAGGTTCTCCCCGCCGGCGACGAACTCGGCCCGCGACAACTCGGCCGCCTTCGCCGACGCCCTGTCGACGACGTTCGTGATCCCGAGCCGGTACGTCAGCAACTCCTGCTGCTCGGCCGGCCGCAGCAGCCGTGGCGTGAACCCGCTCAGATGCAACGCCGGCCAGAACCGGTTGCCGGGCCGGGCGAAGTGATGCCCGGTCGCGGCGGACATCAACCCCGGATTGATCCCACAGAACACCACCCGCAGCCCTGTGCCGATCACATCCGGAATGCTCTCCACCCGTCCACCGTAATCCGTCGCGAAGTAGGTTGGGCGCATGCCTGACTGGTCTGAGCGGTTGAGCGAGCTGGCAGTGGCGGCCGAGGTCACCGGAGCCGTGCTGGGGATCTGGCACGACGGGACGAACACCGTGACGCCATACGGCGTCCTGAACGCGGCGACCGGGGTGGAGACGACCGAGGACTCGTTGTTCCAGATCGGCTCGATCAGCAAGTCGTGGACCGCGTCGATGATCGTCCAGCTGGCCGCGGAGGGCCGGCTGCGGCTGGACGATCCGATCGTAAAACTGTTGCCTGAGGCACCTGTGGATCAGCGGGTCACGGTCCGTCACCTGCTGACCCATACCAGCGGCATCGACGGGGACGTCTTCACCGACACCGGCCGCGGCGACGACTGCCTGGAGCGGTACGTCGCGCTGCTCGCCGACGTCGACCGGCTCTTCGAGCCCGGTACGGCGTACTCGTACTGCAATGCCGGTTTCGTGCTGCTCGGCCGATTGATCGAAGTCCTCGACAACCGCACCTGGGACCAGTCCTTGCGGGCCCGCCTGGTCGAGCCGCTCGGGCTCACGCGCACCGTCACGCTGCCGGAGGAGGCGATCCTGCACCGTGCCGCCGTCGGTCACCTCGCGACGGACGGCTCGCGGGTGGAGACGTGGCAGCTGCCGCGCAGCATCGGTCCCGCGGGGACGATCACGGCGAGTGCCGCCGACGTACTGGAGTTCGCCAGGATGCACCTGACGGACGAGCGGTACGCCGCCATGCAGGAGCCGCAGGTCCCGTACGCGGCCGGGATCGGCGGGTTCGTGGACCTCGGGCTGACCTGGCGGATCTACGACTGGGACGGGCGGCGGCTGTTCGGTCACGACGGGTCGACGATCTCGCAGCTCGCATTCCTGCGCATCGACCCGGAGGCGCGCCTGATCATGTGCCTGCTGACGAACTCCGGCAACGGCACCCGCCTGTTCGAGCCGCTCGCCTCCGAGGTGTTCACGGAGTACGCCGGTGTCGCGCACCCGGAGGCGCCGCAGCCGATCGACGTACCCGTCGACGACCGCCACGCCGGACGGTACGAACGCGCCAGCGTGCGGCTCGACGTTGCGAAGCGTGACGACGAACTGGTGATGGTCTACACCGCGACGGGGGACCGGCTGCTGTTCTCCGAGGACCCCGAGCACGTCTACGAGCTGCGTCCGACCGAGCCGGCCGACGGCGACCACTTCGTCACGCGTGAGTCGCCCGCGCACCCGTGGGTCCCGGTCACCTTCACCCCGACGTACGTCTTCACCTCCGGCAGGGTCACGCCCAGGCGCTGAGATAAACCACGTGCGTTCTGGGGTGATCGAGCTAACGTCGTCAGGGTGACTAGTGCACCTGCTGAACTTCCTCGTAAGGCCGGTGACCTCCGGGCCGCCGGATACGTTCCCCGGTCGATCAAGGCCGAGATCCGTGACAACCTGCTGAAAGAACTCCGCGCCGGGCGCGATCCGTGGCCAGGCATCGTCGGCTTCACCCGCACGGTGATCCCGCAACTCGAACGCGCCCTGCTCGCGGGCCACGACGTCGTACTGCTCGGTGAACGCGGTCAGGGCAAGACCCGGCTGCTGCGCACCCTGGTCGGCCTGCTCGACGAGTGGACCCCGGTCATCGAGGGCGCCGAACTGCCCGAGCACCCGCTCGACCCGATCACCCCGGCCTCGCGCCGCCGGGCCGCCGAACTCGGCGACGACCTGCCGGTCGCCTGGCTGCACCGCAACCTGCGGTACGCCGAGAAGCTCGCGACCCCCGACACGTCGGTCGGTGACCTGATCGGCGACGTGGACCCGGTGAAGGTCGCCGAGGGCCGCAGTCTCGGCGACCCGGAGACCATCCACTTCGGGCTCGTCCCGCGGTCGCACCGCGGCATCGTGGCGATCAACGAGCTCCCCGACCTCGCCGAACGCATCCAGGTCGCGTTGCTGAACGTGATGGAGGAGCGCGACATCCAGGTCCGCGGGTACACGCTGCGGCTGCCGCTCGACGTGTTGCTGGTGGCAACGGCCAACCCGGAGGACTACACCAACCGCGGCCGGATCATCACGCCGCTGAAGGACCGCTTCGGCGCCGAGGTCCGGACGCACTACCCGCTCGACATCGAGGCCGAGGTCGACGTGATCCGGCAGGAGGCCGAGTTCACCGCCGAGGTCGGCGAGCCGCTGCTGGAGGTGCTGGCCCGGTTCGTCCGGCACCTGCGGGAGTCGACGTCGATCGACCAGCGCTCGGGGGTGTCCGCGCGGTTCGCGGTCGCCGCGGCCGAGACGATCGCCGCCGCGGCGTTGCGCCGGTCGGCGATCACCGGTGAGGAACCGGCGGTTGCCCGTCCGGTGGATCTCGAGGCCGTTCCCGCCGTACTGCGGGGCAAGCTTGAGTTCGAGCCGGGTGAGGAAGGGCGCGAGATCGAGCTGCTCGAGTACCTGCTGCGCCGGTCGGTGGCCGATACCGCGCGGGAGCGGTTCGCAGGCCTCGACCTCAGCCCGCTGGCCCACGCGATTGCCGACGGCAACCTTGTGACCACCGGTGAGCGGGTGCCCGGCCGGGACGTGCTGGCCGCGCTGCCCGAGCTGCCGGTCCTGCACGACGTGGCGGCCCGCGCCGGTGTCGAGCCGAACGACTCGTCCGGGCGGATCGCCGCCGCGATCGAGCTCGCCCTCGAAATGCTGTACCTGTCCAAACGCGTCGCCAAGGACGCCGACAACGACACAACCGTCTACGGGGCCTGACATGTCGGCGTCCATTCCGGAAGGCTGGTCGTACGGGCCGTGGCACGACGGGCCGGATCCTCTCAAGGCGCCGGTGGACCTTCGGGACGCGCTGGACGAGATCGGCCGGGACGTGATGAACGGGTCGTCGCCGCGGTCCGCGCTGGAGGAGCTGCTCCGGCGCGGCACGCGGAACACCGAGGGCCTGGACGACCTGACCCGCAGGCTGTGGGAACGCCGCCGCGAGATCCAGCGGCGGCACAACCTCGACGGCACCCTCCAGGACGTCCAGCGGCTGCTCGACGAGGCGCTCGCGGCGGAACGGCGCGAACTGTTCCCGAACCCGTCCGACGACGCCCGCTTCAAGGAGGCCGAGCTCGACGCGCTCCCGTCCGGTACGGCGGCCGCCGTACGGGAACTGGCGAACTACCAGTGGGAGTCGTCGGAGGCGCGCGAGAAGTACGAGCAGATCCGTGAGTTGCTCGGGCGGGAGCTGCTCGGCTCGCGGTTCGAGGGCATGAAGGAGGCGCTGCAGCAGACCACGCCCGAGGACGTCGAGCGGATCAACGAGATGCTCACGGACCTCAACGCGTTGCTCGCGGCGCATGCGCAAGGGCGTCCCGACGTACCGCAGCTGTTCGACGAGTTCATGGCCAAGCACGGCGAGTTCTTCCCGGAACATCCGCGGAACGTCGACGAGCTGATCGACGTCCTCGCGCAGCGGGCCGCCGCGGCGCAGCGGATGCTCAACTCGATGACGCCCGAGCAACGGGCCGAGCTGATGGAGCTGTCGCAGCAGGCGTTCGGCAGTCCGCAGCTCGCGCAGCAGTTGGCGCAGCTGGACGCTCAGCTGCAGTCGCTGCGGCCGGGGGAGGACTGGTCCGGGTCGGAGCGGATGAGCGGTGACGATCCGCTCGGGCTCGCCGACGGTGCGCGGGCGATGTCCGATCTGGCCGAGCTGGATGCGCTCGCGGAGCAGTTGGCGCAGTCGTATCCGGGCGCTCGGTTGGAGGACATCGATCTCGACGCGCTCACCCGCCAGCTGGGCGACGAGGCGACGGTCGACGCTCGTCGGCTGAGTGAGCTGGAGCGGCAATTGCGCGATCAGGGCCTGATCGAGCGCGCGCCCGACGGTTCGTTGCGGTTGTCGCCGAAGGCGTTGCGCCAGCTCGGTCAGACAGCGCTGGCCGACGTACTGCGAACCGCTCGCGGATCGGGTGAGCGGGATGCGGCCAACGCCGGCGCGGCCGGTGAGTTGAGCGGATCGTCGCGGCAGTGGCAGTTCGGCGACACCCAGCCGTGGGACGTGCCACGGACGGTGCGGAACGCAGTACTGCGGACCGCCGGGGTCGGATCGCGGTCGTTCAAGCTGGATGTGGCCGATGTCGAGATCGCGGAGACCGAGCATCGGGCCCGGGCCGCGGTCGCGTTGCTGGTCGACACGTCCTGGTCGATGGTCCAGGAGGGCCGCTGGCTGCCGATGAAGCGGACGGCGCTCGCGCTGCATCAACTCATCTCGACGCGGTACCGCAACGACGCGCTGCAGCTGATCACGTTCGGGCGCTACGCCGGCGTGGTCGAACTGCCGCAGCTGATCGGGATGGAAGGCACCTGGGAGCAGGGGACCAACGCGCATCACGCGCTGCTGCTCGCGGGTCGCCATCTCCGTCGGCACCCGGACGCGCAGCCGGTCGTGCTGATGGTGACGGACGGCGAGCCGACCGCGCACCTGGAGCCCGACGGCACGGCCGAGTTCTCGTACCCACCCGAGCCGGCAACGCTTCGCAAGACGATCTTCGAGGTCGACCGGCTGGCCAAGCTCGGCGCCTCGCTGACCGTCTTCCGCCTGGGCGACGACCCGCGCCTCAACGCGTTCGTCGACCTCCTCGCCCGGCGCAGCGGCGGGCGGGTCCTGGCCCCCGACGCCGACGGTCTCGGCGCCGCCGTCGTCGGCGACTACCTCCGCACCCGCCGCAAGCTGTAGCAGTTCGAGAAGCAGGGTGTTACCCGTCCGAGTGGCGAGTAACACCCTGCTTCTGCGTTTCGGTGGAAAAGCGGCTTGTTGTCTCGCGTTGTCAACGCTGTAAGGGTTTTCCGGCCTTCGAGCTGTGGGGAGGGTCACGTCGGCATCGTGAGACCAGTGTTCAACTGGACTGGTTTTTGGGCTTACTCTGAAAACACGCCCCCGCCGCCGGAGCCGACGGGCCAGCGGGTGATCTTCCCGCGCCTGAAAACACCCACCTGCACCCCAGGGAGTGAACGTGCCGAATCTCGTGTACGACTTCGCCGAAGGCAACAAGGACATGAAAGACCTGCTCGGCGGAAAGGGCGCGAACCTGGCTGAGATGACCAATCTCGGCCTGCCGGTGCCACCCGGCTTCACCATCACCACGGACGCCTGCCGCGCCTACCTCGAGACCGGTGCGGTGCCGGCCGAGCTGGCCGACGAGATCGACCACCACGTCGACATGCTGCAGCAGAAGATGGGCAAGAAGCTCGGCCAGGCGGACGACCCGTTGCTGGTCTCGGTGCGCTCCGGCGCCGCCGCCTCGATGCCCGGCATGATGGAGACCGTCCTGAACGTCGGCCTCAACGACGACTCGGTGAACGGCCTCGCGCACCAGTCGGGCAACCCGCGGTTCGCCTGGGACGCGTACCGGCGGCTGATCCAGATGTTCGGCAAGACCGTGCTCGACATGGACGGCGAGGTGTTCGAGCAGGCGCTCGACGCCGCCAAGGAGGCCAAGGGCGCGCGGACCGACCTGGACCTCGACGCCGACGACCTGAAGGCGCTCGTCGAGACCTTCAAACAGGCCGTCCACGATCACACCGGACGCGAGTTCCCGCAGGACCCGCGCAGCCAGATGGACCTCGCGACCGAGGCCGTGTTCCGCTCCTGGAACTCGGACCGCGCGATCCTCTACCGCCGCCAGGAGCGGATCGCCGCCGACCTCGGCACCGCGGTCAACATCTGCTCGATGGTGTTCGGCAACCTCGGCATGGACTCCGGCACCGGCGTCGCCTTCACCCGCGACCCGTCGACTGGTCAGCAGGGCGTGTACGGCGACTACCTGCAGAACGCGCAGGGCGAGGACGTCGTCGCGGGCATCCGCAACACCGTCCCGCTCGCCGACCTCGAGCAGCTCGACAAGACGTCGTACGACGACCTCATGAACATCATGGCCACGCTCGAAAGTCACTACCGCGACCTGTGCGACATCGAGTTCACCGTGGAGCGCGGCAAGCTGTGGATGCTGCAGACCCGCGTTGGCAAGCGGACCGCGGCGGCGGCCTTCCGGATCGCGACCAGCCTGGTCGACGAAGGCGTGATCGACACCGACGAGGCGCTCCGGCGGGTGAAGGGTGCGCAGCTCGCGCAGCTGATGTTCCCGCGGTTCGACGCCGACGCCGACAAGGACCTGATCACGAAGGCGATCGGCGCGTCGCCGGGGGCCGCGTCGGGCACGGTCGTGTTCACGTCGGCCGCCGCGGTCGAGGCCGCCGAGAAGGGCGAGAAGGTGATCCTGGTCCGGCGCGAGACCAACCCCGACGACCTGCACGGCATGATCGCCGCGCAGGGCATCCTGACCAGCCGCGGCGGCAAGACCTCGCACGCGGCGGTGGTCGCCCGCGGCATGGGCAAGACCTGTGTCTGCGGCGCCGAGGAGCTCGACGTGAACGTTGCCCAGGGCACCATCAAGGTGAACGGCGCGGTGATCGAGGCCGGCGAGACGATCTCGATCGACGGCACCACCGGTGAGGTGTTCCGCGGCGAGGTACCGGTCGTCCCGTCGCCGGTCGTGCAGTACTTCGAGGGCACGCTGACGCCGGACGCCGGCGACGAGCTGGTCGCGTCGGTGCACCGGCTGATCTCGCACGCGGACGACGTACGGCGGCTCGGCGTACGGACCAATGCGGACACCGCGGACGATGCGGCGCGGGCGCGGCGGTTCGGGGCCGAGGGGATCGGTCTGTGCCGGACCGAGCACATGTTCCTCGGTGAGCGGCGCGAATCCGTCGAGCGGCTGATCCTCGCGGACAACGACGTGGACCGGGAGGCGGCGCTGGCCGAGCTCGAGCCGTTGCAGCGTGGGGACTTCCTGGAGTTGCTGGCGGCGATGGACGGGCTGCCGGTGACGATCCGGTTGATCGACCCGCCGCTGCACGAGTTCCTGCCGTCGATGGAGGACCTTGCGGTGAAGGTCGCGGTGGCGCGGGAGCGTGGCGCGGAGTCGGACCACGACGTGAAGTTGCTGGCGGCGGTCGAGCGGCTGCACGAGCAGAACCCGATGCTCGGCCTGCGCGGGGTACGCCTCGGGCTCGTGGTCCCCGGGTTGTTCGCGATGCAGGTCCGGGCGATCGCGTCGGCGGCCGCCGAACTGCGCGGCCGCGGGAAGGATCCGCGGCCGGAGATCATGATCCCGCTGGTCGGCGCGGTCCAGGAGCTGCATCTGGCACGCGACGAGGTGGAACGCGTGCTCGAAGAGGTCGGTGCCGACGTCGATATTCCGATCGGGACGATGATCGAGCTGCCGCGGGCCGCGGTGATCGCGGACCAGATCGCGGAGGCCGCCGACTTCTTCTCGTTCGGGACGAACGACCTGACCCAGACGACGTGGGGTTTCAGCCGCGACGACGTGGAAGGCGCGTTCTTCTCGCGGTATCTGGAGAAGGGCATCTTCGCGGTGTCGCCGTTCGAGTCGATCGACCGGGAGGGTGTCGGCGCGCTGGTGCGGACCGGCGTGGACCGCGGCCGTTCCGCGAAGCCGGACCTCAAGCTCGGCGTCTGCGGCGAACACGGCGGCGACCCGGACAGCATCCAGTTCTTCCACGAGGCCGGCCTCGACTACGTCTCCTGCTCCCCGTTCCGCATCCCGGTCGCCCGCCTGGAGTCCGGCCGCGCCGCCCTCGACTGACGTCCGCTAGCGTGCGGCGATGAGCCGCGAGAAGCTGCGCACGACCTTCGGTGAGGATGCCGAGTTGTACGACCGGGTTCGGCCGGGGTATCCGCGGGAGCTCTTCGACGAGGTTGCGCGGGTGGTGGGTGAGCGGCCGAAGGTGCTGGAGGTCGGCCCGGGGACCGGGCAGGCGACGGCCCCGATGGTGGAGCGGGGCTGGGACGTGACCGCGGTCGAACTCAGTCCTGGGCTCGCGGAGGTCCTGCGGCGGAAGTTCCCGGCGGTCGGGGAGATTCGGGTCCGTCGAGTGCCGGAGATCCGTGTGGGAGCAGGAGTATTCGCGCGACGAGTACCTCGAACTTCTGTCCTCGTACTCGGGTCATCGGGCCTTGACAATCGAGCGGCGTGACCGTCTGTACGACTGCATCGGCGGTCTGGTCGATGCGGCCGGCGGTTCGGTTACGAAGCGTTATCTGAATCAACTGTCCGTAGGAATTTCCCTTGACCAAACCCTTGCATTGCGGCCCGCGGGACGGTGAGAATAACCGGGCGGGAAGGGAGATCACTCGTCGACTTTCGGGTCTGACCTGAACCGGCCGCTGTGGCGGCTCGTGACTCCCTTTCCCGCACCAAATCCCTTTGTTCCAAGGCCGATCCAGGGCCTCGCGGGTCATGCCCTAGAGTTCTGGCCATGGCTCAATTTGTCGTGCAGCTGTGCTTCGACCTCGCCGAGACCGACCGCCGGATGGAGGTCCGCCCGGCGCACCGCGAGTACCTCGCGTCCCTCAAGGAAGCGGGCAAGCTCGTCGCCGCCGGACCCTTCACCGACCAGACCGGCGCACTGCTCGTGTACGACGTCGCCGACGAGGCCGAGCTCCGCGACATCCTCGCCAAGGACCCGTACACGCCGGCCGGCGTCTACGAGATCGCGACGCTCGCCGAGTGGCAGCCGCTGTTCCCGCTCAGCTGAGTCGCGCCGGGTCAGACGTCGGCGCCTTCGAGGTTCAGGTGGTCGACGTACGCCCAGAGCCAGACCAGGGGAGCGAGGACGAGTTCGGGATCGTCGTCCTCGTCGGCGATGAAGAGCATCGAGGCTTCGCCGTTGGTGATGTCCTCGATGACCGCTTCGCACATCTCGAGGGCGATGTCGAAGGGCAGCAGCCGCGGACCGTTCTCCCAGCGGGGCTGAGGTAGCGGGAGCACCGGCGCCTCGTCGGTGCCGTCCAGCTCGACCGACACCTTCTGCAGCTCCTCGTACAGGTCGTACGAGATCAGCCCCGCGAGCGGCCGCCCGTCGAGGCCGACCAGGTACGGGTCGTCGGCGCCGTCGCGGAACGCGTCCCGGATGTCCGGCAGCGCCGCCTTCAGATCGGTCGCCTCGAGGTACGGCGCTTCGTCCGGCTCCTCGGCCTCCGCCTCGACCAGCCCGCTGCGCATCTGGTCGAACTGGTGGAGCAGCCCGTTCAACTCGTCGTACGCGCCGCCGCCCGGCGCCTTCTGCGCCCGTGCCTCCAGGTCCCGCAGGTGCTCGACGAGGTCGTCCTCGAAGTGCAGCTCGTACCGCGGCAGGCCCGGCTCGCGGCCCGCGTTGATCTGCGCGACCAGCTGCGTCGACACCGGACCGAGCCGCTCGGCGAGCACCTCGAGCGGCGTCGTCGGCTTCTCCTCGTCGTCGTGGACGCAGGAGTCGTCCTCGCCCTTCCCGCCGCCGTCCATCGCGAGCAGCACCTGGAACGCCTGGAAGGAGAGCAGCGCCGCGGTCGCCATCGTGCCGTCGCCGATCAGCATCAGCGGGTTCCCGCCGGCCTCGGTGCGGCGCAGGTGGTCCGGCATCAGCGTCGCGGCCTGCTCGACGTTCACCTGGCTGGCCAGCGACGACAGCCCGTGGTCTGTGTCGACACCGAGCAGCTCGACGAGGCGCTCCGAGCTCATGTCGAAGTTCGACCGCAGGTAGTACCGCAGCCAGCCGGCGTCGACGGGATTGCCCAGCAGCTCTGCGATCCGCGCCCGGAAGTCGGCCAGGTCCGCGATCGCCAGCACCACGAGCACCGGCTGGTCGCCGTCGCCGATCACCAGCGGCCGGGTGTCACCGTTGTGGAACCCCTCGATCACCTGGTGCAGGCTGTCGGCGGCTGCTTCGAGTGGCCAGGACTCCGCCTCGAACTCGTTGACCACCGCGGCGGAGGTGTCGTCGGGCATCTGCTGGTCCTCTCCGGGGTGCGGCGGGAGTTGGGGGTAACTGTAGGCTGCGGGCGTTTCACCAGGTCACATGGGTCCTTGTCGACCTGGGTACCGGTGTCCAGGTGACATTCGCTACGCTGCCAACGGCGGGTCGACACCGTCGTATCTCACATGTGAGATAAGGTCCGGGCCATGACCGACGACTACCTGAGCCGGATCGGAAATCTCATCCGGGACGCCCGCAAGCACCGCGGCTGGACGCAGACGCAGCTGGCGGAAGTGCTGAACACCAGCCAGAGTGCGGTGAACAGGATCGAGAAGGGTCATCAGAACCTCACCCTCGAGATGCTCGCCCGGATCGGCGAGGCGCTCGATTCCGAAATTGTCTCTCTCGGCGGC
Organism: Kribbella shirazensis; assembly: GCF_011761605.1. Taxonomy (GTDB): domain Bacteria; phylum Actinomycetota; class Actinomycetes; order Propionibacteriales; family Kribbellaceae; genus Kribbella; species Kribbella shirazensis. The sequence continues at coordinate 6,888,162 of NZ_JAASRO010000001.1, read as the reverse complement.
GGTCCGGTCCACCTTCGCGTCGCCGGCGGACGTCAGCTGTCCGGCGCCATCGACGTCAAGTCGAGCAAGAACGCCGGTGTCGCGCTGCTCTGCGCCAGCCTGCTGAACCGCGGCCGGACGACGCTGCGCAAGGTCGCCCGGATCGAGGAGGTCAACCGCCTGCTCGAGGTGCTGAACTCGATCGGCGTACGGACCACCTGGCTGAACGACGCCGGCGACCTGGAGATCGTGCCGCCGGCCGACCTCGACCTGAGCTCGATGGACGCCGAGGCGGCCCGCCGGACCCGTTCGATCATCATGTTCCTCGGCCCGCTGCTGCACCGCGAGGACGCCTTCGAGCTCCCGTACGCCGGCGGCTGCGACCTCGGCACGCGGACCGTCGAGCCGCACCTGGCCGCGCTGCGTCCGTTCGGCCTCGAGGTGAAGGCGACCGGCGGGCAGTACCACGCGCTGGTCAACCGGACGATCACGCCGGGCAAGCCGATCGTGCTGACCGAGCGCGGCGACACCGTGACCGAGAACGCGATCATGGCCGCCGCGCGGTACGACGGCGTCACGGTGATCCGCAACGCCAGCCCGAACTACATGGTCCAGGACCTGTGCTTCTACCTCGACCTGCTCGGCGTGAAGATCGACGGCATCGGGACCACCACGCTGACCGTGCACGGCAAGGCCGACATCGACGTGGACGTCGACTACGCGCCGTCCGAGGACCCGATCGAGGCGATGAGCCTGCTCACCGCGGCGATCGTCACCAAATCCGAGATCACCATCTGCCGGGCGCCGGTCGAGTTCCTGGAGATCGAGCTCGCGCTGCTCGAGGAGATGGGCCTGGAGTACGACCGCAGCCCGGAGTACCTCGCCGAGAACGGCCGCACCCGGCTCGTCGACCTGACCACCCGGCCGTCGAAGCTGCACGCGCCGATCGACAAGGTCCACCCGATGCCGTTCCCGGGCCTGAACATCGACAACCTGCCGTTCTTCGCGGTGATCGCGGCGACCGCCACCGGGCAGACGCTCATCCACGACTGGGTGTACGAGAACCGGGCCATCTACCTCACCGACCTGAACAAGCTCGGCGGCCGGGTCAAGCTCCTCGACCCGCACCGGGTGATGGTCGAGGGACCGACGCACTTCTCCGGCGCCGAGGTGATGTGCCCGCCGGCGCTCCGCCCGGCCGTCGTCACGCTGATCGCGATGCTGGCCGCGAAGGGTACGTCGGTCCTGCGCAGCATCTACGTGATCAACCGCGGTTACGAGGACCTGGCCGCCCGCCTGAACTCGCTAGGCGCTCAGATCGAGACCTTCCGCGACATCTGACTCGACATCCGACGGGACCTCCTGCAGGAAGGCGATCGCTTCGGTGATCACCGCCGGGTCCGAGAGGATCCGGCGGTGACCCAGACCGGTCGTCGGCAGGAAGTGCGCACGCTCGCCGTAGTTCCGGAGCAGCACCTGCGCCTGCGCCGGATGTACGACGTCGTCCTCGTCGTTGTGGATCACCAGCAGTTCGGTCTTGCCCGGGGCGACCGAGAACCGGGTCCAGATCTGGTCGTCGCTGTCGAAGTACCGGCGCTCGATCCACCGCCGCAGCTCCCGGTTGACCTTCGGGCCCAGCCCGAGCTCGGCGCAGAACGCGTCGGTGAGATAGCCGAAGTCCGCCACCCCGCTGATCATCACCATCCGCTGCGCGGCGACGCCCTCGCGGACGGCGTAGAGCGCGAACGGTACGCCGAGGGAGTGCGCGATCACGCCCTCGAACGGGCCGTGCCGCTCCTCCAGGGCGCGGATGATCCGCTGGTGGCCGAGGATCGACACCACGTCACCGTCGGAGTCGCCGTGTGCGGGAGCGTCGTACGAGACCGGGCTGTACCCGAGCTCGAGCAGCCGGCTGATGAACCCGGCGTACCGCGAGGCGCGCGAGCGCCAGCCGTGCACGAGCAGTACCGGGCGCTCGCCGTCACCCCAGCTGTAGGTCTTCACATTGTCGACAATCTCCACCCGTGCGGCGTCGTGGACGGCCTGTTCCTCGGGGCGGACCCGGCCGCGGGCGAGCGGGCGGCGCCACAGCGCGAACGCGAGCCGTCCGCCGAGTCGTGGTGACAACACTCCGATTGTCTGCAATCCGACGCTGACCAGCTTCTGCATGACACCCCTCCGGCAAACTATACGAACGGTCGTATTATTAGTTTTGGTCAGCCTAGCAGTCAATGGACTTAGGATCAGTGCTCGTGGAGAAGGTCGACGGACGGTTGGCGCGCGGTGATCAGACCCGTCGTGCCGTCCTGCGTCGCGCGGTCGAGATCGCGTCGGTCGACGGGCTCGAGGGGCTGTCGATCGGGCGGCTCGCGACCGAGCTCGGGATCAGCAAGAGCGGCCTGTTCGCACACTTCGGCTCCAAGGAGGAGCTGCAGCTCGCGACGGTGCGCGCCGCGCGCCGGATCTACGCCGACAGCGTGGTGATCCCGGCGTACGAGGTCGAGCCCGGCCTCGGGCGGGTGTGGGCTCTGAGTCGGTACTGGCTGGACTATTCACGCAGCCGGGTGTTCCCGGGTGGGTGCTTCTTCCAGAAGGTCTCGCACGAGTTCTCCGCCCGCAACGGCGCCGTGCAGGAGTATCTGGCCGCCGTGCACACCGAATGGATGGACCTGATCGAGACCGCGGTGGCCGAGGCGATCGAGCGCGGCGAGCTCGCCGGCGACCCGAAGCAGCTCGCGTTCGACCTGAACGCGTACTACGAGGCCGCGAACCTCGCCTCGATCCTGCACAACGACGAGGCGGGGTACGAGCGCGCGCGTCAGGCGGTGCGGTCCCGCCTGGAGGCGGCCATCGTCCCCGGTACGCCCGCGCCCTGGTGAGTCGGAAGGTCGCGGTGCCGGCGGATCGGTGACGCGAGCAGGACGAGGCCGGCCAGCGGCACGCCGGCCGTCGTGATCCAGAGCGCCGGAGTCAGGCCGAGCGTCTGGCCGAGCGTCCCGCCCAGGAGCGCGCCGAGTGGGATGGTGCCGTAGTTGACGAACGCGGTCGTCGCGGTGAGCCGGCCGAACAGTTCTGGCGGGCAGTAGGACTGCAGGAACGTCGCCTTCACGACGTTTCCGCCGACCACGCCGAGGCTCACGCCGAACGCTCCGACCAGGTAGAACCACGGGCTCGCACCGCCCAACGGGATGAGCAGGGCGAGGGTCGGCAGGCCGAGCTCGCACAGCAGCAGCGCCCGCGCCGTACCGAACCGCATGGCGTGGCGACCGACGAACGCCCCGAGGATGCCGCCGCTGGACGCCGCCGCGATCAAGCCGCCGACAGCGCCCGCGGTGAGTCCCGCCTCGCGGACCAGGAAAACGACGACGATCGCTTGATAGCCCATCAGTGCGAGATTCGAGACCGCGCCGAAGATCGTCAACGTCCGCAGCCAGACGTCGTGGGCGACCAGCCTGATCCCTTCCCGGATCGCGCCGGCCTGTCGAGGGGTGTGCGTACGGCGTTCCCGGAAGCGGATTGCGACGAGGCAGAGGAGAGCCGCCAGGAAGCTCGCCGCGTCGACGAGCAACGCGTTCGCCGCACCGATGAGCTGGACCAGGAGCCCGCCGCACCCGAGTCCTGCGATCTGCGCCGCGGATGCGCTGCCGTGCAGCTTCGCGTTGCCCTCGGCGTGGTCGGGTGCGGCGAGAAGTGTCGGGAGATAGGCGGTGTACGCCGTCTGGAACACCACCGACGCCGCGCCGACGAGTACCGCGACGACCAGGAGCAGCTGGATTGTCAACAGATCACCGGCCAGCGGAACCGCCGCGAGCAGGAGGCCCGAGGCAGCCGAGGATGCGAGCATGACCGGTCGTCGCCGTACCCGGTCGATCCAGGCGCCGGTGGGCAGACCGATGAGGAGCCACGGCGCCCAGGAGGCCGCGGTCAGGAGACCGATCTCGAAGGTTGTTGCGTCGAGCATCGAAATCGCGACCAGTGGCAGTGCGACCGTGGAGGTCGCGCTGCCGAACCGGTTGATCGTCTCGCCGAACCAGAACAGGCGGAAGTCGCGGTGCGTCCGCAGGAGGCTCATGAGCGGCGCGGGAACGACTGCAGCTGGACGATCACGCGCTCGGCGCCGTCGGCGGACTCGGTCCCTGTGTAGCGATCGATGACCGCGCCGAGCTCTTCGTTGAGGTTGTGCAGTTGCTCCGGAGTCAGGTGCAGGTCGCGCCAGTCCGAGAGGCCGGCTGCACGCTGCCATTCCGCGGGCCAGTCCTCGTCGATGTAGGCGCGGACGCGGTCGTAGTAGCGCTCGACGAGGTCACGCAGGTACACGTCGAGCGCGCGGCGCGTCTCCGGGTCGTCGAGGAACTCGGACGGATCCAGAACAGTGCGATCGGGGACGCGCCACCAGCGCTCGCGCTTCGTACCGCGGTCGGGATCCTCCTCGAGGTACCCGTGCTCGGCGAGCAGTCGCAGGTGCCAACTGATCGTCCCGGTGTTCTCGCCGAGCCGTGTCGCCAGCGTGCTCGACGTGGCCGGTCCGTCGAGCTCGATCGCCTCCAGGATGCGCATCCGGAGCGGGTGGGCGAGTCCGCGCAGACTCCGGGCATCGATGCGTCGCATGGTTGCAGAGTACTCTCTGCAGAGAAGTCTCTGCAATCAGGAATTGTCGGCGGCCTTTCCTAGGTTTGGGACATGCGGCCTCATGTGGTGGCACAGCTCGCGGTCTCGCTGGACGGGGTGACGTCGGGGTTCGACGTCGACCTCGCGCGGTTCTACGCGCTGGCGACGCTGTGGCAGGAGGACGTGACGCTGATCGACGCCGACACGATCCTGGCCCAGGAGGACGTCGTACGTGCCGCTCCTCGGCGCGGTGCGCGGGAGGACGGGCCGCTGCTCGCGGTCGTGGACGATCGGGCCCGGGTCCGCAGCTGGGAGTCGTTGCGGGAGCTGGGCTACTGGTCAGGAGTCCTCGCGTTGTACGCCGACCAGACGCCGGCTCGCCCGCTCGACGCCACGACGCGCGAGCTCGTCACCGGCTACGAGCAGGTCGACCTGACCGAAGTACTCGAGGTCCTCGGGCGCCGGGGCGCACGGACCGTCCGGGTTGATTCGTCCGGCGCGTTGCTCCGGGCGAGCCTCGCGCTCGGCCTGGTCGACGAGCTCGCGCTGCTCGTGCATCCGGTGATGGTCGGAGGCGAACGCTGGTGCGACACCCGCCGCCTCGGCCTCCGTCACGCGGGGACGGAGGTCTTCGAGGACGGCGTGATCTGGATGCGCTACTGCGTCACGTCCGGCCGCTGAGGTCGTCGTCGCGGCCGGCCTCGACGCGGGACCACTGGGAGATCGGTCGGCCGTTCGCCGTCAGGCCACCGCATTCCCAGTCCTGGGGCCAGCCGGCGGGCGAATCCTCGTGGTCCTCCTGGCGTCCGTAGACGGTCAGGTCCATCAGCGAGTAGCTGTTGTCCATCACCTCGACGCCACGCTGGGTCGTCCACCAGGTCTCGTACACGCGATCGCCCTCGCGGACGTAGGACACCAGGTGCATCATGCCGGTCGTCCGTCCGACGAGGAGCTCGTCCAGTGACGGCAGAGCGGAGTACCACGGCATCGTCCAGCCCATGAAGTCGTGGTAGCGGATGCTCTCCTCGAACGGTCCCTGACAGAACACCGCGAACGTGATGTCGCGGGACTGCAGGTAGGACAGCTCGCCGACATGCGTGGTGCACCACGTGCAACCCTGGCACTGGTCGGTTGCGGGCTTCCCGGGGTGCCACATGAAGTAGTACGCGAGGAGTTGCTTGCGTCCTTCGAAGGCGTCGAGCAGGGTCAGGGGCCCGTCGGGGCCGGTCAGCTCCAGGTTGGCGTCGACCTCGACCGCCGGGAGGCGCCGGCGGGCCGCGGCGATCGCGTCACCCTCGCGGGTGTGCGCCTTCTCGCGGACACGCAGTTCGTTCAGTCGTGCCTCGAAGGTCTTACGGTCCGTGACCTCGGGCAGCGGTGTATTCGCCATGCTCACGGCACTTCCTCTCCATCGATTCCGTGGTACCCGATACGTCGGAGCCGACGCGATCTCCTTGACACACGTTCACGGAAATGTCGGTCGTCGTCGCTAGATTGAGAGGTGATGAGGAAGCAGCATGAGGGGTACGACGAGCACGACGCGGAGCGCTGGGTCGCCGAGCCGGTCAAACGGCCGGGGCGGACGGCGTTCGCGCGTGATCGGGCGCGCGTGCTGCACAGTGCGGCGTTGCGGCGGCTGGCAGCCAAGACCCAGGTGGTGACGGCCGGCAGCGACGACTTCGTGCGGAACCGGTTGACCCACAGCCTCGAGGTCGCGCAGATCGGCCGGGAGCTGGCGGCGACGCTCGGCTGCGATCCGGACATCGTGGACGCCGCGTGCCTGGCGCACGATCTCGGGCATCCGCCGTTCGGCCACAACGGCGAGCGGGCACTAGACCAGGTCGCCGCGGACATCGGCGGCTTCGAGGGGAACGCGCAGACCCTGCGCCTGCTGACCCGGCTGGAGTCGAAGACGTTCGACGCCGACGGCCGCAGCGTCGGGCTGAACCTGAGCCGCGCCACGCTCGACGCGTCGACGAAGTACCCGTGGCCGCGGCGGGCGGGGGACCGGAAGTTCGGGGTGTACGACGACGATCTCGCGGTCTTCACGTGGTTGCGGCCGGGAGTGGGGGAGCGGCGCTGTCTCGAGGCGCAGGTGATGGACTTCGCCGACGACGTCGCCTACTCCGTGCACGACGTCGAGGACGGCATCGTCGCTCATCACATCGACCTCGCCGCGGTCGACGCCGAGCGGGCGCCGTACTGGGAGACCGTCCGGCGGATGTACTTGCCGGAGGCAACCGACGCCGAGCTGGACGAGGGCTGGGCGCGGCTGACCTCGCTGCACTACTGGCCGGGCGCCGCGTTCGACGACAGCCGACGGGCCCTGGGCGGTCTGAAGGACCTCACCAGCCAGCTGATCGGCCGGTTCGCGACCGCGGCCGAGCAGGCGACGCACGCCGTCTTCGGTCGCTCGCGGCTGATCCGGTACGAGGCGGACCTGGTCGTGCCGGACGGGACCCGGACCGAGATCGGTCTGCTGAAGGGTGTCGGCATGTTCCACGTCCTCAACTCCCCGGAGCGCCAGGCCCGCCGCGCCGTCCAGCGCGAGCTTCTCTCCGAGCTGGTCGAGGCGCTGTGGAAGAACGCACCACAACACCTCGACGCTCCGTTCAAGGCCGACTTCGCCGCGGCGCCCGACGACAACGCCCGCCTCCGCGTCGTCGTCGATCAGGTCGCCTCTCTCACCGACCCCTCAGCCCAGGCCTGGCACACCCACCTGACGGCCTGACATCAGCCGACTGTGGTGAACGGCAAGGCGAGGCCCAGTTTGCTGGTGACGGGCTTGTTGGTTTCGCGGACTTGCTGCAGTTCGGCGTCGGACAGTGCGCGCCGATAGACGCGGACCTCGTCGAGCGAACCCTGGAAGCGGTTCGCGCCGTCGACACGCTGGCCGATGTGAATGCCCTGCACACCGAACTCCTTGCCTGCCGTGACCGAGCCCGCCGGTGCGTTCGCGGAGCCTGTCTCGACGCCGTCGATCACCAGCCGCAGCTTCCCGCCGGTCCGTTGCAGTACGACGTGATGCCAGGCGCCGTCGTTGTACGCCGACGCCGACTGGACCGTCACGTTGAAGCGATCGACCGCCAGCAGCGCCCGGATCCGCTTGCTCTCCGGCTCCGCCCGCAGCCACACCTGCGGCGTACTGCCCGACCCGGTCCGGTACGCCCACAGGATCGCGTGCGACCCGGTGGTCGCACCGTACCTGATCCACGACATCAGCGTGAAGTCGTCCGCCCCGAGATCGATCGACGGGTCGTACGGCACCTCGACGTAGTCGTCCACCCCGTCCAGCGCGATCCCGTTCCCGAACTTGCCCGCGGCAACGGTCGCCCCGCCCCGCACGTACGCCGGATTGTGCGCCGGCCCGGCATCAGGCGTCAGGGGTCCCGGCGCCGGCGGCCCCGGAATGCCCGGCGGCGTCCCGTTCGGCGTCGACAGGTACGCCTCGTTGAACCGCGCCCAGCGGATCGACTCGTACGGATTCGCGACGCCCGCCTCGTACAGCAGTCCGGCCTCGTCCCCGTCCAGCCGGACCATGTCGGAGTACGCCGACGGGCCCCAGTAGAAGACCTTCCCCTGCTCCCACGTGCCGAACGACCGCGCCTCGTCGTACGACGACCGCACCGTCATCACCTCGCGCGCGGCCGGATGCGCCGGCGCCGAGAACAGGATCCGGTTCTGCTGATCGCCCTCGTCGCGTGCGCTGAACCGCAGCAGTGAGCCCTGCACATCGGGCATCTCCAACTGCGGGAGCGTCCGGAACGGCGCGTCGAAACTCGCACCGCCGTCGCTGCTGGTCGCGGCCGCGCGGCTGCCCGGATCGGTGCCGCGTTCCCGGGCGAGCGCGTAGATCCGCCCGTCGGTCAGCTCGACGACGGTGACCTCCTGCGCGATCACGGATCCGTCGCCGCGTGAGGTCGTGGCCCCGATGTGCCAGGTCTCGCCGGCGTCGTCGGAGTACAGCAGATGGGTGCCGTAGATGTGCGGCCCGGCACCGTCGTACGTCTCGAAGCTCGCGCCGACGATCAGCCGGCCGGCGTGCGGGCCGTGCTCGAGCTGGATGCCGTGCATCGGGCCGGTCGCGTACCAGAAGTTCCAGCTCGGCAGCTTGGCGTCGGTGAGCTCGCGCGGTGCGGTCCAGGTGGCGCCGAAGTCGTCGCTGGTCTGGACGTACGGGTCGCGGTCGCAGCCGTTCGTGCAGGGCTCCGGGCCGTTGTGGGTCGTGACGAGGACGATCCGGCCGGTCCGCTTGTCGACGATCGGGACCGGGTTGCCGTGTGTGCTGCCGTTGCCGTCGGAGACCACCTGCAGCGGTCCCCAGGTCTTCCCGCCGTCGGTCGAGCGGCGCAGCACGAGGTCGATGTCGCCGTCGTCGCCGCAGTCCGCGACCCGGCCCTCGGCGAACGCGAGCACGTCGCCGTTCGTCGCATGCACGACGGCGGGGATCCGGAAGCAGGCATAGCCCCCGGTCTTCTGCTGGAACAGCACGCTGTCCTCGACGAACGGTGCTGACTCGTCGGCGTGGGCGGTCGGGGCGGTGAGGCCTGTGAACACCAGTAGGGCGGCGGCCGTCAGACGGCCTGGTGTGAGTACGCGCATTGCTCTCCCGGTGAGGACATAGGACGTATTATGTCCTCCGAAAGGTAGTCATGAGAGTCGTCGGCGACAAGGGGTCGGGGAGGACTATCGTTCGGGTCATGGCTGATGCAGAGCAGATCGTGATCGTCGGTGCGAGCCTCGCGGGAGCGACCGCGGCCGAGACCCTTCGCAAGGACGGCTGGAGCGGCGGCATCGTCCTGATCGGCAGCGAGCAGTCCTTGCCCTACGAGAGACCGCCGTTGTCGAAGGACGTCCTGCTCGGCAAGGCGGAGACCGGGTCCGCGCAGTTGCACGACCAGCAGTGGTACGACGACAACACGATCGAGCTCCGCCTCGGTACGACGGTCACCGCGATCGATCCGGCCGTGCACACGGTCACGCTCGACGACGGCTCACAGGTGCAGTACGCCAAGCTCCTGATCGCGACTGGCAGTCGCGTCCGCCACCTCGACGTACCGGGTGCGGAGCTGGACGGCGTGCGCTACCTGCGGACGGCCGAGGAGTCGCAGGCGCTGACCGACGCGTACGCCGCGAAGCCGCGGGTGGTCGTCGTCGGCGCGGGCTGGATCGGGCTCGAGGCCGCGTCGGCGGCGCGCGAGCGTGGGTGCGAGGTGACGGTCGTCGAGCCGCAGTCGACGGCGCTGGCCGCGGTACTCGGGGAAGAGATCGGTGAGCTGTTCGCCGAGTTCCACCGGCAGCACGGTGTGCAGTTCCGGTTCGGGACCGGGGTCGAGGGCTTCGAGGGGGACGGCAAGGTCACCGGGGTCCGGGTGAGCGGCGGCGAGGTGCTTCCGGCGGATCTGGTGATCGTCGGCGTCGGCGTCCGGCCGAACACCGAGCTCGCCGAGGAGGCCGGTATCGAGGTCGCGACGCCGGAGAACGGTTCGGGCATCGTCACCGGTCCGGATCTGCAGACCTCGGCGGCGGACGTCTACGCCGCCGGGGACGTGGTGCGCTGGGAGCACCCGCTGTTCGGCCGGCCGGTCCGTGTCGAGCACTGGCAGAACGCGAAGGACACCGGCGTCTCGGCCGCGAAGGCGATGCTCGGGCAGGACGTGGCGCACGACGCGATCCCGTTCTTCTTCACCGACCAGTTCGACCTCGGGATGGAGTACGCCGGTGACATCCCGCGCGGGACGTCGTACCAGGTCGTCCTCCGCGGTGACCCGAAGTCCGGCGCGTACGTGGCCTTCTGGCTCGACGACGACCGGCACGTGCTGGCCGGGATGCACGTCAACACCTGGGGCGCGATCGACGCGGTCCGCGACCTGATCCGCTCCGGCAAGCAGGTCGACCCGGCCCGCCTCGCCGACACTTCGGTGGAGCTGTCGGATGTCTAGAGCGGGTAGGTGACGTACGCGAACGACGAGCTGTCCGGCGACCAGCTCGGCACGTTCATCGTGCCCTGGCCGCCGAACAGGCTCGTCAGTTCGCGGATCTCGCCGTCGCGCGTCAGCAGGCGCAGGCGGACGTCGTCGATGTCGGCGGGATGTCCTTCGGTACCGGGCGGGAAGCTGACGTAGACGATGCACGACCCGTCCGGAGCGGGGTGCGGGAACCAGTTCACCCGCTCGTCGTCGGTGAGCTGCTCGACGTGCCGGTCGGCGACCCGGATCCGGAACAGCTGTGCCTGCCCGGCGCGCTCGGAGTTGAAGTAGATCCAGTCCCCGTCGGGGCCGTACTCCGACCCGTCGTCGGCGAACTCGTCGTCCGTCACCTGGACATCGGCGCCGCCCGCGGCCGGGATCGTCCAGACGTTGGTGATCCGCCGCTCGCCGACCCACTCCAGGCCGATGTACGCGAGCGTCGTACCGTCCGGCGACACCCCGTGCAGGTAGTGGTGGAACCCCGGCCCGCGGTCGTTGGTGACCCGCCGGCCGGGTCCGCCGCCGATCGGCACCGCGTAGATGTGCCCGTCGCCGGCCGACACGTAGACCGTCCGGCCGTCCGGAGCGACGACGTGGTCGTTGTTGATCGCCGGCACGCCGCCGAGCTCGATCTCCTCGAGACCGTCCGCGACCCGGAACAGCAGGCCGTTGCCGTTCACGATCAGCGTCCCGTCCGGCAGCCAGTTCGGCGCCTCGAAGAGCACGTCCGCCGAGGTGTACACCAGGCGGTGCTCGCCGGTAGTCACGTCGGCGACGTACAACTCGGATCGTTGACCGGGGCGCAGCGTACGAGGCATGCCCGCCAATCTAGATGATCCGCCCGGTTAGACTCGCGGGGTGGCAGGCCGGATCAAGGAAGAGGACATCGCGCTGGTGCGCGAGCGCGCCCGGATCGACGACGTCGTCGGCTCGTACGTGACCTTGAAGAACGCCGGCGGGGGCAACCTGAAGGGCCTCTGCCCGTTCCACGACGAGAAGTCGCCGTCGTTCAACGTCACGCCGTCGCGCGGGTTCTTCTACTGCTTCGGCTGCCAAGAGGGCGGCGACGTCATCGACTTCATCCAGAAGATCGACCAGATCACGTTCTCCGAGGCGGTCGAGACGCTGGCCGCCAAGGTCGGCATCCAGCTGCGGTACGACGACTCCGGCGCGCCGCTGCAGCGCGGTCCGGGCAACCAGCGGCCGCGGCTCGTCGAGGCGCACAAGGTCGCGGCCGAGTTCTACGTCGACCAGCTGTTCGGTGCGCCGGAGGCGTCGCCCGGCCGGCAGTTCCTCGACCAGCGCGGCTTCGACAAGGACGCGGCGGTGTACTTCGGGGTCGGCTTCTCGCCCCGCGGCGGCGAGGCGCTGATCAGCCACCTGCGCGGGCGCGGCTTCACGAACGCCGAGCTGGTCGCGTCCGGCCTGGCCGCCGACGGGCAGCGCGGGCTGTACGACCGGTTCCGCGGCCGGCTGATGTGGCCGATCCGGGACGCGTCGTCGGATGTGATCGGGTTCGGGGCGCGCCGGTTGTTCGACGACGACCGGATCGAGGCGAAGTACCTGAACACGCCCGAGACGCCGATCTACAAGAAGTCCAAGGTCCTGTACGGCGTGGACCTCGCCCGGCGCGAGATCGCCAAGGGCCGGCAGGCCGTGGTGGTCGAGGGCTACACCGACGTGATGGCGTGTCACCTCGCCGGTGTGCAGACCGCGGTCGCCACCTGCGGTACGTCGTTCGGCGAGGACCACGCGCGGGTGCTGCGGCAGTTGCTGCTCGATCACGACCAGTTCCGCGGCGAGGTGATCTTCACCTTCGACGGTGATGCCGCCGGCCAGCGCGCGGCACTCAAGGCGTTCGCGGGGGACCAGGCGTTCGCCGCGCAGACGTACGTCGCGGTGGAGCCGGACGGGCTGGATCCGTGCGACCTGCGGCTGCAGAAGGGGGACGCCGCGGTTCGGGAGCTGATCGGGCGGCGCGTCCCGCTGTACCGGTTCGTGCTGGGGAACGTGTTGTCGAAGTACGACCTGGATCGGGCCGACACCCGGATCGACGCGCTGCGGGAAGCTGCGCGACTCGTGATCAGCATCCGCGACCGGTCGAAGGTGGACGCGTTCACGCGCGAGCTGGCCGGGCAGCTGGGCATGGAGGTCGACCAGGTCCGGTCCGAGGTGTACAAGGCGGCGTCGCGCCCGGCCCCGGCCGATCGGCCCGGCGACCGCAACGGCAGCCGCCACACGGTCCCGGAGGTGAGCGCCGCGCCGGCGCCGCGGGTGGACGTCCCGTCGCCGCGGGACCAGCGGTTCGTGATCGAGTGGGACGTGCTGAAGGTCGCGATGCAGCACCCGGCGCTGGTCGGGGTCGCGTTCGACGAGCTGGACGACCACGACTTCACGCATCCGTGGCTGGCCGCGATCCGGGCCGCGATGGCGAAGGTCGGCGGGCCGGCCGCGGCGCCACCCGGTGAGGCCTGGGTGGTCGCCGTACGCGATGCCATCGGCAACGATCCGGCGGCCGCGGTCGTCGGCGCGCTCGCCGTGGACCCGCTGCGGCTCGGCCGGGATCCCGACGAGCAGTACGCGCAGGCCCTGCTCGCACGGCTGCAGGAGCTGACTTGCGCGCGCCGCATCGCCGACCTCAAGTCGAAGCTCCAGCGGACGAACCCGATCGACCGCGCGGACGAGTACAACCGCATGTTCGGCGAACTGATCGCCCTCGAGGCCTACAAGGCCGAACTCCGCAACCGCGCAATCTCCGGAGCGATCTAGCCGCGTCGCGGTCCGAGGCGGTCGTGCAATTCTTCCTGTACTTCGGGTAGGCGTTCGAGCATCACGAGGGCGGCTTGGTGGCGGGCGCGCGCGTAGTGCTCGAGTGACGGTCCTACCGGGGGTGGTTCGGCCAGCGGGAACGTCGAACCCAGGGTGTAGGCGCAGCCGACGGCGACTGTGGACGTTAGATCTTGCACGCGTGCTGCGGGGTGTTCGTCTCGGTAGGCGAGGAGGAGTTCGCCGAGGCCGTCGATCCACTGGTCGCCGAGGATGACCGTCCGGGGGTCGCAGCCGATCCGCGCGATCTCCCAGGCCGTGAAGTTCGGCCGTCCTGGGTGGAAGTCGATGACTGCGGCGACCGTGTCGTCGCGGAGCATCAGGTTGGGTGACGCCAGATCGCCGTGCAGGACCTGGACGGTCAGGTCGGGGAGGCCCTCGAGGATCTCGCCGGCCCTGCCTAGCAATGCTCGCCGTTCCTGGGCCGCCTCGCACGCCCACTCCTCGAACGGGCTCAACGACGCACGCGCCCGCAAGCTCGCGATCAACCGGTCGAAATTCCGCTCCGAGCGCACGACGTCGCGTGCCTCGACCGCCGGGCGGAGGGTCGGGGTTGCCGCGGGATGCTCGGACAATCGACGGTGGAGCCGGCCGACGACCGTTCCGACCGCGGGCCAGCGCGGTCCGGTGAGTCCGCCCTCGGCCGTCTCTCCCTCGACGAATTCCCACAGCGACATGGGCACGGCCTCGTCGATCAGGTCACCGGCGAGCGTCCGCCGTACCTCAGGCACCGGGACCCGGCCACGGCGCACGAACTCGGTCAGCTCGATCGCCGCGCGCTCTCGCTCGAGGTTGCCGCGGTAAACCTTCGCGAACCACCGCCGCCCGTCCTCGTCGACGACGCGGTAGTTGACCGTGTTGGTCCCCGCCGGGATGCGATGCAGTTCGGCAGCGCGAACGCCGTACGAATCCCGAAGCACTCGCCTGAGGTCAGGCATCTCGTCACCCGCTGGCACGACTCCAAGCATGCCGCACCCGAACCCATGCCAGACTCCGGCGATGGAGCGGGAACCGAATGTGGGGGAGCGGGCAGAAACAGGTATGCAGCCCGCCGTCCCCACAGTTCCCGTCGCTGGTTCCGAACCACCGGCGGACGCCGATGTGATCCGCGGCGCGACCCGGGAGGAGTTCGCGTTGCTGTTCGACCGCCACGCAATGACGATCCACCGATACGTCGCCCGTCGCCTCAGCACCGCCGACGCGGACGACCTCCTCAGCCAGACGTTCCTGATCGCCTACGAACGCCGGGACCGGTACGTCGGTCCCGCCGACGGCGCACTGCCCTGGTTGTACGGGATCGCCACCAACCTGATCCATCGACGACGCCGTTCCGAAGTCCGTCAGTACCGCGCGTATGCCCGCTCCGAGCCGGCCGGCCGCTACTACGGCGATCCGCTCGCCGGCGAGGTCGCCTCCCGGGTCGATGCCGAGGCGGCACAACGCGCACTCACCCGGGCGCTCGCCGGACTCCGCGAGCAGGAGCGCGATGTCCTGCTGCTCTACGCCTGGGAAGACCTCGGATACGCCGAGATCGCAGCCGCCCTGGACATCCCGGTCGGCACCGTCCGCTCCCGTCTGCACCGAGCGCGCAAATCCGTCCGCGCCGCGCTCGGCCCATCCTTCGAGGACCCGTCATGAACGACCTGGACCTGCTCAAGCGCTACCGCGAGGACACCGCGGCCGCTGCTCCCGAGGTACTCGCCGCCGCCCGCCGGCGACTCGTCACTCCGAAGCCCGACCGCACCCGCGTGGTGTTCGGGCAGCGGCGGATGCTGCTGGCAGGTGCGCTGGCCGTCACGCTGGCCGGCGGCATTCTCGTAACCGATGTGGTCGAACGCGGCGGTGCGACACCCGCGGGAACGGTCGCCGACGCAGGTACGTTCCTCGCGGACGCCGCCGCGGCGACCAGCGCCGAACCCGACGATCCGATCCCCGCAGGGAAGTACCTGCAGATCGACGTCGAAAGCACCCGGCTGGTCCCGCTCGGGTCGAACCCGCGGTTGCGCGCCACGCTGTACAGCGGTCGAACCACCTGGATCGCGTCCGATCGCAAACCGCCGTATCCCACCGCGATCGCGCCGACCTCCCGCGTGGAGTTCGCGAGTCCGGAGGCCCGTGCACTGGCGCGAAAGACCGCGCCCTACCTGTTCGTCACGACGAAGCCGGGCCTCGCGTTCAACCACTGCCCGACCATCGGCCCCGGCTCTGTCGGCCTGACCTGCGAGCCGAGCTGGACCCACACCACGTTCGAGTTCCTCGCGGCGCAGCCGCGCGACCCGGACGCCCTGCTCGCCGCGCTGCGCCGGGACCCGGCACCGATGGACGGCGACACTGCGGCCTGGCATCGCGTCGCAAGCGTCCTGAGCCTCGGCGTCGTACCGGCCGATCTCCGGGCCGCGCTGTATCAGGCCGTCCGCAAGCTACCCGGCATCGAACTGCTCGACGAGGTCGTCACCGTCGACGGCCGCCGCGCCCGTGCCATCGGCCGAGAGGGCGATGGGTACCGCACGGACCTGCTGATCGCCGAGGCGGACGGCCGGTTCCTAGGCAGCCGGACCGTCGTCACCAGGGACGGACCGCCGGACATCAACGGTCGACCCGAGCGCTCTCTGCGGGCCGGCGACATCCAGCGTTCTTCGGTCGTCACGACGCGCATCACCTCGACCCCACCACCCAGCAAGTAGCCGAGCGCGAGTCGTCCGCCTTGCTCGTGCAGGATCTCCGAACCCACAACCGGCGGGGCAACGGCCCTCAGACAGGACGTCGGGTAGAGGCACGTTCTAGTTCGGTCCAGCCGGTCCAGCCGCGTTCTCTCAAGAGTGCGAGCAGACGACGGGCAGGCGGAATGGTGTCGAGTGCCAGTGTGTCCATCAGGTCGGCCAGGGCTCGATCGAGGTTGGTGTCGTTGAGATAGGGCTCGCCGTGTTCAGAGGCCAGGTGGGTGAAGTAAGCGGCCAGTTCGTCGGCCAGCTCGGCCAGCCTCGGGTCGTCCTCGGTCTGGTCGAGCGCCTGGCTGAGGATCTTGTAGAAGTTGATCAGTTGGCGGTCGGCGATCTGTTGCTGCTTGCGTGCCATCCACGCCGGGACCTGCTCGGGTGCTTGCGCGGCCAGGACGATCCAGCCGTCGCGCTCGGCCCGGACGATTCGTTCGTCGATCCCGAGCGCCCGCAGGTGCTCCAGGTAGTCGACCACCTGAATCGGCAGTGTCAGGTGATCGCCGGCGGCGAGCCGGGCGATGCTGTCCCGCCGCCTTTCCCGCTGCCGGATTTCGTCCTGCAGTCGGCGATCGATCTCGGCGACCGCCGACGCGAACTGCGCGTCGTCAGCGTGCATCAGTTCGCGCACCCGAGTCAGTGGTACGCCGGCCTCGGCGAGCGTTCTGATCTTGATCAGGTCGATCACGGCGTTGGCGTCGTACCTGCGGTAGCCGGAGTAGTCGCGCTCGGGCTCCGGCAGCAGTCCCTTCGCGTGGTAGTGCCGCACCGCGCGCACGGTCACCCCGGCGTACCTCGCCACCTCGCTGATCGTCAGCACCGCATCAGTCTCCTAGATCGACGTACTGCGGATGATGTCGGCGATCTGCTGCGCATGGGTCAGGACCAGCCCGTGGTCGGCGTCGAGGCGGAACGTGGTGATCTGCGGCCGGTCGCGTACCAGCCGCTCGAGCCCCGCCTGCCAGTTCTGATTGAGCGCGGCCGCACGCCCCTCACTGCTGCCACCCGCCATCGCCGTCGACATGATCATGGTGATCGGCCGGGCGATCATCCGGTACCGATCAAGGATCCGGGACCGCACCGAGTCGATCTCGATGTTCAGTTCGAGGATCTCCTGCGCGTCGAGCAGCACCTGCCGCGCCGTACCGCGCAAGCTCGTCTGCTGGTCGGCCATCTGCTGCCACAGGCCGCGGAACATCGGCAGATCCTCTTCCGTGACGAACGGTTCGGGCACCGGGTTCGCTCCATCGATCAGCACGAGCTCGCCCACACGCTCCGGATGCTCAGAGGCGTAGTGCACCGCCAGATCCGCCCCGAGCGAGTAACCCACCAGCAACGGCCTTTCCGGCGCGAGGTGTGACATCACGGCCTCGAGGTCGCTGAGAAAGTCCTCGAACAGGTACCTGTCCGCGGCCGAGGACAGGCCGTGGCCGCGCAGGTCGAACGTCACCACGTCGTAGTCGCGCCGCAGCAGCCCCACAAGCTCCTGCAAGTCCGCCTGCGTCGAACTCAACCCAGGACAGAACACCAGCACCCGCCCGCGCCCACCCCTCGCCAACGAGATCCTGACGCCGTCCTCGCTCGACGTACTCGCCGCGCGAACCTCCGCTGCTTCATGCATCGTCATACCGGCATGCTGGAGGGTTGCCCCTACGTCAGGGTCAACCCCGACAGGTGCGTTGCTAGGGTGGCTCGCCATCGGACGCGGACGGATCAAGGGGAGGGCGATGTTCCTGCTGCAGATGTCGGGCGTTCCCGGCGCCGGCAAATCCACTGTCGCCGCTCACGTTTCAGACACCCACGGTGCGGTCGTCGTCGACTACGACGTCATCAAGTCCGCGGTCCTCGACGCGGGCTTCGACCTCACCGCGAGCACCAAGGCGGCCTACGAGGTCATGTACGCGCAGGCGAATCACGTGCTTGCCCAGGGCCATCACGTGGTGATGGACAGCCCGTGCTTCTGGCCGAGGATCGTGGCCGAGGGCTTGCGAATCGCGAAGGAACACGACGCGACGTACAGCTACATCGAGTGCCAGATCCAGGACCTGAAGCTCCTCGACGACCGACTCCGGCGACGGCCGCGCCTCAGAACCCACCGGCGCAGCCTCGACCAGCTACCACCCGACCTCGGCGACGACCTGGTGGACGGCGCACCCCTGTTCCTCGAAGCGATGACCCGCATCGAACGCCCACCTACCGACTACCTCCAACTCGACATGCACCGCCCCCTCCCCGAACTCCTCCCCGAGATCGACGCCTACCTGACCCGCTAGACGCGTTTCCGATCAGGTCCCGGCGTGGCTCGTTGGTCCGGGCGGCGTCAGGCTCTTGCGCTGGTCGGCCGGACAGAGTGCACTGCTCCTAGCTCATCGGGCCAGGGGAGGGACCGAAATGACTCTGACGACTTTGCCTGCGCATCGCAGGAAGATGCGGCTCGCTGCCGTGCTCGCCGCGGTGCTCGGGCTGGCAACAGCCACCGTCACCGCGCTTCCGGGCGCGGTCGCACAACCGGGGGACTCGGCACGGGCCGGCGCGGGAGCGGCCCATCCGCATCCGAAATCCGACAAGTACCTGGGCGACCTCGACCGGTCGAGGATCGCCGCGGCTCAGGCCGCGGGCAAGAAGACCGTGACGCTGCTGGTCGCGGCGGAGCGCGACCGGTTGGCGGCCGCCGCCGACCAGTTGCGGGCGCTCGGCGGCGTGGTGCTGAAGACCGACAGCGCCGTCGACTACCTCAAGGTGGAGATTCCCACCGGGAAAGCCGAGCAGGCCGCCAGGCTGAGCGCGGTCGAGGCGGTCGACGTCGACGGCCTGATCCCGCGCGACGATCCGCAGCCGCAAGGCGCCCAGTCGCCGATCCCGCAGACGCCGCCCAGTGCGACCACGCCGCGGATCAACCCGTACCTGCCGACCGGAGACACCCAGGCCGCGCAGTTCGGTCTGGCCAATCCGGCCTGGGACGGTCGCGGCACCACGATCGCGATCCTGGACTCCGGCATCGATCTCGACGTACCGGCGCTGAAGACCACGACGACGGGTCTGCCGAAGATCGTCGACTGGTACAACGCGAACTCGCCGGCTTCGGGGGACGCCACCTGGATCAGCACCGCCGGACGATTCACCGGTACTTTCACGGCCGTCAGCCGTACCTGGATCGCGCCCGCGACCGGCGGGCCGTACGCCTTCGGCCTGCTGCGCGAGGCGGCGGGCGAGCTTGCCCAGGGCGAGCTCGGTGGTGACGTCGACCGTGACGGCGTGACGGCCGAGTCGATCGGCGTACTGCAGGACCGCACCACCAAACAGGTGTACGTCGACATCGACCAGGACGGCGACTTCACCGACCAGACCCCGATGATCGACTTCAAGGTCAACCGGGACACCGGGCACCTCGGTACCGACAACCCGGCGACCGCTGTCAACGAGAGCGTTCCGTTCGTCGTGGTGACCGATCGATCGGTGTACAACCCGGCAGTGGACGCGGGCTCGGTGGTCAACCTGGGGATCGCCGGCGCGCAGCACGGCACCCACGTAGCGGGTATCACCGCCGCCAACGGCTTGTTCGGCGGGCAGATGAGCGGTGCGGCCCCGGGCGCGCAACTGATGGCGGTCAAGGTCTGCCTGACCACCACGTCCTGCACCAGCAGCGGCCTCATCGACGGCGTCCTGTACGCCGCGAACAACGGCGCCGATGTGGTCAACATCTCGATCGGCGGCCTGCCGGGGCTCAACGACGGCAACAACGCGCGGGCGGTGCTCTACAACCGCACGATCGACGAGTTCAACATGCAGATCTTCATCTCGGCCGGCAACAGCGGCGCGGGAGCGAACTCGGTCGGCGATCCGTCGGTGGCCACCAACTCGATCAGCGTCGGGTCGTACATCACCAGGGAGACCTGGCTGGCGAACTACGGCTCGGACCCGTTGAACAGCAAGGGCCTGCACCCGTTCTCGTCCCGCGGTCCGCGAGAGGACGGCGGCTTCAAGCCGGACATCGTCGCGCCCGGTGCAGCGATCTCCACCACGCCACTGTGGCAGGGTGGCGGGCCGGTCCCGGGCACGTACACCTTGCCGCCCGGCTACTCCATGCTGAACGGCACCTCGATGGCCGCCCCGCAGGCCGCCGGCGCGGGCGCGCTGCTGGTCAGCGCCTACAAGGCGACCTTCGGCAGCCGGCCGGCCGCGGCCGCGTTGCGCAGCGCGATCCGGTCGAGTGCGGCGTACCAGTCCCAGCTCGGCGCGTACGAGCAAGGCGCGGGGCTGTTCCAGGTGACGTCGGCCTGGACGCAGCTTCGCGCCGGGCAGCGGCCGAACGCGATCACGGCGGCCGTGCCGGTGAACACGGTCCTCAGCGACCAGCTCGCCACGCCGAACGTCGGCGTCGGCATCCACGATCGCGAGGGCGTCGTTCGCGGGGTGAAGTACTCCCGTACGTACACCCTGACCAGGACCAGCGGGCCGGCCAAGTCGATTCCGCACGTGGTGCGGTGGATCGGCAACGACGGCACCTTCGCCTCACGGGACAAGGTCAATCTGCCGTTGAACATCCCGGTCGACCTCGCCGTACGCGTCGACCCGTCCAGTCCCGGCGCACACTCGGCCGTCCTGCAGCTCGACGACCTGACCACTCCGGGCGTCGACCTGATGACCATGAACGCGGTGTTCGTGCCGAACGATCTCACGGCGGCCAACGCGTACTCGTTCCAGGCGTCGGGCACGGTCGGCCGCAACGCCACCCGCCACTACTTCGTGCGGGTGCCGGTCGGCGCGAGCGCGCTCAAGGTGGACATGACCGGCGGGGGCGACCAGGCCGGCGCCGGGCAGATCCGCTTCCTCCGCTACACCCCACAGGGCCTGCCGCTGGACAGCACGTCCAGCTTGAGCTGTTACGACCCCGACTCGGGCGGCGGCTGCGCCAACGGAACACCGCACAGTCGCACCGTCGTGAACCCGCAGCCCGGTGTCTGGGAGCTCGTGGTCGAGGCGCGCCGTACCTCCGACGTCCTGGATGCGCCGTTCGGCCTGACCGCGACGGTCCTCGGCACGGTGATCTCGCCGAACCCGGACATCGTGGCAGCCGCGACTCTCGGTACGCCGCTGGTCCGTAGCTACACGGTCTCCAACCAGTTCGCCGGGTTCACCGGCCGGCTCGTCGGCGGCGGTGCGTTGGCCAGCACGCAGACCCAGCGTCCGACGGTCGGGCATCTGCAGTCGCAGACGTTCGACGTCACACTGCCTGCAGGCGTCACGTCGTACACGATCCGGACCGGGAACGCGTCCGACCTCCGGGCGGACATCGATCTGGTCGTCTTCCGCTGCACGCCGACGTGCGCGCCCGTGGGGGCGAGCGGTGGCGCGACGGCCGTCGAACAGGTCACGCTCGCCAACCCGGTGGCGGGCCTCTACCGGATCCAGGTCGACGGATTCTCGGTACCGAACGGCACAACGGAGTACGACCTCGTCGACTCCTACGTGTCGCCGGCGCTCGGCTCGCTGACCAGCAACGACGCCAACGCCAGCCATCCTTCTGGCACCTCATGGTCGCCGACCGCGACTCTGACCGTTCTCGACGATCCCGGCGCCGGCCGCAAACTCACCGGCACCCTGACCGTCCAAACCGAAGCCGGCGTCACCGTCGGCACCGGCTCCCTAGTGGTCGAAACAGTCACCTAGCCCTAGCCCGCTAACCTGCCCGAGGACCTCCTGGCCCCTTCAGCCAGGAGGTCCTCACCCATTCGACCGGCTGCTCTTCGAGCCCGTTGCCTGGTCCACGCCCGCCCCGAACGGCCCGGCTCCGCGAGCAGCAGGCGCACGGTTCATCGGTCGTGTCGCCCTGCGGCAGCACCCGTCCCCTTCGCACCTGAACCCGCAATACTCAGGTGGTGCGAATCCTTCGTGTAGTCGGACTGATCGTCGCGGGACTCGTCTCGCTGGGTGCGCTGCTGACGGTGCTGTTTCTGGCGTTGGCGGCGTACGGGTATGGCTTCGCGGGGGTACCCGATGTTACCGGCGCGCAGGTGAGCTACGTGCGGAAGGAGGCGATCGTCCGGACCTGCCCGAGTACGGCGTGCGCGCAGACGGAGACGCTGCACGAGAACCAGCAAGTGACGGTCGTGCGGGAGGTGCAGGGGGAGTTCACCCGGGATTCGAGCACATGGGTGGAGATCAAGTACGGGCCGGAGACGCGGTTCGTGCACTCGTCATTGCTGACCTCGACCAGCAACGACGAGCAGTACCGGTTCTGGGGTGGTGTCTCGCTCGCGACCGTCGGGGTCATGTTGGTGGTCGCGGTGGTGGCGCGCACGAGCATGATGAAGCAGTGGGTGGATCGCCGGATCGGGTCGGTGGAGGTGCTGTTGCCGCTGGTCGTGCTGGGCGGTGGAATCGCGGTCGGGGCTGTGGGGTTCCTGTACAGCCGGATCGGCGGTACGACGGTGCCGGACTTCGTCGGCGACGCACTGGTGAACATCGGCGCCGGGCTGATCGGCTCGGCGGCGACGTTCATCTTGTTCCAGAGTTTGTTCTCCGGACGGGTCGTCGAGCGGCCGCGGTTCGACGAGCGGGAAGCGCAACTGGCGCAGCGGCTCGACCGACTGGAAGCCCTGATGGTTGTGGGGGCGTCGAGTCCGGAATCTGTTGATGACCGGCACCTGACGATGCTGTCGAAGCTGGCACAGGATGTCGGCCGCCTGAGGCACGACGTCCGCTTGGTACAGCAGCGTCCCAACGGCACGGGCAGGCGCCGCGGGCCCCTTCGTTCACGGAGGAACCGCGCCACAGGCGAGTGAGGGCAAGATGTGGCTCAGCGGCAGTTTGGTTTCTGCATTCGTCGCAGGGGGGCGTGAGAGGCTTCTGGCCATGCACGCAGACGCCTGGCGACAGACACTGCAAGCCGCGGACGACGGCCTGGAGCTGCAGCCTCCCGCCGACGCTGGTGAGATCGCGGCCGTAGAGCTTCGGCTCGACATCACGTTCGCGGCCGAGCTGCGCGGACTGTATGAGGCGACGGACGGCATCTTTGACAAGCCGGGCCAGTGGTTTGTGATGTGGCGGCTTGGAGAGGTTGCGCGCTGGAATCTTGATGCCTGGAACGGATGGGAGTCCGAGGCTCGACGGAAGCTGCTCGGCTTCGGCGACGACGGCACCGGAGATCCCTTCTGTGTCGCACTGGACGGGGAGCCCACCATCTTCACTTGGTCGCCTATCGAGCAGCAGGCGCGATCACTCGCACCGAACCTTCGCGAGTTCTGGTTGGGATGGTTCTCTGGGCAGATCACAACCTGACGTCCCGCCGCCTCGGTCCGCCTGGTCGGCGGGACTGCTGCACGAGCGGGTGACAGTTCGACCACGCGGCAGCGGGCGACATCGTGGCCGGGAGTCCTAGCCACGCCGGGGATCTGACCTTCTAGGCCGTCTGGCCTGCCTCGGGCCGGGGGCATTGTCGTGATGTTGCCGCGAGGCCGCTCTCGCGGCGCCCTTGAAGTAGCCATCCTGGCGCGGCGGTATCAGAGGTCATGTCACCGGTTATGTCACGGGTGTCGCCCAAAGGATCCGCAGGCCACGGTCAATGTGGCCGTGACCTGCGGAGATATCGAGTAGGGCGGACGGGACTCGAACCCGTGACCCAGGGATTATGAGTCCCCTGCTCTAACCAGCTGAGCTACCGCCCCGTGTGCGGCAGATCGTATCTGGTGGGTGGGGGTGTGGTGTGAAACCAGGGGTCGGTCAGGGGTTTGACTGAGGGGTGGTTACCGCTGAGCGGGCATGATGGAGGCAAGTCCGGACGAAGGGAACACCCATGGGCTGGTTCATTTTCCTGGTGATCGTGGTAGGCGCGATCGCGGCGTACAAGTACCGCGTGCCGCTGCTGGCGAAGATCCTCGGTCAGCCTCAGCACCGTATCCAGCGGGCGATCGACCGGAAGAAGGGGAAGTAGGAGCTTCCTCCCGAAGCATGACGAGGCCCTGACCGCAGGTGGCGGTCAGGGCCCGTTGGTCACGTGGCGGGTGGTCAGCCGATCTTGACCGCGACGACCGAGGCGGCCGCGGTGATCTCGCCGGATCCGGCGGCGCTCTGGTCGTGGTTGTACCCGAACCCGTAGACGCCCACCGTGGTCTCGGCGTCCACGGTCACGACCTTCACCGACGAACCGAACAGGTCATGGCCCTTAGCCGGCGAGATCGCAACCCCACCCACGGTGCCCACGTCCGTGCCCCAGGTGCTCGGCGCCGCCTGGCCGATCCGCAGTCCCACCTGCGGCATGCTGCCCGCGGCACCCGCGACAGTGCGGTTGAACGTCACTGACGTGTTCACCAGCCACGTGCCCTTCGGCAGCTTGAACTGGCCGATGGTCGTGAAACCCTCGAAGTACTTCCCGCCCAGTTTCTCGATCGCCTTCGGGGCGAACGACGTGGTGACACCGGCCTTGCCGTACACGTCCGGGGTGTTCCCGTCCTTCAGGAACGCGGCGCGGTCCGCCGGGACGAGCTTGCTGGCGGGAATGCTGTTGTCGACGACCTGCTTCGCGGCGACCGAGCGCGCGCAGAGCGGGTACGACAGGGTCTTGCAGTCGGGTCGTACGGCGCCGTTGGCGGCAACGGTGACGCCGACGAGCACACCGGCACCCAGGACGGCGGCGACCAGCAGACGGCCGCCCTTGGTGCTGAAAACCTTCTTGATGTTCACAGGGTTCCTTCCCCTCCATCCCCGAGGCCCCCTCGGGATCTGCAGAGGAAAGTACGCCCACTTGGCGGTCTAGGCCAATAGGCTGGCCGGAATCAATTCGTCGCGAATCAATGGGGTAGGTCGAGGCGGCAGGCGGTGAGGGTCAGTTTCGCCGTCGTGCCGAGGTCGGTGTCGACCGGCCGGACGACCGGCCGGATGACTGGTTGGTCGCCGGGGCGGGGTGCGACGGTGAGATAGGTGCCGGAGGCCTTGTCCTCGGCAACTTCTACGGTGTTCGACCAGGAGACGGCGGCGAGGGCCGATTCGCCTCTGGCCAGGCGGATCTTCGTGGGTCCGGGGTTGATCGCGAGGTACGACGTACCCCGGGTGACCGTCACGTTCATCGTGCGGCGGCGTGCGTTGACCACGGCAACCTTCGGGTACCCGTCGACGGTGAGCGGCCGCGTCCGGCAGTTCGTCACCTTCACCACCACAGCCCGATGCCGGAGCGTGGCCTCGACCGTGATCGAGGCGCCGGACGGTGGGCAGGTCGCCGACGGAGGAGCGGGCGTCAGGCGAGGCGTGGGCGTCGGGAGCCGTGGGGGAGTGGGCGTCGGAAGCGGCGCGGGAGGAGGTGTCGGGAGCGCCGCTGTGCCGGTCGCGCCGGTTTCGGTTCCGTGTCCGCCGAGCAGCGCGAGCCCGCTGAACAACCCCACCCAGCCCCGCCGGTCCACCCCATGAACCTGCCGACCCCGACGCAACCCAACCCATCCGCGGCCGCGGTGCTTGCCGGTTGGCCGGTCCCGCGCGTGACCTGCCTGGAAAGGAAAAAGCCGGGGCTTCTGGGGAGAAGGCCCGGCTGATGTTGCTCCCGCCACTGGACTCGAACCAGTAACCTGCCGGTTAACAGCCGGCTGCTCTGCCAATTGAGCTAGGCGGGATCGTGATCTCGCTGGTGTCCCCGAACCCGAGGACCTGAGTAGGTTAGCAGGCGGGCGGCGAACTACAAAAACGGGATTCGGGTGGCTGCCGGGTCAGATTCCGAACTCGTCGCGGACCTGCTGGAGTGCCGCCTCGGCGGCGTCGACGACACCGGGCTGGGTCGGCTCCAAGCCCTTGTCCAGAACGAAGTTCCAGGTGACCGCGGCGTCGGTGGTGGCAGGGTTACGGCGGCCGACGATGCGGACACCGCGCTTGCCGGCCAGGGGGACATGCCGCTGTACGACGATGCTCGCGTCGACGCGTTCGCGGAGCAGTTGGCCGAAGCGGCCGGGGTCGTCGACCTTGAGCTCTGTGGCGCGCAACGGGGTGCCGAAGTCGGTCGTCTCGTAGATGTGCAGGACCGACGCCTCGGAGTCCCAGTTGGCGCGCTCGATCCGCTCCCAGCCCACCCGGCGGTCGGCGTCCGCGGAGTCCGACGGCAGGTAGACGGCGGCGCGGGTGCCGGCCGCCCATCGGCCGTTGGCCAGTTGCACGGCGGCGAGCACGTCTTCCTTGCTCCCGGTCGACGCACGGGCGGCGGCCGACACGGCATCGCCCAGCTCGCGCGGCCAGGACGTACGCAGAAGTCTCACACCCACATCATTCCAGTCGGGCCAAGCAGGCGGTCAGGCGACGTAGTCGCGGAGCTGTGGCAGGGCGCGGCGCCGGAGCTGCCGCAGCGCCTCACGCTCCAGGGCACGGACCTTGGCCGGGCTGAGGCCGAGATGAGCGGCGGTCTCCTCGGGTGTCGACGGGATGTGACCGCGCAGGCCGAACCGGTGATGCAGCACGGACTGGTGCAGGTCGTCGAGGAACTCGAGGTGATAGGCGAGGTCCCGGCGCAGCGCGGCGCGCAGCACGATCGGGTCGTCGTCGATCACCGGGTCGGACTCGTCGAGGTCGAGCGTCTCGGGGTGCACCCGCCACGCCTGCGCCCGCTCGATCCGCGCGATGCTCAGGCCGGTCGCGCGGGCGAGCTCCGGCGTACCGGGCTCACGCCCCAGCGTCTGCGTCAGGTCGTGACGCGCCGACCCCACCCGGGACGCGTCGGCGTACGCCTGGGCGGGCATCCGGACCAGCCGCGACCGGTCCGAGATCGCGCGTCCGATCGCCTGACGGATCCACCAGATTGCGTACGTCGAGAAGCGGTGCCCGAGCCGGTGGTCGAAGCGCTCGACCGCCCGCATCAGCCCGATGTTGCCCTCCTGGATCAGGTCGAGCAGCGAAATGCCCTTCCCGCCGTACCGCCGGGCGAGCGACACGACCAGCCGCAGGTTGCCCTCGACCATCCGGCGCCACGAGTGCTGCCCGAGCGCGACGACCTGCCGCAGCTCGCCGGGGTCGTGCCGCCCCGGATCGCCGCGCAGCCGCTCGGCCGCCAGCAGACCGGCCTCGATCCAGTACGAGTGCTCGTTCACCTCCTCCAAGGTCAGTAGTTCGTGCTGCCCGATGTCCCGGAGGTACGCGACCAGTGCGGTCACGTCCGCCGGATCACAGTCGAGATCAGCCATCCGTTCTCCTCTCCGTGCGAATCCCCGCGAATCTCCCTGTCCAAGAGAGTGCCGCGATTCGCCCCGCCGGAGACCGGTGACTTCGAGTATGTGGATAACTACGAGTCGTGCTCAGGCGTACGCGCGGAGCCCGCTGAGCAGGCCGTCGTGGAAAGGATTGGCGTCGACCGCGTCGAACCAGGCCTGCCCGGTGGTGAGCGGCTCGAGCGGCGGGATGGCGACCGGTCCCGGGACGGCCCGGGCCGTGAGGTCGTCGCCGAGCTCAGGAGCGGGCATGTCCGGCAAGAGTACGAAGGCATCCGCCGGGTCCGCCTCCCCGTTGAGCGTGAAGGCGGCGACGCGGGCCGAGGCGCCGTCCGGGTCCTGGCGGATCTTCTCGAGGTCCGCGACGACGCTCGTCCAGGTGATGGCCGGATCGCCGTAGTCGATCGCCCGCGAGAGCCGTCCGACCTTGATCGCCGTCGCCGACGGAGCCAGCGGCTGCATCAGCGAGCGCAGCCCGTACCGGGCCCGCCCGCCGACGACGACCAGCCTGATGCCGGTCTCGGTCGCCTCGATCAGGCTGCGGTACGGGCTGCCGGGGGAGC
Source organism: Kribbella shirazensis (assembly GCF_011761605.1). Taxonomy (GTDB): domain Bacteria; phylum Actinomycetota; class Actinomycetes; order Propionibacteriales; family Kribbellaceae; genus Kribbella; species Kribbella shirazensis. Next base: position 6,860,326 of record NZ_JAASRO010000001.1, on the reverse strand, counting down.
GCCGTACGACGACCAGATCGGCCAGCGCGCCGCGTTCGAGCCGTCCGACCGGGCGCGGCCAGACCTTGGTCAACGCCTCACCCGGGTTCGACGTCACCATCCGGGCCAGTTCCTCGTCGGTGAAAACCGCATGGGTCTTGTTCCACAGATCGGCGACTTTCAGCTCCCACAGCACATTGCGCGTCCCCGACGGCCCCCAGTCCGACCCCAGACACAAGCGGACCCCGGCGGCATGTGCGGCGCGCACGTCGGCCGTCGCGCCGTACAACCACAGATTCGAGAACGGAGACCACACCAGACTGGAATTTCCCGCCTTCATTGCCGCGAAATCGTCGCCGTTCAAGGCCGCACCGTGAATCGCCACCAGTTGCGGCGTCACCACCCCCACATCCGCCAGCAGCCGGAACTCCGACCGCAGTTTCGGATCCGACCCCTCCGCGGAATGCGCGATGAACCCACGCCCGGCGGCCACCGCCGCCACGTACGGCGCCAACGCCTCCTTGCTGTCGGCAACAAGCGTGCTCACCCGGATGAAATCGTCCGCGGTCCCGAGTTTCTCCGAGTCGACGTTCCGGATCAGGTCGTTGTCCGGCGGTACGGCGCCGCGCGGATTGCCCTGGATCGACGTCGTACCGCCGACGATCGCGCGCGTCTCGACGTACCTCAGCAACGCTCGCCCCGCGGCCGCCCCGAGCAGCCGGGCCGGCTGGCTGATCTGCGAGCTGTACGTCGGCGCGCGGCCCCACTGATTGTGCGAGGTCCACGGCACGGTGCGCGAGGGCTCCATCCACAGCGGCAAACTGTTGTACATCAAATGATTGTGTAGATCGATCAGCCCCGGAAAAATCAGCCCGCCGGCAGCGATCCGCGGTGCTTTGTCGAAACCCGCCGGAACGGCATCCACAGGGGTCACCGCCGCAATCAGCCCGTCGTCGCCGACATACACCGCTCCGCCGGTCAGAATCGCCCCGTCCGGCCGCATCGTCACCACGGTTCCACGCAGTACAAACATCGCTCCCCCTCGCATAGAATCCCCCGTGCCGCCCCTGATCATGAGAGTATCGCCGAGGGGGAGGTAGTTCGATGGGTGATTTCGATCCTGGTCCGCCCGCTGCTGTGGCACGGCACTTCGCGACAGTGCCCAGTTACGCGGATTTCCGGCAATTCTTCTGGCACGACTGGGGCCCGATCTTCTACCGCGGCCGGCTGAACGGCACCGCCCGTCTGCTCGCGATCGCGTCCGACCCCGGTCCCACCGAACGGATCGCCGGCCGGACGCTCGTCGGCGACGCCGGGCAACGCGTGCAGGGGTTCCTGACCAAGCTCGGCCTGACCCGCAGCTACGCGCTCGTCAACGCCTACGCCTACGCGCTCCGGCCGTCCCTCGCCCAGCAGGCCGCACCGCTGCTGTCGAGGCCCGATCAGCTCGCCTGGCGGAACACCTTGTTCGACCTGATCACCGGCCCGCAACTGCAGGCGATCGTCGCGTTCGGGGCGCAGGCCCGCTCGGCCGTGCGGCTGTGGACCGACAAGCCCGACGTACCGGTGTTCGAGGTGCCGCATCCGTCGAGCCGCACGCCGAAGGTGCTCCTCGACAAGTGGCGCGAGGCGATCACCGACCTGCGCGCGATCGTGACTCCGGATCCCGATGGTGACAGCGCCGTACCGAACTACGGCGTGAAGTTCACCGAGTCCGACTACGCGCCCGTCCCGCACCGTGACCTGCCGTTCGGCGTACCGCCGTGGCTGGGCGACGACGCGTGGGGACGCAAGGACAAACCACGGCACAACAACTGTGTCGAGCGTCCGGCGACCGACCTGCTGAACACCCTCGTCTGGCGCGCGCCCAAGCTCGGCTGAAATCGTCCCCGGCTGCCGCTACCTTGGTCGGATGCGAGTCGCGACGTGGAATGTGAACTCGGTCAAGCAGCGGATGCCGCGGCTGCTCGACTGGCTCGACGAGCGGCAGCCGGACGTGGTGTGCCTGCAGGAGACGAAGCTGGCGGACGACGCGTTCACCGCGCTGCTAGGTGAAGAGCTGACCGCCCGCGGCTACGAGATCGGCCTCTACGGCGCCCCGCAGTGGAACGGTGTCGCCCTGCTGTCGAAGGTCGGTCTCGAGGACGTGGTGATCGGCGTGGAGGGTGCGCCGGGCTTCCCGGACCCGGAGCCGCGCGCGATCGCGGCGACCTGTGGCGGCATCCGCGTCCACTCGCTCTACGTGCCGAACGGGCGCGTCCCGGACTCCGATCACTACCACTACAAACTCGCCTGGCTCGCCGCGCTCACGGAGGTCGTCGCCCACGGGCCGGCCGACCAGATCGTCTGCGGCGACATGAACATCGCACCGACCGACGCCGACGTCTTCGACCCCGCGGCGTACGTCGGCCAGACACATGTGACCCCGCCCGAACGGCAGGCGCTCGCGGAACTGATGGCCGCGAAGGACCTGCACGACGTGGTCCGCGACCGCTGGCCGGATCACCGCATCTTCAGCTACTGGGACTACCGCGCGGGGATGTTCCACCAGGACCTCGGCATGCGGATCGACCTGATGCTCGCCACCGTTCCGGTCGCCGAGCGGGTCAAGGCCGCCTGGATCGACCGGAAGGCCCGCAAGGGCACCGGCCCGAGCGACCACGCGCCGGTGATCATCGACCTCGACACCGCGCCGGACGGCGACATAGGTCCGGTCGTGCCGCCACCGTCGGCGCCGCGCACGCCGCGGAAGAAGACCACCAAGCTGCCGCAGAGTCGCTGACATGCGCCGCCGCACTGCCATCGTGGTCGTCGCGGGAGTGCTGACGGCGGGGCTGGCTGCGTGTACGGACGAGAAGTCCGCCGCGCCGGAGCCGGTGGTGTGGTCGAAGGTGGACGTGGGTGCGGCGGAGCCTGTCGTGTTGGCGCAGCACAGCAGCGACCTGTTGATAGGCCTGCGGCACCGCGGCGCAAAGGTGGTCCCCGAGTTGCAGCTTCTCGACGGCACCGGCAAACGCACGCCGATCGCGGTGAAACCCAACCCGGCGAGCCCGTACGCGTTCGAAGCGATCTGGTACTCGATCGCCTACGACGGCAAGCAACTCCTCGCTCTCGGCGGAGCGTCCGGAGGCGCGCACTCCAACACCCGCTGGACCGTCTGGACCGGCACCCCACAAACCGGACTGGTGGAACGCCCGCAGAACTTCTGGACGTTCGGCGGCCAAACCGCAGGTGACCTGTTCAGCGCGGTCCTCACACCGAGCGGCGGAGCACTGCTCGGCACGTGGGGCGGCGTGGAGACCGGCAACGACGCGATGGTCTGGCTGCCGAAGTCCGGCGGCATGTGGACCCGCCAGGACCCGACGAAGACCGTGCTGCAGAGTACGCCGTCCCTCCTGGTCGGTCCCGGCTTCGGTACGACGCTGGGCACCGGCATCGTCCTCGTGGGCTCACAAGTACGCCTCGCACCGAACGTCGTCGCCCAGGAAGCGGCCGCTTGGCGATCCACCAAGCTCAACCAGGGCTGGACCCGGATCGCGCTGCCCGAGCCCGGCAACCGCAGTCAGGCCAACACCGCCACCTGTGCCGAGAGCTGCGTCATCTCCGGGTACGTCGACGGGCAGCTCGCGATCTGGCAACTCGACGAGGACGGGACGGCGAAACGCCTCCAAGGCGTCCCGTCGATCCCCGTAGGCGACAAGGACAAGCTGCCGCCACCCGTCGTCAACGGCGAGCAGATCGTCCAGATCGTTGCTCAGGACAACAAGGTGAAGGTGCTCACCGGTCGGGACGGGCACTGGACCGTGCAGGAGTCGCAAGGTCCGGAGGGGCTGGTGACCGACGCCGTACTGATGCCGGACCACAAGCTCTACCTGATTGCCGGCACCTCGCTCTGGCAGACCACGCTCAGCTGAGCAGGCCCTTCACGTATGCCGCCTGACCCGAGTGCTGAGCGCAGTCGTCGATGACGCTGACCAGTCGCACGCCGAGCGTGACCGGCGGGTTCCACCGGCGGTCGACGATCCGGTCGAGGCCCTCGTCCGTCACCGTGCGCAGGAACTCGGCGGTCCGCCGGTGGACCGCGTCGTAGTACCCGAGCAGCTGCTCCGCGGAGAGCTTGACCAGCTCGACCTGCTCGGAAGTGTGCGCATACCCGGTGTCGGCCGCGTCGAGCGGCAGCCCGAGTCGCTCGTGCCAGCCGTCCGCGGTGTAGACCTGCTCGTACTCGCCCGCGTCCGCCAGGTGATCGTCCTGGACGCGTGTCAGGTGCCAGACGAGCCAGGCGATCGAGTTCGCGCTGTTGCCCGGCCGGCTCGCGAGCGTCCTGTCGTCGAGCCCGGTCACGACCTCGTGCAGTACCTCGTGAATCCGGCTGTGTGCGTCGAGCAGCAATTCACTTGTCTTCATACCAGCCACCGTAGTCTTCGGTTCCGACAGTTCAACGAGGCGGGCGGCAACGTCGTCGGCACCGCGGACGTGTACCCGGCCGGCGCTGGGCATCGCGAGCAGCGTCCATCCGTGGACATTACGGTGCAGGCCGTAATACTGTGCATGGGTCTGCCACTCGTCGGAGGAGCCAACGAGATGATCGCCCGCCGCCGCTTTCTGCAAGCCGCCGCTTCGTCCGTCGCGGTGACCGCCGTCGGGTCCCAGCTGACCACCGCCGCTCATGCGGCCGGCGTTGACCCCGAGGGCACCCTGAGGGACCTCGGCCCGGCCAGCGTCGCCAGCCCGCTGGGTAACGGCGAGTTCGTCGGCAATGTGCTCTACATGGGTTCGCGCGGCCTGTCGCCGAACGTCGTCGGCGCCTGGGACCTCGGCACCGACAAGATCTCGAAGCACTACGAAATTCCCACCGGCGTCGGGATCTGGGCGATGTGCAAGGTCGGCACCGACGTGTACGTCGGCACGCACGCCCCCTCTGACCTCTACAAGATCGACACCGTCGCGGGGACCGTCACGAAGCTCGCCTCCTATCCGGACGAGTTCATCTGGACGATCGCGTCCGCCCCCGACGGCGTCATCTACATGGGTACGTCCCAGCCCGGCCGCGTCCTCGAGTACAACCCCGCCACCGGCGTCAGCCGGGACCTCGGTGAACCGGCGCCGGGCGAGTCGTACGTTCGCAGCATCCAGGCCGACGCCACCCACGTGTACGCCGGGGTCGGCTCGAACGCGCACCTGATCGCGATCAACCGCACAACCGGCGAGAAGCGCGAGCTGCTGCCCGCCAGCCTCGCCGATCGCGACTGGGTGTCGAGCATGGCGAGTTCGGACACTCATATCGCCGGCGGCGTCCTCTCGCTGGCCGAGCTCCTCGTGGTGGAGAAGGCGAACCCGGCCAACCACCGCATCGTCAAGGCGACAGCGCCCGGCGAGAAGTACATCGTCGCCGTACTGATCCACGACGGCTGGGTGTACTTCGCGGGCCGCCCGTCCGGCACGATCTACCGCTACCATCTCGCCACCGAGAAGCTGGAAGTCCTGGGTGTCCCGTTCTTCGAGGCCGCCACCAGCCGCATCCTCGAGTTCGAGGGACGCATCTACGGTCTGCAGGACACCGGCGTCTTCGTCTACGACCCGGCGACCAGCCAACTGGAGTACTTCAGCCACGTTCAGCGCGGCTTCCGGGCCGCGCCCGAGGCACCGATGTCGGTCCACTCCGACGGCAGTTGGGTGTACGTCGGAGGCAAGAGCGGAGCCGATCTCCACGAGCTCAGTACTGCCAAGGTCACCCGGCTGCCGATCGCCGGCGAGCCCAAGACCATGCTCACGGTCGACGGCACGACCTACCTCGGCATCTATACGCAGGCAGCGCTGTACTCGCACCACATCGGCGAGCCGGAGGCGAAGCTGCTGTTCAGGACCGGCCACAACCAGGACCGGCCGCGCGATCTCGCCTACGACAAACGCACCGGACTGATCGTGATGTCGACCCAGCCTGAGCCCGGTCACCCGAATGGCGCGCTCAACGTCTACAACCCGGGCAGTGGCAAGGTCGACACCTACCGGCCGATCGTGGAGCGCCAGACGGTCTTGTCGCTGACCGCCTCGCACGGCGTCGCGTACCTCGGAACCAGTACGCAGGAAGGCCTCGGCGCACCGCCGGTGACCTCGACAGCGCGGCTGGCGGCCTTCGATCTGAGCAGCCGCACGCTGCTCTGGGAGATCGAGCCGTTGCCGGGGATCGCCGCGTACACCGGCGTGAAGCACACCCCGTTCGCGATCTACGCACTCACCAACACCGGCGTCCTGGTCGAGTACGACTTGGCCCGGCGCAAAGTCACCCGGACGCTCAAGGTCAACAACCGCGGTGGGGATCTCGTCATCGCCGGATTCACCGCGTACACGAGCGACGTGGACGCGGTGTACCGGATCGACCTGCTCCCGCTCCGGTCCCGGAAGATCGTCACCGGGCTGGCCAGCGACTGGTTCGGGGGTGGCTCGAAACTGAACATCGACCCCTCCGAGCGCTGGCTCTACGGCATCAAGGGCCGCAACCTGGTCCAGGTCGCGATCTCGCCCTACCGCTGAGGCCTAGCCACTAGCTCGGCAGGACACCGGACCACATCACGCCGACCGCCAAGCAGCCGAGCGTCACCAGCCCGAAGACGCCGACCCACAGGATCGCCGGTACGCCGGTCAGGCGGCGGAGCTGGTCCGCGTCCGACGTACGGCCCCGGCCGCCGCGGCGCGAGTACTGCAGCTCCAGCACCGCACGCGGCGCGGCCAGCAGCAGGAACCAGGTGAGCAGGTGAGCGAACGCAGCCTGCGCGGTGGCCGAACCCCACCACGACACCCCGAACACCACGGCACCGAACACCAGTACAGACCAGAGCCCGAACAGGTTGCGGATCTGGAGCAGCAGGATCACCAGAGCGAGCAACAGCCCCCAGAGCAGCGCAACGGCGTACCCGCGGCTGAGGACGAACGCAGCGGCCAGACCGAAGAGCGCGGGACCGGGATAACCGGCCAGCAGTACGGCGATCATCCCGCCGCCGGTCGGCTTGCCGCGGGACACCGTGACCCCGGATGTGTCCGAGTGCAGCCGGATCCCGGACAGCTTGCGGCCGACCAGCGCGGCGATCAGTCCGTGCGCGCCCTCGTGCGCGATCGTCACGACCTGCCGCGTGTACTTCCAGATCGGTCGCCACGCGATCAGCAGCAGCGCGACCACGCCGGTTCCGATCACCAGTCGCAGCGACGGTTCCGGCTGTACCGCGGTGATGTTGTCCCAAAACTCCTTCACCCGCCCATCCTTGCAGGCAGGCGGTCAACCCCGCGGGCCGTTGACATCGGCTGGTGCGCGGACGACGGTGGAGGCATCGCGGCCCGGGGAGGGGCTGCCGCACAGGGGGAAACATGTCTCAACCACGCACGATCAGAACCGCGACGAAGAAGCGCGCCGCCACGACCCGCCGCAAGCCGGCCGCGAAGGCGCAGGCCGTCGTACCGCTGGCCGACTTTCTCGGCTCGGCCGGCAACCTCACGCTCGCGCAGCGGAAGCTCCTGGTGGACCAGGCGCTGCTGCTGCTCGGCGAGAACTACGTGCATCTGCCGCTGAAGATCGCGATGCACGCCGTGAACCCGCTCCAGCGGCTGCGCGTGATGCGCGCCCGGATGGAGCGCCAGACGGCGGCGACAATGGAAGCCGAGTGGATGTTCCACCGCGAGATGTCGAGCATCTTCAACTCGGTCCGCGACCTGCACACCAACTACCTGCTGCCGGTGCCGTTCGCCGGCAAGATCGCGTTCCTGCCGTTCATGATCGAGAAGTGCCACGACGCCGACGGCGCCGAGCGGTACCTGATCACGCGCACCGTCACCGGCTACCAGGCACCGCAGTTCGGCCCCGGCGCCGAGGTGACGCACTGGAACGGCACGCCGATCGCCCGCGCCGTCGCCCTGAACGGCGCGAGGTTCGCCGGCAGCAACGAGGCCGCCAGCCGCGCCCGCGGCCTGGACTCGCTCACGCTGCGACCGTTGGTGATCCAGGCGCCGCCCGACGAGGACTGGGTGACGCTCACGTACGTCGGCCTCGACGGCTCGCAGCAGGAACTGCGCGAGCAGTGGAAGGTCACCACCAACCTGCCGCCGATGACGGATCTGGACGCGGTCAGCGAGACGTCGGCGTCGATGGGGCTCGACCTCGACTCCGACGAGAAGTCCCGGGCGAAGAAGGCGCTGTACGTCCGCGACGTCGTCGAGCTCGAACGCGGCCAGACCTCCGCCGAGCTCGCCGTCCCGGCCGCGGTCGGTGGGGCGGACCTGCCGACCACGATGCCCGGCGTCTTCCGGGCCCGCGAGGTCGTCACGTCGTCCGGCACCTTCGGGCATGTCCGGATCTTCACGTTCAGCGTGCCGGACCCGGTCGCGTTCCGGGACGAGTTCGTCCGGCTGGCCGCCGCGCTCCCGCAGAACGGTTTGATCGTCGACGTCCGCGACAACGGCGGCGGGCACATCTACGCGAGCGAGTTCACGCTGCAGACGCTGACGCCGCGGCGGATCGCGCCCGAGCCGGTGCAGTTCATCAGTACGCCGCTCAACCTGAGGATCTGCCGGCGGCACCAGAACAACCCGGCCGGGATCGACCTCGGCCCGTGGTTCGACTCGCTCGACCTGGCGATCGAGACCGGGGCGCAGTACTCGGCGGCGAAACCGATCACGCCGGAGGAGGGTGCGAACGACATCGGGCAGACGTACCTCGGTCCGGTCGTGCTGGTCACCGACGCCCGGGTCTACTCGGCCACGGACATCTTCACCGCCGGGTTCGCCGACCACGAGATCGGCACCATCCTCGGGGTCGACGACAACACCGGCGCGGGCGGCGCGAACGTCTGGACGCACGGTCTGCTCGCGGCGCTGCTCAACGAACCGCCGCCACCCGACGAGACCTCGCCGTACGTCGCGCTGCCGAACGGCGCGAACCTGCGGGTCGCGATCCGGCGCACGCTCCGGGTCGGCAAGCTCGCCGGTACCCCGGTCGAGGACCTCGGCGTGAAGCCGCACGAGACTCACCGGATGACCAGGGCCGACCTGCTCGACGGCAATTTCGACCTGCTGAACAGGGCCGGCGAACTGCTCGCGGAGATGCCGTTGCACCGTCTCGACGTGCAGACGTCGTTCAGCGGTACGACGCTCACGGTCACGATCGATGTCCTGGGCATCGATCGGGTTGATGTGTACGTCGACGACCGCCCGATCAGTTCCGAGGACCTGACCGGATCGACCAGCCTCGACATTCTCGACGTCACGCCCGGCCAGCTGCTGCGGGCCGACGGCTACGAGTCGGGGGCTCTGGTGGCGTCCCGCCGGGTTACCGTCTGAAGCATGCCGACTCTCCACCTGACCGCCGAGGAAGAAGCGATGCTCGGCGGTCGGGACGGAGAGGCCGTCGCGCTCGCGATGCGGGTGATCGTCGGTCAGGCGCGGATCTCGGACGCGCCGCGGCTCGTCGAGATCACGTCCGCGCACGTCGACTCGTGCCTGTACCACGGCCAGGTCAGCCTCGACTTCGCGCACCGCCTCGCGGACCTGGGGGCCCGGGTCCGCGTGCCGACCACGCTGAACGTCGGCTCGATGGACCTCATCCATCCCGCCCTGGTGCGCGACCACGAGCTCGCGGCCGCGGGACGGGAACTGATGACGGCGTACGTCGGCCTCGGGTGTACGCCGACGTTCACCTGCGCGCCGTACCAGCTCGCGGACCGGCCCGGCTTCGGCGAGCACATCGCGTGGGCGGAGTCGAACGCGATCGTGTTCGCGAACTCGGTCCTCGGCGCGCGGACGGATCGGTACGGCGACTTCCTCGACGTCTGCGCGGCGATCACCGGACGGGCGCCGTACGCCGGGTTGCAGACGCCCGAGGCGCGGCGCGGGACCGTGGCCTTCGACTGCCGTCCGCTCGGTGAGTTCCTGCACAGCGAGCTGGCGTATCCGTTGCTCGGTCATCACATCGGGTCGGTCGTCGGCGACGGGATCCCTGTGCTGGTAGGGATTCCGGCCGATGTGGGCGAGGACGAGCTGAAGGCCTTCGGCGCGGCGGCCGCGTCGGCCGGGGGAGTCGCGCTGTTCCACGCGGTCGGTATCACGCCGGAGGCGCCCTCATCGGTCGAGGACCTGCCCGTGCGGGTGGTGGAGCTGGAGACACTGCAGCATGTGCGACGCGAGTTGTCGTCGGCCGTCTCGGAGCTGGACGCAGTGAGCGTCGGTACGCCGCATGCGTCGTACGACGAATGTGTCCGGCTGGCCGAGCTGGTGGTGGGACCGCCCCTCGCGTTGCCGTTCTACCTGTCGACGGCTCGCGCGACGCGAGATCGGCTGGCGGACAACGGCGTACTGCGGGTGCTGGAGGCCGCCGGTGTGACGGTCGTCGTCGACACCTGCACGTACGTGACCGCGATCCTGTCGCCCACCTGGAAGCACGTGATGACGAACTCAGGCAAGTGGGCGCACTACGCACCCGGCAACATCAACGTCTCCCCGATCCTCGGCACGCTCGCCGAATGCGTCGCCTCGGCGCGCGCCGGCCGAGTGGTTCTCGACGTATGATCATCCACGGCCGCACCCTGCATCCCGGGACCGCCACCGGTACGCCGATCCGTCTCACCGCGCCGCTGTCGTTCTGGGGCGGGACCGACAACCAGGGCCGCATCGTCGACGCCCACCACCCGCAATGCGGAGCGCTCCTCACCGGCCGCATCCTGCTGATGGAATCGGGCCGCGGCTCCAGCTCCGCGTCCAGCGTCCTCGCCGAACAGATCCGCGCCCGCACCGCCCCCGCCGCGATCATCCTGTCCCGCCCCGACCCGATCATCCCCCTCGGCGCCCTCGTCGCCGCCGAGCTCTACCACCTCAACCTCCCGGTCGTCGTAGCCCGGTATGACGAACTCCCCGACGACGCGCTCCTGCACGTTTCCGCGACTCCAGCCGGCGCAACCATCACCGTCTGACCCGGCCCATCAGTACGGCGGTGGCTGCGAACAGGGCTGCGCACGCAGTGAGCGCGAGGGGGAGTGTGGTGAGTCGGGCGATCGCGGAGATGGCGAGGCCGCAGGTGATCTCGCCCAGGTACTCGAGCTGGGCGAGGAACGAGTGGGTGGTGGCGCGGATGTCGGCGGTTGTGCGGGTGTTCACCCAGATCGTGCTGATCACGCGGGTGAGCGGCGTGACGATGCCGTTCAGCAGTACGACCGCGATCGCGCCGACGACCGGATCGGGAGCGAACGCGAGCAGCAGCATGCCGAGTACTCCGACCACTGCGGCCAGCGCGTAGTCGGTCGCGGCGTGCGCGCCGCTGATCCGCCGGGTGACGAGCCGGAGTACGACGGCGCCGACGAGCAGCCCGATGACGCCGAGCGCGGTGAACCAGGCGATCGGGTCAGGCGCGGTCGGCAGGCCGAGGTCGAGAAGTTGCTTCTGGGTAAGGCGTCCGGCGGCGTCCGAGGCGCCGTTCACGAGGAACGTCGCGGCGAAGATCAGCAGGATCGCGCGACTGCGCCGTACCAGCGTGACGCCTCGCCGGAACGTGCCCCAGGACGCCGACCAGCGTGCGGTCCGGGTCGGGACGAAGTTGTGCTCGGTGAAGCGGAGCGCGACGTAGAGCGCCAGCGACAGCATCGCGACGCCGGCGATCACGATCGTGAGGTCGCGCCGGGTCGTCCACGCGAGCAGGCCCAGGACGACGAGACCGGTCGCGGCACCGGTCAACTGGGCACGGGCGGCCCGGGCGAGGACGAGGTTGATCTCCCCGGACCCGAGTTCGTCGGTGATCAGCGCGACGTCCGACCCGCTGGCGAAGGTCCACGAGATGCCCCACAGCACCTGCGTGGCGAGGAGCGCCGGGAACGACTCGAACAGCCCGGTCGCGAGCATCGCCGTACCCATCAGCACCTGTGAGATCACCAGCGACCACTTGCGGCTGAGGGTGTCGGCGATGACGCCGGCCGGTACTTCGAAGACGAGCGCGAACGCACTCTGCACCGAGCCGATCAGGACGAGCTCGGCGGGGGACAGGCCGGCGTCGACGACCAGGTAGACGCTCGTGACCAGCCACCAGCCGTTGTGCAGCACCGCCCGCATCCAGGTCCACCGGATGAAGACGTTCACCATCCGAGCAGCCTCCCGAGCCTGCTAGGCCCCGTCCACCGATTTAGGCGGGCCCTTCACCGACGCCGGATGTGAAGTGGTTCATATTCTTCGCAACTATCAGCAGATTGCGATAATTTTAAAGAGTGCCAGGGATCACAACGGAAAACGAATGACCGTTCTTGATCTTGGGGTGGCCCGAGGCGCAGGGTGGGATTTCAGAGAACGAGCGTTCGGTTTGAGCTGGGGGTCGGCATGGCGCAGGTGACTCTGGAGCGGGTAGGGCAACCGGCGTTGCCCGAGCTGACGCGGAATCGGGGTGGGGTCAGGCGGATCGTGCGGGAGATCGCGTTGCTCGCGGTCCTGTTCGGCGTCTACAACCTCGGCCGGTTCCTGTCGGCGGAGCATGCGGGCTCTGCGGTCCGGCACGCGCATGAGCTGATCCGCTGGGAGGCCTGGCTCGGGCTGCCCAGCGAGGCGACGATCCAGCAGCACGCGCTTCAGGTCGACGGGCTCGCCCGCGCCGCGAACGTCTTCTACGCGACCGTGCACTTCCCGCTGACCGCGATGGTTCTGCTCTGGTTGTTGATCCGCCGCCCGGCCGGGTACGCGAAGGCGCGCTGGGCACTCGCGTCCCTGACCGGGCTGGCCTTGATCGGGCACATGTTCTTCCCGCTCGCCCCGCCGCGGATGATGCCGGGCTGGGTGGACACGGGCGTCCTGCTCGGCCAGTCGGTCTACGGGCCGAGCACGGACTCCGGGATCGCGAACCAGTTCGCGGCGATGCCGAGTCTGCACGTCGGCTGGGCGTTCATGGTCGCGGTCTTCCTGATCCGGGCCACGCGCTCACCCTGGCGCTGGCTGTGGATCGCACACCCGGTGCTCACGTTCGCGGTCGTCGTGGTCACCGCGAACCACTACTGGCTGGACGGATTGGTGGCGATTGCTCTCGCCGTACCGCTGCTCCTGATCTTCGACAACTCCTCGTCGGCGCGGACCAGGAACGGCGCGCGATCCAGTACCAGCCGGGCGGTCGCCGCGCCGATGTCGAACCAGAGCCCGATCAGCTCGAGCCGTCCTTGATCCTCGGCCCTGCGGACGGACGGGAAGCTGCGCAGGTTCTCCAGCTGTACGGCGACGTTCGCGACCGACAGCTTGTCCGCGGCCGACAACGGCACACCGGTCGCCGGATCCAGGATGTCCGGCAGCGCGACCGCCCGCCGGACCGACGGCTCCAGATGACGTAGCCAGCTCTCCAGCCCGGAGCCTTCGGGTACGTCGGCAGCGAGCGCGGCGGCCGCGGCGCCGCAGGACGAATGCCCGCAGACGACGATCGACTGCACGCCGAGAACGTCGACCGCGTACTCGATCGCGGCGTCGACCGAGCTGCTGTTCGATCCCTTCGGCGGTACGAGATTCCCGATGTTCCGCACGCAGAACTGGTCGCCGGGGCCGCTGGTCGTGATCATCGTCGGCACGATCCGGGAGTCCGCACAGGTGATGAACAGGTGCGCCGGCTTCTGTCCCTCGGCGGCGAGTTTCGCGAGCAGTGCTCGCAGCGGGGCCTGGTCGGAGGCGGCGTGGTCGGAGGTGGCGTCGTCGGAGGCGGCGTGGTCGGAGGTGGCGTGGCCGGACCCGGCGTGACACACCTCGACCGTGCCGCCGCGCGCGATGTGCCCGCGCCGCCAGTCCTCGATCGCCTCGTGGGCCGCGTGGTCGAGATGATCCACGGTGAGCTCGACCCGGACCGCCGCACCGGCCGGGATCGAGCGCAGCGTCCGGACCAGCGACGCGACGCCGAGGAACACCAGCGCGCCGCGGATCCGTACCGTCCACACACCGTCGGCTTCGGTCGCGGTCACGGTGGCCCGCGCGAGCCGGTACAGCACCCGCGCGAGCGCGAGCACCAGACCGAGCAGGACTCCTTCGGCCAGTCCCAGTACGCCGACGCCGAGCGCGGTCACGACGTACACGAGCAACTCGTCGTGCCGGCGCAGCGTCCGGATGTGCGCGAGCTGCACGAGCCGGAATCCGATGACGACGAGTACGCCGGCCAGCGCGGCCATCGGGATGAGCTCGAGCATCGAACCGGCCGCGAGCACGAAGGCGGCGATCCACAAGCCGTGCAGGATCGTGGACGCACGGGTGCGCGCACCGGCCGCGACGTTCGTGGACGAGCGCACGATCACGCCGGTGATCGGCATGCCGCCGAGCGCGCCGGACACCGCGTTGGCGGCGCCCTGGCCGATCAGCTCCCGATCGAGATTGCTCCGGGCGCCGCGATGAAGCTTGTCGACGGCAACGGCCGACAGCAGCGACTCGACGCCGGCGACCAGTGCGATCGTCAGGACCGCGGTGGCGATCTCGAGCGGTGTGCCGTCGGGCATCGCCGGGAGGACCAGACTCCGCAGCGGGTCGTCCGGGAGGTCGACGCGGGTGACGTTCGGCATGGCGATCGCGGCGAGGGCGGTGACCGCGACCACGGCGACGAGCGGTGCCGGAATCGCCTTCGCCTTGGGGATTCTCGGCCAGGTCAGGACGATCGCGACCGTCAGTACTCCGACCAGGACCGAGGGGCCGTGGTGTGCGACGAGTTGCGCGGGCAGGGCGGTGATGTTGGCGATCAGGGAGCTCTGCGCCGTGCCGCCGAGCACGACGTGCAGCTGTTGGACGGCGATCGTGACGCCGATCCCGGCGAGCATGCCGTGCACCACGGCCGGGGAGAGGGACAGCGCCAGCCGGCCGATGCGGGTGACGCCCAGCAGGATCTGCAGCAGGCCGGCGGCGCAGGTGATGGCGGCGGTCGCGGCCCAGCCGAACTGGTGGACGAGCTCCGCGACGACGACCGTCAGGCCCGCGGCCGGGCCGCTGACCTGGAGCGGGGAGCCGCCGAGCGCACCGGCGACGACACCGCCGACCACCGCGGCCACCAGGCCGGCGATCAGCGGGGCACCGGACGCCGCGGCGATCCCGAGGGACAGCGGTATCGCGATCAGGAACACGACCAGCGAGGCCGGCAGGTCGTGGTGGAGAATGAGCTTCCAGGACAGGCGTTCGCCGGAAGTCGGTGGGGAATGGGAAGTGGTCGGCACGGGTCCTCCGGCGTCGGTGCTCAGGGCAAAGTGGCTCGGGCATCAGGCGTCGAAACAAAGAGTGTCGATCTGGTTACCCATCGTACTGACCGAATCAAGGCCGGAACAGCGACAACTGCGAAATCGTTGCTCTGGACATCGAATGACGAGGAGAAGTGAGTGGACCTGCAACTCTCGGGCAAGGCCGCGGTGGTCACCGGTGCGAGCAAGGGCATCGGGCTGGCGTGTGTCGAGGCGCTGGCGCGCGAGGGCGCCAGTGTGACCGGCATCTCCCGCGACACCGGCAATCTGGTGAAGGCACAGGAGTCGCTCGCGGCCAAGGAGCTCGCCTTCCAGGTGGAGGCGGTCGACCTGACCGATCCCGAGGCGACCAGGGCGGCGTTCGAGCGGATCGGCGTACCGGACATCCTGATCAACTGTGCGGGCGCGGCCCGGCGGACGCCGGTCGACGAGCTGGACAGTACGGCGCTGCACGCGGCGATGGACGCTAAATACTTCACGTACATGCACGCGACCGAGGCGGTCATCCGCGGCATGGCCGAGCGCGGCAGCGGCGCGGTCGTGAACATCGTCGGCCAGGGCGGCCGCGCGGCGAACCCGTTGCACATCGGCGGCGGCGCGGCGAACGCGGCGCTGATGCTGGCGTCGGTCGGCTATGCGAAGGCGTACGCGGGCCAGGGCGTCCGGGTGAACGTGATCAACCCCGGCATGACCCGCACCGGCCGCGTCGACGAGGGGCTCGAGGCCGCGGTCCGTGCGACCGGCAGGCCCAAGGACGAACTGCTGGCCGACATGGTCAAGGAGATCCCGATGGGCCGCGCGGGCGAACCGCACGAGGTCGCCAATGTCGCCGTCTTCCTGGCCTCACCGCTGGCCAGCTACGTCACCGCCTCGATCATCACCATGGACGGCGCGACGACCGCAGGCATCTGATGCTGACCATCGGCGAGCTCGCGTCCCGCTGCGGTCTCGCCACCCACGTCCTGCGGCACTGGGAGGACGAGGGCCTGCTCACGCCCGCACGCGTGTCGGGCCGGCGGCAGTACGACGACGCGCAGGTCGCGCGCGTGGTGATGATCCAGCGCGCGAAAGCCGCCGGCCTCGGCCTGCCGCGGATCCGCCGCATGCTCGACGCCCCGGACGGCGCCGAGCGTCGTACTGTCCTCGTCGAGCAGGACGCCCTGCTCGACGAGCAGATCCGCCGCGCTCAGGAGTCGAAGCGGCTGATCTCGCATGCGCTCAGTTGCGAGGCGCCGGACTTCACCGAGTGTTCACATTTCCATCGGTTGCTCGCAGAGTTGGGTTCGAGAACGGGGTGACCGGGCGCTCCTGCGGTACGCCGTCGATGGTGATGTCGACGCTCTCGTTGAAGAACGCGACGTGGCCGGCGATCGGCAGCAGGGGTGCGGTCGGGAAGTCGTAGGACCAGGCTACGTCGAGTACTTCCGGGAGTGACCAGTACGCCGAGGTGCGGCCCTTGTACGGGCAGGCGGTGATCCTGTCGGTGGGGGTCAGGTGCTCGAAGTTCACGGAGGTCCGTGGAAAGTAGTAGCGCGGTGGCAGCCCGGTCTCGAAGACGATGACGGTCGCGTTCGAGTCGGCGAGGACCTGGTTGTCCGCGGCAACCTGGATGTGCCGGGTCGACTTGACTGCGTCCACGCGGGAGTACGGGTTCCTGGGGTGGACGAAGACTTCCTCGTCTTCCTCGAACCAGCTGTCCAGAGCGTCCCACTGGAAGCGGACGCGGTCCTTTGCGACGCCCTCGTCGTACACCCAGGCGTGTCCGGATCCCGCGGTGTGCACGCGCGCGACACCGTGCGCGAACTCCCTCGTCTCGCCGGTGTCGGTCAGCACGCCGTGAGCGACGTCCGCGAGTGGGACGTAGTACTGCGGGTACGGCGGGAACTCCCACAGGTAGATCGCGTCCGTCGTGTCGAGGACGACGCGCCCGTCGAGCATCGCGCGGACCCGCCGGGGGACGGGCGCGGTACCACCCGGCGGTACAAAGACTTCGGGGTAGGTGCTCATGGTTCCAGTAAACCCCGGAACTTGTGCGGTTCGGCCGGTGAGCGCAGCATGAAGTCCTACTGCGAGCGAGGGAGGGATCGTGGCGGAGTTGAGTCAGCGATCGGCACGTGAGGTGCTGGACGATCATCTGAATGTTACGAACGACTGGGTGGGTGGGTCGTTGGAGGAGCTGCTGGCCGAGGACCTGCGGCGGAACGTGTCCGAGGACATCGTGATCCTGATCAACCGCGGCACGTTCCGCGGGCACGCAGGCGTCCGGGAGCTTGCGGTGATGCTCGCCGACGAGCTGCCGGACCACGCGGCGTTCGACTACACCTACGTGGCCGCCGAGGGCAACATCGGCTTCCTGGAGTGGGCCTACCAGGACTCGAAGGTCCAGGTCCGCGACGGCGCCGACTCGTACGTGATCGAGGACGGCAAGATCGTTGCCCAGACCATCCACTACACCGTCGAACCACGCTGAAAGGGGTGCGGGGCCGACCCTGGTGGTGCCGGCCCCGCAGCTGGGGGATCTAGACCGTGATCCAGTCGATGTCGGCGATGTAGCCGTTCGGGTTGCTGACCTTGATCGAGTTGGTGCCGGTCGTCAGCTTCATCGGGAGGTAGGTGACCTGCGGCGTACCCCAGTCGTTGTCGCCGAGGCCGTGGTAGTTCACCCAGTAGCTGTCGGCGTCGTTGACCGTCAGCATGCTCTGCCGGCTGGTGTCGCCGTCGGTGTAGGCGATCTTCACCAGGTACGTACCGGTCTTCGGCACCGTGATGCCGTTCAGCGTCACGGTCGACGAGTAGCCGATGTTGCCGATCTTCGCTCCGCCTGAACACAGGCTGCAGCCGGACACGCTCGCATCCCCGGTCCGCGTACTGGTCGGCGCCTCCGCCTCGTACCGCACCGGTCCGCCGTCCGCCGAGGTGTAGAGGGTCGCCGCCGCACTCGCGTCCGACGTACGACCGCTCTTCACACCCTTGACCGTGAAGGCGTACTGCGTCTGCGGCAGCAGCCCGGCCACCACGGCGCCTGGTTTCGTGCTCGTCGCCACCTGCTTGCCGTTGGCAAACACCTGGTACGACGTCGCGCCCGCGCTGGGCCGCCAGGTCAGGGACACCGTCGTACGGCTGACGTCCGTCGCGGTCACGTCCGCGGGAATGCTCACCGGCCCGTACCGGTTCGGCACGATCTTGTACAGCTTCGAACCGTGCGCGGGCAGCTGGGCGCTGACCGAGCCGGAGACGTCGCGGGTGTTCTGGTTCGCCCAGATGTCGCGGACGGTTGCCGTGCCGCCGATACCGAGCTGGTCGAACCTGCCGGTCACCGTGGCGGGGGAGTCGGCCAAGTTGAACAGCGCGACCGTCGTACTGCCATCGGCGTTCTGTGCGTACCAGACCTGCTGCAGCTGGTCCTGGTTCAGCGGGCGGGCCGGGTTGCCGGACTGGTTGATCGCGATGACCTCGCGGTTCGTCAGCAGCTTCAAGCCGTACGCGTCCAGCTTGGTCAGGTCGTCACCGGCGAACAGCGGCGCGGAGTTGATCGCCCAGAACGTCATGTACGACTGGCGTTCGGCGTCGGTCAGGCCGTCCATCGCGCCGACGCCGACGTTGATCGCGTCCAGGTTGTTCCAGTGCCCCGGGCCGGCGTCGTCGATCCACTGCGGCAGGTCCCACCAGCGCGCCTTCACCGAGCTGTTCCACGTGACGATCGTGTCGCAGTAGCACTCGACGTCGGTGTCGATCCGCCAGCCGTTCGAGTTCTGCTTCCACACGTCGGCGTACCGGTGGCTGAGCGACCAGGACAGGGTGTACATCATCGGGCGGCCGGCGTTCTGCACCGCGCGCCACCAGGCCTCGACGTCCTCGGTGTTGTTGTGGTTCGGGTCGTCCGGCGCGCCCTTCCAGGAGCCGGGTCCGACACCGTCCATCTTGATGAAGTCGACACCCCAACTCGCGAAGAGCTTCGCGATCGAGTCGGCGTACTTCTGTGCGCACGGGCTCGCGTAGTTGATCTTGTACGCCGAGTCCCAGCCGTTGGTCTTGCGCAGGTCGGGGTAGACGATGTCGCGCGTGAAGCACCCGGGTGCGTCGTGGATCGGCGTGTTGCCGTCGCGGTAGACGTCGGTGCCGAGACCGACGACCGTGTAGATACCGAACTTCAGGCCGAGCTTGTGGAGGTCGTCGCCGACGGCCTCCATACCGCGCGGGAACCGCTTCAGGTTCGCGACCGGGCGGCCGTACTCGTCGCCGCCGTCCTGCCAGCCGGCGTCGATGTTGATGTATTCGTACCCGTAGGGCTTCAGCTTGGTGGCCAGGGCGTGCGCCTGGGTGAGGATGTTCTTCTCGCTGATGAAGCTCCCGGGGCCGTCGGGGTTGACGCCCGGGTAGTTGGTCGACTGCAGGCTCCAGCTGCTCCAGCCCATGTAGGGCTTGGCGGCGAGCTGCGGGTAGGTGGGCGGGACCGGCGCGCTCTGGGACACGTCGGACTGGGACACGTCGGACTGGGTCGCGTCGGTCTGGGCGTCGGTGGAGGTGGCGGTAGCGGTGGTGGCGACTGTCGATACCAGGGCGACAGCGGCCAGCACGACCGCGGTACGGCGTCTCAAGGACATGTGAAGGTCCTCCGGGGGAGGAGTGAGCGGACGTCGCCGAGCCTAAGTCGGTTTAATTTACGAGGTCAAGTATTCGCTGGCAGTGAATTCCTGTGACGGGACTGCCATGGAACCTTGATCAACTTCGTTCCGGCGCGGGGTCGTCGTACCAAGCGAGAGGCCGGCTCGTGAGGGTGCCGGCCGCTGCAGGAGGGGGTTCTTCAGTATGCGCACAAGGAAATGCGGCCGGACGGCGATCGCCGCGGCAGGAGCCGCCGGTCTGGTCGCCCTCGCGGCTGCCGGTGCCTCGGCGGCGTCGACGGCGACGTCACGGGCTCCGTTGAAGTTGGTTGCTGGTAGCACCAATGTGACGTTGGACAGTGTCGAGGACTACGGCGTCGATCTCGATCTCGGCACGCATGTGGTGGCCGGCAACGCGCCGATCGAGGTCCGGGCGAAGCGGGCGTCGTACAGTTCGCCGGTCGTCGCAACGCAGTACCTGAAGGGCAAACCGGTGCGGCAGTTGCCGAAGGGGACGGTCACGGACTTCTCCGGGCTGGGGAAGTTCCTGCACATCACACTGACCGATGCCGCGGGCAAGAAGGTGCTCGAACGGGATCAGGCGGTGTGCCTGAACGGCGAGGGGTCGCGGACGCGGCCGGATGCGCCGGCGACGTCGCCGTACCCGGGCAGCTGTACGGCGAACCCGTTCACCCAGGGCGCAGTGTGGGGACTGCAGAGCGGGTGGTCGGCGCGGACGTACGGCGGTGGCGATCCGGTACAGCTTGCCGTCGGCAAGTACAAGGCGACGGTCACGGTGAACAAGGCGTATCGGGACTTCTTCCGGATCGCTGCCAAGGACGCCTCGGTGAGCCTGAACGTGACCGTGCAGAAGTCCGCCGCGACCAGCGCGGTGAAGATGGCGTCGGGTTCCGTGGCGCCGAGGCCGAACGCGACACGCCCAACCGGCAAGGCGAGCGTGCCGAAGGGCCCGAAGCCGGACCTGCGGCCGGTACCGGCCTGGGGGATCCAGGTCGCTGCGGGTGAGGAAGGTACGCCGGACGCGGGCAAGGACTTCCTGCAGTTCTCGGCGACCGTGTGGAACGCGGGCCCGTCGCCGCTGGTGCTGGACGGCTTCCGTCGGCAGGGCAAGGATCTGATGGACGCGTACCAGTACTTCTACGACGCGCAGGGCAAGCAGGTCGGGTACCAGAACACCGGCACG
This sequence comes from Kribbella shirazensis, assembly GCF_011761605.1. Lineage (GTDB taxonomy): Bacteria > Actinomycetota > Actinomycetes > Propionibacteriales > Kribbellaceae > Kribbella > Kribbella shirazensis. The sequence goes on along the minus strand of NZ_JAASRO010000001.1, from coordinate 6,839,339 downwards.
CTGGAGTGGGACGGTCGCGACGGTCACAACCACTGGCATTTCACGGACTTCGCCCGCTACAGCCTGCTGAACGCGAAACAAACCGAGGTCGTGCGGAGCCAGAAGGAAGCGTTCTGCCTGGCCGCCACGGACGTCATCGACTACACGGTGAAGAACGCGAACTGGCACCCGGACAACACTGACCTGCACACGGCCTGCGGCGACCGCGGTTCGCTGTCGGTGCGTGAGGTCCTGGACGTCGGCTCCGGCGACACCTACGTGCAGTCGCTGCCCGGCCAGTCCTTCGACATCACGAACCTGGCGAACGGTACGTACTACGTCCAGGTCGCCGCCAACCCGGAGAACCGCCTGTACGAGTCGAGCACGAAGAACAACGTCGCGCTGCGTCAGGTGGTCCTCGGCGGCACCAAACACCACCGCACCGTCAAGGTGCTCCCGGTCGGCGTCATCACGACCCCGTAGGCGAAACGCCGGTCGACTTTGTGCACGGCATCCTCACGGCGGCGTCGCCCGTTCACGGACCTGGTGCACAAAGTCGGCGGACGGGGCCTGGCCGGATGGCGGGGGTGGGGTTCGATGTGGGTTTGAGGGGTTGACCGGGGGTCCGGGCGGCTGGCACTCTCGATCCACCCGGTGCGGGAAATCGATTTCTCCCGCCTCCGCACCGGGTTCCAGGAGGCTGTCATGCGGAAGATGGCGATTGCTGCTGCTGTTGCTCTCGGAGTGGGTGGAGTGCTCCCGGCAGGTGCCGCGAGCACTGGCTCGCCGCCGGAGAGCACCTTCTTCTCGACCGTCGGCATCGACGCGGGCGCGACGGTCGGAGCGCCGGCGATCGGCGACGACAAGGATCACGGCGACCTGTGGCCGAACTGCTGGTCGGACGACGACCACGTGTACGCGGCGTACGGCGACGGCATCGGGTTCGGCTCGAGTGCGAGTGACATCGGCGTCACCCGGATCTCCGGGCTGCCCGGCAACCTGACCGGCACGCAGCTCGCCCAGGGCGACCAGCTCGGCAAGGTGTGGACCCCGAACCACACCCGCAAGCCGACCGGTATGGCCTGCGTCGGCGGCGCGCTCTACCTCGCCGTCCAGGATCTCGCGTTCGACTTCGACGACGCGCCGGCCGCGACGATCGCGAAGTCCACCGACAAGGGCCGGACCTGGTCGTTCGACACGAGCGCACCGATGTTCGGCGGCTCGAAGTTCACCACGATCTTCTTTCTGGACTACGGCAAGAACAACGTCAACTCACCGGACGGCTACGTCTACGCGTACGGTCTGGACAACAACTGGCGCGACTCGTTCTCGAACCGCGTGCCCGACCCCGTCGACCTCTGGCTCGCGCGGGTGCCCGCGACCGGCATCCAGGATCGCGCGGCCTGGCGGTTCTACGCCGGCTCCGACGCGAACGGCGTACCGCAGTGGACCGCCGACATCAACTCCCGGGTCGCCGTGCTGCACGACGACCGGCACATCTACACCGACGTCGGTACGGCGGGACGCGTCCGCAACCTGACCGCGATCAGCCAGGGCGGGGTGGTGTTCAACAAGCCGCTCAACCGCTACATCTACACGTCCTGGACGGAGTACACCTTCGAGTTCTACGAGTCGCCGACGCCGTGGGGACCGTGGAAGCACTTCACTCCGAAGGACTTCGGCGGCTACCCGTGGACGCATGCCAAGCACGGTGGATACGCGACGACGATCCCGTCGAAGTACATCAGTGCCGACGGCAAGAACATGTGGCTGCAGTCCAACGTCTGCCCGTGCGGCGGCGGCGTGACTGACCGGTGGGCGTACACGTTCTCGCTGCGCAAGATGTCCCTCACCCCGTCCGTGCCGACCACACCGGACAACACGCTCGACGGTACGCGGAACCTGGCGCGCGAGCCCGGCACGGTCCCGATCGAGCGGGCGACGCACTTCGGGCAGTCCAGCTACAACGACGGCGTCCGCGCGCAGAACGAGGACGACTGGAACGACGAGCGCAAACCGCTCAGCTGGTGGGGCTACACCTGGCCGCGGTCCTACAACCTCAACAAGGTCGTCTACACGACCGGCACCATGTTCGGCGACGGCGGATGGTTCGCCTCGGCACCGAAGGTCCAGGTACGGCGCAACGGCGCGTGGACCGACGTGACCGGGAAGACCGCGACCCCGGCGTACCCGACGAGCTCGGCCGCCGGGACGAACCGGACGTACGTCTTCAGCTTCGACCCGGTGTCGGGTGACGGCGTCCGGATCATCGGTACGCCGGGCGGCGCGCAGACCTTCACCTCGATCGGCGAACTGGAGGCGTACTACGGCTCCGCCGTGACCGACCCGAGCTTCGAAGCGCAGCCGGGCACCGCGGTGGGTGCACCGTGGGAGACCGAGGGACCGGGTACGAAAGGGATCGACCACGACCGTGGCTGGACCCAGCAGGGCCGGAACAACGGCTGGATCAACGCCTCCGACGCGAGCTGGAACGCCTTCAAACAAACGGTTCCCGTGAAGCCGAACACGAACTACCGGCTGACCGGCTGGGTCGAGGGCTCCGGCAACTTCACCGGCGGGTACTTCGGGATCCGCGCCGGCAGCACGCCGTACGCCGAGGTGAACTACACCGCGCCGCCCGGCTACAAGCAACTCACTGTCGACTTCAACTCCGGCACGAACACGACCATGACCGTCTTCACCGGCTACTGGGGCGTCGACGCCCCCACCTGGCTCCGCCTGGACAACATCTCCCTCGCCCCACGCTGACTTTGTGCACCCACCGACCACAACGCGCGGCGCGAAATGGTCGGTGGGTGCACAAAGTGGCCCGGGGCAGGGCCGGGAAGGCAGCGCAGCCCTGCCCCGGGACTGACCCGCCTCACCGTCCCGCATGGCGGTGAGGCGGCGTTCTAGTGGTGTTGTGGGCGGCGGCGGGTGCGCATCGGGCGCGCGTGGGAGTCCATGCGCGCATGCTGGCGGCGGCCTAGGGTGAACGGGCGCGAGGTGCGCGGCAGCGGTGTGCTCTTCGGAGCCGACAGCTGGATCTCGGACTGCTGCAGGTTCACCCGGATCGGGCCCTGGCGCCACGGCGACCGGCTCCGGACCAGGACCAGCCGGAACCGGCCGTCCCGGCGCAGCCGCAGACCGATCGCGATCGTCGCGACGGCCGGGACGAGGCCCGCGAGCAGCAGGGCCCAGCGGGCCCCGAGGTTCTGCGCGAGGAACCCGACCAGCGGCCCGCCGATGGCGCCGCCCCCGATGAAGACCAGGTTGTAGATCCCGGACACGCGGCCGCGGAGGCCGTCCGGAGTGGTCAGCTGGACCATCGACTGGGCCGCGGTCAGGAACATCAGCGTCGCCATCCCCATCGCCGCCAGCACCGGGATGAACGTCCACAGCGACGGCTGGACCGCGGCCAGCACCTGGGTGATGGTCAGCAGGCAGGCGATCCCGATCAGGTTCCGCAGCCGCGACGTCCGGACCCGCCGGGCCGAGAGCAGTGCCCCGCCGAGCGCTCCGAACGCGACGACCGAGTTCAGGACGCCGTACCCGGAGGCGCCGGTGTGGAAGACCCGGTCGGCGAACGCGGTCAGCGTCACCGGCAGGCTGATCGCGAACATGCCGTAGATCCCGACCAGCGCGATCGCCCACCGGACGGCCGGTTCGTCGAGCGCGTACCGCACGCCGTCGCGCAGCCCGTCCCGGATCCGCATCCCGGCGCTCGCCTTGCGCGCCGCGTGGAACCCGGGCATCTCGCTCTCGCGCATCCGCAGCAGTGCGCTGATCGACGCGAAGAACGTGATGCCGTTGAGTGCGAACGCCCAGCCCGCGCCGATCGTGCCGAGCAGCACGCCGCCGAGCGCCGGGCCGATCAGGCTGCCGAGCTGGAACGTCGACGACACCATGCTGATCGCGTTCCGGACCGTGTCGCGCGGGACGAGCTCGGTGACGAACGACTGCCGGGTCGGGTTGTCGACGGCGGTGGCGAGGCCGAGGACGAGAGCCATCGTGTAGACGTGCCAGACCTGGACGCTGCCGGTGAAGGCGGTCAGCGCGAGGACGCCGGCACAGGTGCCCATCGTGATCTGGGTGACGAGCAGGACCTTCCGCTTCGGGAAGCGGTCCGCGATCACGCCGCCGTACAGGCCGAGCAGGAGGGTGGGGAGGAACTGCAGCGCGGTCGTGATGCCGACCGCGGTGGCGCTGCCGGTGAGCGTGAGCACCAGCCAGTCCTGGGCGATGCGCTGGATCCAGCCGCCGGTCGAACTGATCAGCAGTCCGCTGACCAGGAGGCGGAAGTTGCGGACCCGCAGCGCGCTGAAGGTGTCCTTGAAGCCCGGGCGGCGCTGCTCCCGGAGCTTGGTCGAGTCGGTGGTGCGGTGTTGATGGAAGTCGGTGGACGGGACAGTACCGGTGGCCCGGGTGGTCAAGAGCGATCCCTACGCGAGTGGACTGGTCAGGGGAGGACAGCTCTATCCTCAGGGTTCGGTGCTGGATTCCCCCAGCGAATTACTCCTATTAGTCTTATTGCGTGACGTAATGGGAGGTGCATCGATGTACGACCCGGACCAGCTGCGCACGTTCCTCGCGGTGGCTCAGTCCCTCAGCTTCACCCAGGCGGCCGAGCGGCTGGGTATCCGGCAGCCGACGGTGAGCCAACATGTGCGCAAACTCGAGACGGCCGTCGGGCGGCCGCTGTTCGTCCGTGACACCCGCACTGTCACGCTGACCGCGGACGGCGAGGCGATGGCCGGGTTCGCGCGGACGATCCTGGCCGCGCACGAGGAGGCCGCGGGGTACTTCACCGGCTCGGAGCTGCGCGGCCGGCTGCGGTTCGGCGTGACCGACGACCTGGCGCTGACGCCGCTGCCGAAGATCCTCCGCGACTTCCGGCAGCTGTACCCGCGGATCGACCTCGAGCTGACCGTCGCCCAGAGCCCGAACCTGCTGCGCCGGGTCGAGTCCGGCCACCTCGACCTCGCCTACGTGAAGCACGGGGCCGGCGGCGGGTACGACCCGAACGGCCGGCTGGTCCGCCGGGACCCGCTCGTCTGGGCCGGCATCTCCGGGACCCGCATCGCGCCCGACGGTCCGGTTCCGCTGGTGACGTACCAGGCGCCGTCGCTGAGCCGGTCGCTCGGTGTGCAGTCGCTCGAGCAGGCCGGCCGCACCTGCCGCATCACGTGCATCGTCCGCGGCGTCAACGGCGTCCTCGCGGCCGTCCGCGCCGGCCTCGGCATCGCGATCTTCGCGCGCTCCCTGATGCCGGCCGACTTGGTCGAGCCGCCGCCGAGCGCCGGCCTGCCCGAGCTGCCGTCCATCGACCTCGTCCTGATCACGAATCCCCGCGCCGCCAAGGAACCCGCCGAGGCCCTGACGGCGGCCATCCTCGGCAGCAACGCGCCGTTGAAGCCGGACGCCGCGCTGGGCGACGGCATCCCTGCCCAGGAACGCCGCGGTGCCGGACACGGCCGCCGTACGTAGGTCTTCCCGGATCAGACGAGGGCGTCGCCGCGGAGCACCAGCGCGACGACGCTGACCGCGGCGATCCCGATCGTGACCAGGAACGGCGCGTCCCGCCAGGCGACGATCACGACGAGCAGGACGGCGACGACGGCCAGCGCGGTCCACCCGATCACACCGATCGCGCCCGCCGGAGCGACCACGAGCAGGCCGGTGGCCGCAGCGAGCGGGATCGGAGCGATCAGGCGGGCGTAGGCCCCGAGCCGTTGCGGCCAGCCGCGGACGCCGGTCGCCAGGTCGTCGGCGAGGTCGGGTACGACGTTTGCGAGATGGGCACCGATTCCCAGAAGGGCGCCTGCCGCGGTCGCCCACCACGGTGCCCAGACGTGGGCGGTGCCGAGCGTCACGAACGACGGCAGTCCGCCGAACGCGACGGCGTACGGGAGCCAGGAGATCGCGGTCGACTTGAGGCCCAGGTTGTACGCCCAGGCGCAGGCGACGAACAGCAGGTGCATCAGCCCGGACGCGATGCCGTTGGCAAGGGAGACCGGAACGGTGACGAGCAGCATGACGCCCGCGGCGACCGCGAGCGTCCGGCGACTCACCAGTCCACGCACCACGGGCTTGTCCTGCCGGTTCACAATGGTGTCGCGGGCGGCATCTATCGCGTCATTGCTCCAGCCGATCGAGAGGTGGCCGGTGAGGATCGTTGCTGCGACGAGGAGACACCCGGACGGAGCACGTCCGGCCGACCAGGCGACAGCCGTGACCAGGGCGGTGACGGCGACGGTCGGGCCCGGATGGCAGGCGAGGGCCAGACCCTTGACGGTCCGCAGCGCGCTCACCGACGTAACGATGCCACGATGACGCGGATCGCAGCGGTCCGCCCCGCGCTCCCGCCGTACCGCTATCCGCAGTCCGAGCTGACCGACGCCTTCGCCTCGATCTGCCTGCCGGACGGCCGCGGTACGGCGTTGCTGCGCCGGCTGCACGCGAACGCGGGAGTGTCGCACCGGCATCTCGCGCTGCCGCTGGCGCAGTACGCCGAGCTCAAGGACTTCGGCGCGGCGAACGACGCGTGGATCGCGGCCGCGGTGGAGCTCGGGGCCGAGGCGGTGGCCGGGGCGGTGAAGGACGCCGGCCTGACGTTGGACGAGGTCGACGTGCTGATGTTCACCACGGTCACCGGCGTGGCCGCGCCGTCGATCGACGCGCGCGTGGCGTTGCGGCTGGGTTTGCGGGAGGACGTCAAGCGGCTGCCGTTGTTCGGGCTCGGATGCGTCGGGGGAGCGGCCGGGATCGCGCGGATGCACGACTACCTGACGGCGTGGCCCTCGCACGTCGCCGTACTGCTGTCGGTGGAGTTGTGCTCGCTGACGTTGCAGCGCGACGACTCCTCGCTGCCGAACCTGGTGGGCGGGGCCCTGTTCGGGGACGGCGCGGCGGCGGTCGTGCTGACCGGGTCGGAGCATCCGATGGCGTCGGGGCCGTCGGTGGTGGCGACGCGGAGCCGGCTGTATCCGGACTCGGAGCGGGTGATGGGGTGGGACGTCGGCTCGGGCGGGTTCCGGATCGTGCTGGGGGCCGACGTACCGGACGTGGTGCGGACCTATCTGGGTGGGGATGTGCGGGAGTTTCTCAGCTCGGCCGGGTTGACGGTGCCCGAGATCGGGACGTGGGTCAGTCATCCGGGTGGACCGAAGGTGCTCGAGGCGGTGGCGGAGACGTTGTCGTTGCGGCCGGGCGCGCTGGACCTGACCTGGAAGTCGCTCGATGCGGTCGGCAACTTGTCGTCGTCATCGGTGCTCCACGTGCTCGGTGACACCATGAAGCTCGATCCTGAGGGGCCGGGGTTGCTGCTGGCGATGGGTCCTGGTTTCTGTTCCGAGCTCGTGTTGCTGGAGTGGTGATGTACGGCTGGTACCTGGGGTTGGTGCTGCTCGTCGCGGCGGAGCGCGTGGCGGAGCTGGTGGTGTCGCTGCGCAACGCACGGTGGAGTTTCGCGCAGGGCGGGGTGGAGTCGGGGCGGGGGCATTACCCGTTCATGGTCGCGCTGCACACGTTGCTGCTGGCAGCCTGCCTGGTGGAGGCGTCGTACCGGCCGTTTGTCCCGTGGCTGGGGTGGACGATGCTCGCGGTGGTGCTGCTGGCGCAGGGGTTGCGGTGGTGGTGCATCACGGTGCTCGGGCATCAGTGGAACACGCGCGTGATCGTCGTACCGGGTCTGCGGCTGGTTGCCGGCGGCCCTTATCGGTGGATGCGGCATCCGAACTACGTTGCGGTGGTCGCGGAGGGGATCGCGCTGCCGCTCGTGCACACCGCGTGGGTGACCGCGCTGGTCTTCACGGCTCTGAACATCCCGCTGCTGGCGGTCCGTATCCGCTCGGAGGAGGCGGCGCTGAAGTCCGCCCTGGTGGCGTGAGTCCGGACGTCGATCTGCTCGTGGCCGGGGCCGGGCCGGCTGGTGCGGCGACGGCCATCCGCGCTGCACTGGCCGGGCTGTCGGTGGTGGTGGTCGAGCCGCGGTCGACGCCGATCGACAAGGCTTGCGGCGAGGGGATCGCGCACTGCGCGGTGGACTACCTCAACCGGCTCGGCGTGGAACTGGACGGCCGCCCGTTCCACGGCATCCGCTACCTCGATGGCACGCATTCCGTCGACGCCCGTTTCACGGCGGGCCCGGGCCTCGGAGTACGCCGTACCACCCTGCAGACTGCCCTGACAGCGCGCCTGGCCGAGCTCGGCATCCCGGTCCTTCGCACCCGTGTAGGCCCCATCACCCAAACCGCGGACACGGTCACAGCTGCCGGTCTGACCGCCCGCTACCTGGCCGCCGCCGACGGCCTCCACTCACCCATCCGCCGCCAACTGGGATTGTGCGGTGAGAACTCTGGTGAGGTACGCCGCGGACTGCGGCAGCACTTCTCCGCGACGCCCTGGACCGAACTGGTCGAGGTCTATTGGTCCGGCCTGGGAGAGGCCTACGTGACTCCTGTCGCCGACGACCTCGTCGGCGTCGCGATCCTCACCTCCGCCCGCGGCACCTTCGATTCGCACCTCGACGCCTTCCCGTTGCTGAAGCGCCGGTTGGACGGCGCCCGACCAGCCAGCACGGTGATGGGCGCCGGCCCGCTCCGCCAACGCGTCCGCGCCCGCACCGCCGGCCACGTCCTCCTGGTCGGCGACGCCGCCGGGTACGTCGACGCGCTCACCGGTGAAGGTATCGCGGTAGCTCTCCGCACCTCCGCCGAACTGGTCGACTGCGTCCGCGCTGACCGCCCGCAGGACTACGAGGCCGCCTGGCGCCGGGTCTCCCGGGAATGCCGCCTGCTCACCGCGTCGTTGCTCTGGGCCCGCAACCGCCCGCTCCTCGCACCGCGCATCGTCCCGGCCGCGGCCGCACTCCCCGGCGTCTATCGCACCATCGTGAACCGGTTGTCCTAGGCAAATCACCGGACCGGAAACGCCGCGGGGCCCGGCGATCGCTCAGACAATCGCCGGGCCCACGGGTGGCCCGAGCTTCCTGGTGAAAAGCTCGGACCCGCAGCCTTTCCGGCCTCCTGGTGAAAGGTCGGACGGGCTGACAAGGAAGACTCTGTCAGCCGGATGTTGCCCAGCAGTTGCCGGAATATGAAGCCTTGTTACATGGCACTGTGGCGAAGGTCTCAGTGTTCGGTCCGAACCGCGGCAATCTGCAGCTGCAACGCCAATCGCTCGCGCGGGTCGGTCAGATCCAGCGCCGCGATCTCCCCGATCCGCTTCATCCGGTGCCGCAACGTGTTGGTGTGCAGATGCAGCTCCCGCGCCGCCCGCTGCGGCTGCCCCGGAAAGTTCAGCCACGCCTGCAACGTCTCCACGAACCCCGTGTCGTGCTCGATGTCGTGCCGCAGCAACGTCGCGAGCGGACCATCCAGCTTGGTGGTATCAAGCGACGTCACCGCCCGATGAACAGTCAGCACATGCCACGCCTCCTCCACCCGCAACGCCGGTCCGGGTGCGACGCCCCGCCGTACCAATCCCAGCAATTCGACCGCCTCCGCGCGTGAGCTCGGCAGATCCGCCGGACCACGTGCCGGACCGCCGGCGGCGGCGTACGTACCAGCGGGCTGCTCGAGCACGAGCTTCTGCAACCAGCTCCACGAACCCGGCCCGTCCGCGTCCGTGACAACAGCCAGCACGGTCCCGTCAAGATCAGCCAGCTGTGGCTCGCTCCATCCGTGCCGACGGCCGGTCGACTCCCACAGGTCGAGCTGCTGCGGTACGTCGTACCCGTCGGGGGAGCCGAGCGCTACCACCCGCCACGGATGACGCGGGAGCCGTATGTCGACCGGATTGTCCGGAGAGAACTGCCGCAGGATGGTCCGCAGACGGTCAATCGCGCTCCGCCGCGCTACATCGGCCTGAGCTCGCAGCCGCAACAGGTGCAGCGCCAGCACAGACGCGGCGTTGCTGAGCTCCGCTGTGACCGCGTCACTCACGGGACCGTCCACAACAGCCCAGATGGACCCCAGCCACTCACCACCAGCCCGGACAGGTACGACAAGACGCGGGCGGATGCCGTTCGGTCCGTCAGGTACCAGGAACGGCTCGCTGGACCGGGCCAGCCTCCGGAAGATGCCCCGGGCCCGGAAATGTGCGATCACCTCGGGCGGTACGCGGCGTCCGACAATGGTGGAGACACGTGCCGGGTCGGTGAAGTCCTGGCCGGAGGAGTACGCGAGGACACGTGACTGGTTGTCCTCGATGGTCACCGGTGCGTCGACGATCGCAGCGGCAGCGTCTGCCAGTGCGAACAGCTCCTGGTGCACGCCGGCGTCACCGGCCGCGGGAGAATCTGGTGCGGCGGCCCGGTCGAGTACACCGCGGAGCAACCACACCACGTGCGCCCAGGTGACGCTCGGCTGCAGCGCTACGAGTGTCATGACCTCCCGCTCCGCGGCAGCGACCACAGTCGGCTCGTGCGCCAACGCAGTACGCAGAACCAGACCGGACGCATTGCCGGCGGCGCAGCGCTCGACGAGCTCCACGGCGTCCTCTGCGTCGCGGAGACCGAGCCCGAGCACCAGATCGCCCGGCTGCCCCGTCGCAGGCTCCTGCGGGTCGGCCAGGAACACGTCCCGCACCTCGCTGTCACCTTTGCCCGGCACCACGACCTCGAACAGCGCTGGGCCGACGGCGACGATCAGGTCAGACGAGGAGATCATGAGCCCATTGTGCGGGGTTATTGTGCGATGCACACAGTCATTCGTCCCGGCAATGGTGTGATCGCACCATGACAGCCGCTGGCGGCGGCCGCACCATCGATACATGACCACAGCTGGTTCCCCTGCTAGCACGCACATCGTCCCCGACCGCGTCGCCGTCGTCGGCGCGGGCATGGTCGGCCTGGCCACCGCCTGGTTCCTCCAGGAGGCCGGTGTCGAGGTGACCGTGCTCGACCGTGACGGTGTCGCCGCGGGCGCGTCCTGGGGCAACGCCGGATGGCTGACCCCGGGCCTGGCCACCCCGCTGCCGGAACCAGCGGTCCTCAAGTACGGCGTCCGTGCGGTGCTGAGCCCCTCCTCGCCGGTGTACGTTCCACCGACCGCGAGCCCGCGGCTCCTCAAATTCCTCACCCGCTTCGCTCGCAACAGCACCGCCGGACGCTGGAAGACCGCGATGGACGCGCTGGTCCCGATCAACCGGCAGGCCCTGACCGCGTTCGACTTCCTGGCGAAGGCCGGCGTCGAGGCGCAGACGTACGAGGCCAAGTCGTTCCTGGCCGCGTACCGCACCGTCGAGGAGCGCAAGGTGCTGCTCGAGGAGATCGAGCAGATCCACGCCGCCGGCCAGGGCATCGAGTTCGAGGCGATCAGCGGTGACGACGCCCGCGAGATCGAGCCGTCGCTGTCCGACCAGATCGGGGCGGCGATCCGGCTGCACGGCCAGCGGTTCATCAACCCCGGCGAGTACGTCAACCTGCTCGCCGACTCGGTCGTCGCCCGCGGTGGCCAGATCATCACCGGTGTCGACGTACGCGACATCGTCGACGAGATCCGCGGCGTCCGGCTGATCACCGGCGACGGCGAGACCGATCCGTTCGACGCGGTCGTGATGGCGACCGGCGCGTGGCTGGGCGACCTGGCGCGGCAGTACGGCGTGCGGACCGTCGTCCAGGCGGGTCGCGGGTACAGCTTCAGCGTGCCGATGGCCCACGTACCGGCCGGCCCGGTGTACTTCCCGGCGCAGCGGATCGCCTGCACGCCGCTGGGCGACCGGCTCCGGGTCGCCGGGATGATGGAGTTCCGCAAGCCCGACGCGAAGCTCGACCCGCGGCGGATCGACGCGATCGTCGAGGCGGCCCGGCCGCTGCTGCGCGACGCCGACCTGGACGCGCGGACCTTCGAGTGGGTCGGGCCGCGGCCCTGCACCCCCGACGGTCTGCCGCTGATCGGTGCGACCGCGTCGCCGCGGGTGTTCGCGGCCGGCGGGCACGGCATGTGGGGCATCACGCTCGGCCCGATCACCGGTCAGTTGCTGGCCGAGACCATCACGACCGGACGGACCCCGGAGGAGTTGCGACCGTTCAACCCGCTCCGCTGATCCGACCTGGAGGGGCTCCAACGACGTGGCCCCTCCGTCCCGCTGACCGTCACCTCGAGCGCCCCTCGGTGAGCCCTTCTCGGGCAGCGCCTCACCTGCCCGCGCCACCTACGGCCACCCTGTCGCCGCTCCGGTCAGCCTCGAGAGCGGGCCCTGGCGTCTTTCTCCTGCCCAGGGCCCGCTCTTTTCTGTCGGTGGGCCGTGGGACCGTGCCGTTCATGACACTGCGCTGGTACACCCTCGTGATCGACTGCCACGACGTCCGCAAGCAGGCCGCGTGGTGGGCCGAGGCAATCGGCTGGAAGACGATCATCGAGTCCGACGAGGAATGCGTGAACATCCCCGGCTGGGTCGAGCCGGACACGGTCAAAGACATCCCGTGGGACCGGATCGGGCCCGGGATGGTCTTCGTGAAGGTCCCCGAGGGCAAGACGGTGAAGAACCGCCTGCACCTCGACTTCGCGCCCCACACCAGCCAGGACCGCGACGCCGAGATCGCCCGCCTGGAGTCCCTCGGCGCCCGCCGGGCCGACGTGGGCCAGCCCGAGGACACCTCCTGGACGGTCCTGACCGACCCGGAGGGCAACGAGTTCTGCGTCCTCAGCTCCAGGGAGTACTGAGCCTGGAACACAACTGATCCGGGAGCTCGGTGAGAACTCCCGGATCGGTTGAGCTTGATCAGTGCGTGTGCGGCTCGGTGCCGTGTTCGGCCTCGTGGGCGGCGATCTGGGCCTTGACCTCGTCCATGTCGACCGCGCGCAGCTGACCGATCAGGTCCTCCAGGCTCGCGGCCGGCAGCGCTCCGGCCTGCGAGTACAGGACGACGCCGTCACGAACCGCCATCAGGGTCGGGATGGAGCGGATCTGGAAGGCCTGCGCCAGCTCGCCCTGAGCCTCGGTGTCGACCTTGCCGAAGGTGATGTCCGTGTGCTGCTCGGACGACTTCTCGAAAACCGGTCCGAACATCTTGCACGGGCCACACCACTCGGCCCAGAAATCCACCAGTACGAGACCGTCGCCACCGACCACCTCGTTGAAGTTGTCCTGGGTCAGCTCGACCGTTGCCACTACGACCTCCGAAAGTAGATGAGTACGCCGTAGTCAACACCGACGGGTCCGCAACTTGTTCCCGCACCCCGGTGCAGGGCGCCGGCCGATCTCGTACGCCGTACGACCTGACCGGAATGCGGAGTCTCGTATGTGACCTGGGCCACGTCAGATGGGCATGTCGACGAACGGCGACTCGTAGTCCTGGACCTCGTCGAGGATCGACGCCGCGGCCTCCGGCGTCAGGTCCGCGCGCTCGCGCTCTGCAACGATCATCTGCTGTAGCAGCCGGGTCTCGCCCGCGGTGGCGAGGCCGGTGATCTCCGGGTGCCCGTTCAGCAGCCAGGCGGTCGCGGCGGTGATGTAGCGCTGCTCGTCGAACGGCCGGTACCAGGTGTCGTACCCCTTCTGCTCGCCTTCCCGCCAGTTCCGCCGGGCGATCATCTTGATCGTCATCAGCGCCGCGTCGGACGCCTTGACGGCCTCGACCAGCGCCGCGTAGTCGGCGGCGTACTGCGGATCGGTCGAGAGCTTGTAGTTCAGCGGCGTGAGCACGCTGTCGAAGTCGAACCGGCGCAGCCCCTCGGTGTGCACCGACGGCGCCTGGGCCGTGTGGCCGGTGATGCCGATCGCGCGGACCATACCCTCGTCCTTCGCCCGGATCGCCGCCTCCAGCGAACCGCCCTTGCCGGTGACGAGGTCCAGGTTCTCCAGGTCGCAGACGGCGTGCATCTGGATCAGGTCGACGTGATCGGTCTGCAACCGCTCCAGCGACCGGTTGATCTCGCTCCAGGCCTCCTCGAAGGTCCGGCGGCCGGTCTTGGTGGCGAGGAAGATCCGGTCCCGGATCTCGGGCATGCGGGGGCCGAGCCGCAGCTCGGCGTCGCCGTAGTCGGCGGCCACGTCGAAGTGGTTGATGCCGGCGTCCAGCGCTTCCTGGATCGAGGCGTCGGCACGGTCCTGGTCGACGCCGCCGAGACTCGCGGCGCCGTAGATCAGCACCGAGCTCTGATGGCCGAGTCTGCCGAGTCTGCGGGTTTCCATCCTGGTCCTCCAGGGGTAGCAGGGATCACTCCGACCTTATGCCTGCAATCCGTTGCGGCAAGCGGTTGTCCACAGCCGATTTTGACCCCGGAGTCGCGGGAGAGTTTTCCACAGGCACACCGCTGGATCGGTTACACTGCGTGATCAGTTGATGCGTTCTTTACCATGTTGTTCGCACGGATTTTCGAACCTGTCCGCGGCGTGTGGCATGGTGTGCGCTGCCCGGTCGACCCGAGCGGGCATGAGAGAGGAGCTATGACGACGGTACCGAAGGTGTCACGCTTGGCCGGTAAGAATGCCGGTGAGGGTGACGCTGCCCGCAGGCGGGGTAACAGTATGGCTGCGGGGAGCGATGGACCATCCGGATCCTGGGCTCAGGTCTCCCGGAGGACGGTTGCTTGCCGTATCCTCCCGGCTACTGTCCGCGTAACTGCTGTCTGAGGGGCGGGTAGGGATGAGTTGGTGGCGAACGTTGCTGAATCTGCCGCCAAAAGGTGAGCACTGGTCGGACCAGCGCCGGACGAATCAGCGTCGACCCAAGAAGGCGGGCAAGCGCCCGCAGAGCACCGCGCCGGAGTGGTGGGCCCACCCCGGCGGGCCGGTGTCACCTACCCCTCGTCAGGCACAGGGCGTAGCCGCGCAGTACGCCGCTCCGCAGAATCCGGCTCCGCCGCCTCCCGGTGGCGTGATGGCGCCGCCGCGCCGCCCGTCGGGTCGTACGCCGCAGCCGCCGCAGCAGGAGCCGGGGCATCGCACACCCGAACGTTTGAAACAGCGTTCCCCGCATGGTGCGCACGCCGCTCCCGGACCGGTGCGCGAGGTGCTGGAGCCCGGACAGACACCGTGGTCGACCGAGCCCGAGTCGTCGTTCTCCACCTGGGCCCGGCGGTTCTTCCGCGGCCTCGTGGTCGTCGTACTGCTGCTGGCCGCGATCAGCGGCATCCGTTCCTGGATCAGCCCGAACCGGGTCCCCGAGACGGTGGTCAGCGGTCAGAGCAACTTCCCGGCCGACGAGGCCCGCGCGGTCGCCACGCGGTACTCCGTGGCCTACCTGACCTGGGACGAGAACAACGCGGACGCCCGTCCCGCGCAGATCGGCCTCGACCTGGCCGCCGGCCTGGACAGCCGCGCGGGGTGGAACGGTCGCGGCAAGCAGACCGCCGACATCGCGTACCCGGGAGAGGTCAAGGCCGATGCCAACGGCATCACCGCCGTGGTCGACGTCCGGGTCCGTGTGCACACGTTCACCAAGCGGGGCAAGAGCTGGGCCGCCGGCCCGATCGCCTGGGAGCGGGTGTCCGTCCCGGTCGCCCGGACCGCGGCGCGCGTGGTGGTCAGCGGGCCGCCCACGTTCGTACCGGACGAGCGGGCGCCGCTGCCGAGCAACATGCCGGACGCCGGCAAGCCCGACGACGAGCTGACCGCGGCGACCGAGAAGGACGCGGAGGCGTTCTTCAGCGCGTACGCCGAGTCCGACAACAAGGTGTCGGCGGTGACCGCGCCCGGCTCGACCATCCGCAGCCTGAACGGTGCGGTGAAGTTCGGCGAGCTGAAGGACTGGCAGGTGTACGCCGGCAACGACGACGAGCGGCGGGCGACCGCGGCCGTCACCTGGAACGGGGTGGGTGACACCACGCTCGACCAGACCTACACGCTCACGCTGCGGCGTACTGTCGCCACGGACGGAGCACAACGATGGCAAGTGGCTGCCGTCGGATGAATCCAGCGACCGGCCATCGGACGACCGAGGCACCAAGGGAGACACCGCAATGACGACCCACGAACTGGCTGCGAGCGTGGTACAGCTCGTCCTGCCCCTGGCCGACCCCAACGTCCCCACGGGCGCGGACTTCAAGGACTGGGTCCTCGTCATCGCGGGGAACATCTTCATCGCCATCCTCGTGCTGCGCGCGATCGGCCACTACTTCAAGCGCGAGTGGGGCGAGCTGTTCGGCCACATCGCCGCCGGGGTTCTGGTCGGGGGGCTGATCTACGCCAACAACCAGACCATCAACGTGCTCAAGGGCTTTTGGGGATTGCTCTCCGGAGGTAATTGATGCGCGTCGGCCGTACCCTCACTCACCACTTCGAGATCGAGACCCGGCAGTACGACCTGCTCGGTATCGACCTCGGAGAAGGCGCGCGGCGCCGGATGATCATCTTCGGAGCGGTGATCATCGTGGCCTGGGTCGCGCTGCTGTTCCCGTTCATCGGCGTACCGAAGAAGCCCACGGTCAGCCTGTACATCGTGCCGCCGTTCGTGATCACCGCGTTCGGCTGGCGGCCCGGCAAGTTCCACGAACGCCGCCGACGGGTCACCGAATGGGCGCTCTCGGTCCGGTTCGCGCTACGGGCGCACCGCCCGATCATCGGTCTCGGTGCCCGGGCCGCCGACAAGTCGGAGTACCTGCCCTGGCGGGAGCGTGTCTCGACCCGTAAGGTCGCGGACTTGGCGAAGGCCCGGATCACGCCGGAGTGGGAGCGCGAGGTCGTGGTGGAGGCCGATCCGAGGGTCCGCGCGGGGGCGGACATCACCGTCAACCAGCGGGCCCGGCTGCTGGGTTCGGATCACGTACAACGGGTGAGTCGCAGGACGTCGTCAGGAAGAGGCCTGAATGAAGATCGCTGACAAGCTCCTGAACCTGGTGGGGGTCGGTCGCGAGCGCGGCCTGCCACCACCGCGCCTGGTCGCCATCGCCGACGGTCTGCTGGTGACCGAGCGCAGCGCCGAGGCGTGGTTCCTGATCTCGGTCGCGAACACCGACCTGGCCACCGAGGCCGAGCAGGACGCCGCCCTGGACGCCGCGGTCAGCGCGGCCGCGACGATCCTGGGCGACCGGCTCAGCCACCTGAAGGTCGTCTGGGGACGGTCCACCGGCCAGGACTACATCGACTCCGTCGCCGGGCACTACCGGCTCGGCGACCACGAGGCATGGGCGCAGACCAGGGCCGACCGTATCGACGAGATGCGGATGCCGGAGCGGTACGTCGCGCTCGGCGTACACCTCAGCGACCGGGACCCGCGGGCGACCGCGCAGGTCCGTGGCTCGATCAGTGACGCCCTCGGGACGACGTCGTGGCGGGTGAGCGCGCGCGAGCTCGCGCACCTGGACGAGCGGGTGCGCAAGCTCGCTCGTCAGCTCGGCTCGACCGTCTGGCGGGCGCACACCGCGCCGGCCGAAGTGATCTCCTGGCTGATCAGCCGCGAGATGCACCGCGGTGCGGTCGCGGCCCCGCGGCGCGGCCTGATCACGGGCGCCTCGCTGGCGCGGCTGACGTCCGGGCGCGTGGTGCCGTACACCGATCACCTGCGGATCTACGACACTCGCGGCCAGATCGCGGCGTACACGACCGTCCTGGCGATGACCGACTTCCCCGAGGAGCTCGAGACCCCGGGCGCGGGGGAGTGGCTGCGGACGCTGTCGGAGATCAAGGCGATCGACGACGACGGCGACGAGATCGACGTGACGGTCGAGGCGTCCGTCCGGTTCCGCGTGCTGACCAAGAAGACCGCGCGCCACCTGGTCGACGAGACCCGGAAGAGCGCGAAGGAACAGCGGCGGTCGGCCGCGAAGGGTACGGCGGAGGAGACCGCCGACGAGATCGTCGAGACCGAGCGCGTCATGCGTGAGGTCAAGCGCGACATCAACCGCAGCGGCCTGACCCTGGTCGAGGACCACCCGCGGCTGCTGGTCAGTGCGGACACCCGCGAGGACCTCGAGGCGTACGTCGACGCGGTCATCGCGCACTACGCGGACCGCGGTATCACCGTCGCCGTCGGCGCCGACGAGCAGCGCGACCTGTGGTTGGAATCCTTGCCAGGCGACCAACTGCGGGTCCCCGACCTCGGACATGTGCGGGAGTCGACGGCGTTCTTCGGATCCTGGTTCTGGGGCGGTGCGTCGATCGGTGACGCGACCGGTCCGGCCATCGGCTATTTGACCGGCTCGACTCCTGGTCTGGTGCGTTTCGACGCTGCTGCTGGTTCGGCGCTGGGTGACGCGACGACGACGCTCTTCCTCGGCCGGTCGGGTCGAGGGAAGACGACTGCCGCGATGCTGGGTGGTCTTGACTCCGCCTTCGCCGGTGCGTGGGTCCCGTTGCTGGACCTCAAGGGCGACGCCGCGGGCGTGTCAGCAGTTGCCGCCGAGTACGGCGTACCGACTGCTGTCATCGAGATCACGGCACAGTTCTCCGGAGCTGCTGACCTGCTGCGGGTCCTGCCCGTGGACGACGCGTTGCTGCAGGCTCCTTCGCAGCTGATGCTGCTGCTCCCGCCGCACCTGCGGGGCGCGGCGGAGGCTCCCGTCATGGCCGCGACCCGGGCCGAGATCCAGTCGCCCGATCCGTCCTCGTGGGGGGTCATCCAGCGGCTCTGCGCGTCGGACTCCGAGACCGTGCGGACGGTCGGGTTCGCCCTGCGGGACCTGGTCGAGACCGGCCTCGGTTCGGTCGTCGCCGGCCCGCCGTCGGGCCTGTCCTCGCTCACCACGAACCCCGGCCTCTGGGTCGTCCAGATGCCCGGCCTCACCCTGCCCTCGCCCGAGTCGGCGCCGGAGTCCTGGTCCCCGATCGAACGCGTCGGCATGGCCTGCCTCCGCGGCTGCCTGGCCTGGATGGTCCGTACGACGGGCCGCCGCGAGTTCCGCGGCCGCTCGAAGGTCGTCATCGTCCCCGAGGTCCACCTCCTGACGAAGACCCCCGACGGCGCGTCCTTCCTCGACTACATCGCCCGCGTCGGCCGCGCCCTCGGCGCATCCCTCGTCCTCGACACCCAGGACCCGGCGTCGATCCTGAAGCTCCCCGGCCTCGTCGAGCAGATCACGACCCTCTTCGCGTTCAGCCTCCGCTCCCGCGAACAGGTCGACTCGCTGCTGGAGCTCCTCGGCCGCCCGCAAACCCCGCCGTACCAAACCCTGGTCCGCGGCATCAACACCGCCGCCAACGGCAAATCCATCCGCCACGGCCACTGCATCATGCGCGACCGCTGGGACGAAGTAGCCACCGTCCAGATCGACATCCCCAGCGAACGCGTAGCCGCCCTCCTCCGCACCACCCCCGAATCCGAACACACCACAACCCCCGACCCCACCCTCCCACCCCCACCCCCCGAAGACCCCTTCGCCGACGACGAGCCCACCGTCGAGCCTGTCGCCGCAGCTCAGACGGAGGCCCGTAGTCAGGTTGCAGATGCGCCGGCTCCGGCTGCCTCAGCGAAGCCCAAGAGTGCGGAGCCGGTGCCAGCCAGCTCGACCCCTGCCTTGCCTCCTGCGCCACCCCAGCTTGACGCTCCTGCCGTCGAGGAGCCGCCGCCAGCGCTTGCGAAGGGGACGCACCAGGAACCAACCGCACCTCCTGCTGTCGCCACCTCGCCTGTCGCCCAGCAGAACGGCCATCCGCCAACACCGTCCGCGGAAGAGGCCAATCACTCGCTGCGTTACGAGTCGCCGATCGGCCCCGACGAGGTTTACGACCAGGAGGCAGACGAGGCCGCCTACAACGAGGCGATGTACTCCGCGTACGACGGCGCCGAACCAGCGACCAACGGAAGCGGTCAGCCCGCACCATCTCCCGGCGGCAAGGAGCACGTCGCATGAGGTGGCAGCGCCGCGTCCGAACGGCGCTGACTGTTCTAGCTGTTTCTTTGATCGTCAGTTCCCAGGTCGCGCTCGCCGCCGACCCGAATCAACAGACGACGCCCACCGGATTCGCCGACCTGCTTCCGACGCCTGATCTGACACACGGCGACACCAGGACCCTCTTCGAGCAGTACTCGCCGATGGCGTTCAGCTTGGACTTCGAAGGGAGTCTGCGGGACCCACTGCGGCCGATCTTCAACTCATTCGCCCAATTGCTGATGATGTTCGTTGTCGCCGCCACGCGTGCCGGGGTCTCGGTTGGCTGGTGGCTGTTCTCGTTCACCGATATTCGCCCGTTGATGAATGCGACTGCGGGAGCGATCGGTGGCGTCAGCGGACAGTTGACCGCCTGGTTGCTACCGACAGCCCTCGCTTTTGGTGCCATCGCGGCCTACGTACATCGACGTTCATCGGGCACCGCCTTTGGGCAACTTGTCTGGGTGTTTGCTGCCGGCCTCCTGGCTATCAGCCTCGCGTTCGGTGCTACGACATGGCTGAAGGGCATCGACGGGGCGAGGCAGGTCGGCGCCCAAACCGTGATGGGTGCGTCTGACCAGGTCCTTGGCCAGACCCTCAAGACTCCGATCGAGATGCCGGAGCCGGCTTTCCCTGGGAGCTCCCGCGACACAATGCTTCGGAAGTCCGGGGACTCCGCCTGGCGAGGGTTCGCTGCAACCCCGTGGTGCATCGCCGAATTCGGATCGATTGACGCGTGCAAGCGGTACGGAAAGGGACTGCTGGACATCGGCGTGGATTCCGAGAAGCGCATGGACTACATCAACAACGTCGTGGCCAAGGGGGAGGGCGGCGATGATGCTCCAACGGTCAAGTGGGCGAAGGGTGAGAATGCCTTCGGGCGCGTTGGGGTACTGCTGGTCGCCGGGGTGGCAGCAGCGATGTATGCCTACCTCATCATTGGCCTCGCCGTAACGGCGTTGATGGCGTTCGTCGGGTGTCTGGTGTTGTTGGTCGTCGGCGTGATCTTCGCATGCTTGTTCATCGTTCCGGGACGCTCGCGGCAATGGGGCATGAACTGGCTCGAGTCGCTGCTTGGTCTGATTCTTCAATCGGTTGCAGCCATGCTTGTGTTCGGCATCGCTCTGTCGTTGTTGACGGCGGTCTTCACGATGAGCGGCACTCTCGGCTGGCTCCCGGTGACCTGCCTGGCGCTCGTCGTGCTTGTCGCGGCGTACAGGCTCCGACGTCTGCTCGAGAATGTGACGTCGTCGATGCGCCCAGGGCTCGGCAGCATGGTGATGGGTTCGTATGCGCGTCACGGAGCCGTTCAAGCTGTCCGCCGCGTCGTCACGGCTCTTCGGAGCAGAGGATCTGCGCCGACACCCACGGAACGACCGAAGGACGGTCGGCGGCGACCTGCGGACACGAGTTCGGGAGAGCACGTGGAGACCAACAGGAACTACCGGACCATGCCACCGGCGGGTGGACGCGTCCCGCGTGGCGGGGACGAAACGCAGGGCGCAGGTTCCAGCGGCCGTCCTGCGTCGATCGGGCAGGCGGCCCGGGAGAATGGCAGCAGACGACCTGTCGGGATCGCAGCGGCGTTGGGTCGTCCAGGTTCGGTGTCCGTTCCGGCGTCGCCCGGTGGCTCAAAGCCTGGCCATGCGGACGATGCGTCGCGTCGTCGTCCCAAGGACACGATCTACCAAGGCGGATCAGTCGAACCGACCAAGGCCGGCAGAAACGGTGGCTCGACCACAGCTTCCGTCAGCCGCAGTTCGGGCCGCCATGCAAAACAATCGGCGACGGCTGCGCAGATGCGTAACGGAGGGTACGAACCGCGACGTGCACATGTTTACTCGGCCAGCCTCCGTGAGGGGCCACCAAAGCGCTCGCGGGCGGCACGCCGACAGCCGGTCCCTACGTCGAGGACCTACCGGGAGTACTCCGCCGTCCGTAGCGCTCCGCTTCGTCCGTCCGGAGGACGGTGAGAGGCTGTGTCGGGATCTCGTGGCCACGGACAGGACTCGGCTGACAGGAATTCGGCGGATCCGGTCGAGGGTTCCAAGCGGATGTCTCGCCGCCAGCGCCGAGCGGAGGACGCGGCCCGGCAGCGGGCTGAACTGCGTGATCGGAGGCGCAGCGAACCGGCGAGCCCGATCGGGGTGATCGCTGTCGTGATTCTGCTGGCCGTGATCGTCCTGGGCGTCGGTGGCGGGCTCCCGCGCCTCTTCGGTCAGCAGTCGAACGATCAGGGTCCAGTCGGTCTGCTCACACCTAGCGGTGGTCCAGTGAATGAGTCGGAAGTCGCGCAACCGACAGCATCCGAGACAACCAGCGCAACGACCGAACCGTTGACAACCCCGCCGCCGCAGACCGTGCGGCCGGGTGCCGCGGCGACTGCGGCGGCTGATACGACGACGCGCAACTGGGCGAATCTGTTCTACAAGAGAACTCCAGCGACCGAGACCTATGAGCAACTCGTCGACAGGGCCACGCAGTTCACGACGGAAGAACTCGCCACGAGCTTCGCGAGCGCCGGCGACGCGACGTATGACGCTCTACGGACATCTGAAGGCACATCCAAGGTGCTCTCGATAACGATCACAGCACCGAGGCCCGGTGCGGCCCCGACAGATACTCCTACGAGAATCACTCGTCTCGTCACAGTCAAGGTGCAGACGACCGGCAAGGATGCAGCCACGTTCGATGTGCCTCTGTTGGTGACTGTCTTTCGCGACAACGAGCGCTGGCTGGTCGGGTCGGTCGACGGGGGGACCGGCCCGTGACGGCATCCCTGGACGGCAGCCGTGTATAGCGGCCGTGATCTAGCCCAGGCTGCAGGCCTTGGAGGCGCCAAGAGCATCGCGCCGAAGATTGCCGGGGTCGGAGCGATCTTGACCCTCATGTTCGTCGTGGTACTTGCGCCTTTCGGCGCGACGGGTGATCAGGTCAATGCGGCATGTCCGCCTGGCGCCCCGGGAGAGGGGCAGGAACCCGAGGCCAAAGGCCCACTGCGGGCAAGCCAGATCGCCTACGCCAGAATCATCGACCAGGTCGCGGTGCAACGTGGCTTACCAGGGCAGGCGACATTGATCGCGTTGATGACAGCCCTTGTGGAGTCGAATCTGCAGAATCTGAGCTACGGAGACGCCGATTCGGTCGGTCTGTTCCAGCAACGTCCGGGCGCAGGATGGGGGACGCCCGGGGACATAATGAATCCAACTTACGCCGCCAACGCTTTCTTCGGCGGTTCCGATCCGCCAAGCCCACCCGGGCTGGTCGACATCAATGGGTGGCCGTCGATGAATCTCGGCGATGCCGCACAGGCGGTGCAGGTGTCGGCGTTCCCTGACCGCTACGCGCTCCGTGAGCAGCAGGCACGGCAAATCGCAGCACTGGCCCGGATCGATCTCAACCGCGCCGGCGATCCGTACGCCGGTCGGAGCGGCGGCGACGCGGACGGCGCGATCAGCACGCCAACGCCTGCTCAACCCGGTGGTGACTGCGGCGGCGGGCTAACTGACGGAAAACCCACTGCTGGAAATTGGCCTCCAGAGGATCAGACCGTCCCGGACCCCACAGGTACAGGTGGCATGCTGACGCCCCGGACCGCAGCCTGGGTTGCCGCTGCGCGCACTGCTCTGCAGAACCCGAGCATGTCCTGCTGGGATGCCCACGTGTGGAACCCGACCAGTGACCACCCGAAGGGGCGTGCTTGCGACGTATTCGTCGGTGGCGACGGCCGCAAGAAAGCGGCGGCGCGAGCCGACGGCGACCGCTATGCGAACTGGACGGTGCAGACAGCCGGCCAGACCGGCGTGCGCTACGTCATCTGGTACGGGAAGATTTGGAGTGCGCGGACCGGGCAATGGCGTCCGTACAACGGCGGTGGAGTTTACGATCCGTCGAGCGCATCAGGTGGACACTTTGACCACGTGCATGTCTCCATTTACTGAGCCCTGATCGTGGGGACAGGTGGAACTGGCCGATGGTGGCAGGATGAGGTGAAGGGGTTGTCGACTGTGAGTCGCCGGATGATGCGGGAGGTCTTAGATGAACGCATCTGACGGAAACGACGAGCGACCTGGCTCGTTCTCGGCCGACAGTTGGCAGCCGGCCCCGCGCGGTCCAGGCGGCGGAGGTGCGCCCGAAGCGCCCAACAGCACCCCTGGGTCGTTCAGCCCTGTCGACGGGCCGGCTCAATCTGCTCCGCCGCCGCAGCAGGGCGTTCGCATCTCAGTGCCTTCTGCAGCAGAACTGCTGCTCGGCATTCCGTGGGCGCTTTGGAGTTTCGGTGTCGTGTCGTCAGTGGCGGCCTGGTTCTCACCGGACTGGGTCAGCCTCTCGATCGTGGTGTTATGGGTCCTGTCGGGCTTGGTGGTCATTGTGCCCGCGACAGAGGACTTCATCGCGAAGTACCTGTACCGCCTCCGCAGGCCGACGCTGATGGAACAGCAGAAGCTGGATATCTCATGGCGGACAGTTTGCACACGTGCCGGTGTAGATCCCGGCTACTACAGGCTCTGGGTCGAGGAATCCGACACCATCAACGGTGCGGCGGTCGCGGGTCATTCTGTTGCCATCACACGTTGGGCGCTGAACAACCTGCCCCCCAGACAGTTGCAAGCCGTACTCGCACATGAGCTCGGGCACCACCGAGGCGGTCACCCGTGGGCCACGTTGCTCGTGTTCTGGTACGCGCAGCCAGGTCGACTGATGGTTTCGTTCATCCAGGCGCTGTTCCGCTTGGGCGGCCGTGTACCTGCGCTCGGCTGTGTGATCGTAGGCTTCTTCGCCCTATCGCTCGCTGGGCTGATTCTGAACTCGATGATCTTCGGCAACTGGGACTGGGCCGGATATGCGCTCCTTCCGTTTCTGGTTCCGATTCCGCTGGCGTGGTTCAGTCGTCGAGCTGAGCTGATGGCCGATCGCGTGGCTGGTGAGTTGGGCTATGCGCGAGACACCATCGCGTTCCTCTACGACCTTCAGTCCCAGGGCCAGGACGTCGCACGACGCGCTGCAGGTTGGCGTGGTGCGCTGTACGCAACTCACCCAACACTCGCCGATCGAATCCGGACCCTTGAGCGCTACACGCAGGGAACGCGATCATGAACAAGCGTCGCGAGCAGCTTGAGTCCCTCAAGAGGAAACTGGCCGCCATTACGGGGGCCGGAGACGCGCAGCCGGCCGATGTGTCACGCGCCGCTCCCCAGCCGGTGACGCAGCCGTGGGATCGCATCCGTGCATCACATTCCGCACTCGCCCAGCAGCTGGACCAGCTCGCGAGCAGCCCCGATTTCGGCGATGTGGATCGCGCGCGAATAGCCCACATCATCGCGCGTGCAGGCCATGAGCCCGCAGAGTTGGATCGTTTGGCCGAAGCTGTCTTGCAAGAGCAAGGTGCAGCGCTGGTTCACCCGTCGCAACAACGGAATCTGCCGGGACCTCGGTTTGCTGTCCACAATCTGGTAGCTGGTCAGGTGCGGCTCGGCGAAGTCATACCGGATCACCGCAGCGACTACGAGGTGGCCGGCGATTTCGGCTTGGACCTGGATGTCCTACGGACCTCGCTGCTGGTTATCGGCCCGCCTGGCTCGGGAAAGACTCGCGGAATTGCGATCCCGGTCGTCGAGCACCTGTCGCTCGCGGCGTTGACCGGCAAGGCCAGCATGGTCGTTGTCGATCCCAAATCGACCGATTTCGCGTATGACGGCTGGTTCGACGTCACGATCGACCCCCTCAATCCCACCTGCGGGTTCAGCCTGTTCGGTGGATCGAGGACTGCAGACGTCGCCGCCGATCGCCTCGCGTCTGCTTTGCTCCCGCCTCGGGTCACCGATGACAAGGCCTACTTCATCGACGCCTCGAAGAACGCGCTCTATGCCTGCCTGGAGCCGTTCCTTGCGGCCTATGAGCGGTGGCCGACAGTTCCTGAGCTCCTCGGGCTACTCCGTGCGGATCAAGCTGCGGTCGATGGAGTGAAGTCACGACTCAAAGGTGCTGGCGCGAAGGACCTCAAGGCGCTGCTCGATACTCGCGGAAGGCAGATGCAGCGCACCGCCGACCCAGCCGCGAGCTTGGTCGAGCGGTTCGCGCTTCTCGACAGGCCGTCGCTTCGCAGGCTGTTCGACCACCCCGGGCCGACTTTTCAGATGCGGGATCTGAACAGGCCCGTCCGTGTCCGCGTGTCACTGCCAGAGGCTGAGTATCCGGATGCGTCGAGGATCCTCGCTCGCCTGGTCGTGTCACAGTTCGTGCAGATCACATCGTCGTCGGAGGCAGACCGGTCAATCTTCAAGGGCCTCGTCATCGACGAGGCTGGTCGGTTCGTCGATGACTACGTTGCACGCGGCGTTCAGAAGCTGCGGTCCAACAACGCGGGCCTTGTTCTGCTAACACAGACGATGGCGGACTTTCCGCCGGATGTGCGTGCCACCGTGTTCGGATCCACTGGCTGCAAGGCGGTGTTTGGCGGCATCGATCCGACCGACGCCGACATCTTCTCTCGGTGGTTCGGCGATCAGTACGTCACTGAGACGACGATCAACAGGAGCGCGACGTCAGGCGTTCGCTACGACCAGTACGGATCGGTCGGTGGCCGGAGCGAGAGCCACACAGCCGGATACAGCGCTCGCCGCGTCGAACGAGCCCGCTGGACTGTCTCCGACATCATCACAGGCGTGCCCTCCGGGCACGCTCTGATGTCGCTCGCACGATCGAACGGCGCGCGTGTAGGACCAGTGCTGGTCAACCTCCGAGGCTAAAGCAGACCGCGGCGCACGGAGTCGGATCCGATAGATGCGCCGCGGTCGCATCGGCGTCAACGGTGTTCGCGCACCTCAGCCGACAAGCTACAGGGTACCCGATGTTGCCGCCGGTCTTCAGGTGGTGGCGCATCGTTGAAGGCTCTTGTTAGCCTGGTAACACAAATCAAAAGTACCAATCGGTGCTTTCGCTCACTTGTGATCGATTCGCCGATTGGTTGTTCGCGCAGCTATTGGCGATCTTTCACCTGAATCTAGGAGTCGGATCCTATGGCTGCCGCCAACACCCGCCGCAAGCGCACATCTTTCGAAAAGAAGGCTGAGCGTTGGAATGCCAACTTGGTTGCGTTGACCTCGTTGATGGTGAGCCTGATCGGTCTGCTTCGGCGGACTGTCCAGGTGGTCCTGATCGTTGTCGCCGTGGTCGCGGTGTTCTCTCCGGGGCTTTTGCCACTCGTGGCTGCGATGTCGGTCCTGCTGCTGCAGGTTCGGCGCTCGTAAGCGCGAGGCCCAGCAGCCCGACCCTTGTGGTCGGGCTGCTGTGTTTTAGCGGTCGGTGCGTTTGATTTCGGGGGTGGCGGTGGGGGTGGTGAAGGTTAGGAGGGCTTGGGCTTCAGATTCTATGGTGGTCCAGGCTTGGGGGGTGAGGGGTGTGAAGGGGGTGATTTCCAGGGTGGCTTGGGTTTTGGTGGATTTGGTTTGTTTCCAGAAGGCTTTGGGGTGGCCGTCGTGGAGGAGGGTGCCTTTGGTTAGGAGGTCTCGGAGGGGGAGTTGGGTGCGGGTGGGTGTGGGGAGGAAGCGGGTGCGGTCGGTGTGGGAGAGGAGGAGGTTGTCGTATTCGGGGAGGAAGCGGGTGGGGGCTTCGGTGTCTTCGTGGGGGAGGGTTATGTGGGGGAGGTCGTAGAGGGTGCGGTTCGTGGTGGCGTCTGTGTAGGTGCGTAGGTCCAGGCGGTCGAAGATCTCGTAGAGGCGGGTGAGGCCGGACCAGGTTTGGGCGTCGGAGACTGAGGCGGGGCCGTAGGCGGCCAGGTAGCGGAGGACCAGGTCGTCGACGGATGGCTGCGGAGTGACGGAGGAGTTCAGCCAGAGGTCGGCTGTGGTCATGGCTGGGTTGCCGGATCTCTGCCAGAGGCCCCGAGGTGGGGTCTGGATGGTGGGGAGTAGGCAGCGCACGGCGTGGGCCAGGGCGGCGGGGTCGCGGTCGGGGTAGAGCGGGGCCAGGTGGTCGCGGAGTTGGGCGGCGGTGGCGGGGCTCTCGGTCATGCGGGCGATGCCGGCGGCCAGGACGGAGTCCATGTCGAGGCCTTCGAGGCGGTGCCGGCCGTACGTCATGTTCTGGTAGACCTCGCGCTCCAGGCGCGGCTGGACGAGCGGGCGGAACGCGAGGAAGTCGCGGCTCGAGACGAGGTGGATTGTTGCCCGCATCATCGAACCGCGGACGGCCTGGCGGGTTTCGAGGAGCGTGACCAGCTCCGCGGGGTCGAAGTCCGTGAGCCGTGTCCACAGGCCGACGTACGGCGCCTGCGGGGACTGGGCCTGCATTCCGGCGAGGTGTTCGATCGCCTCCAGGGCGGTCGCGTCGCGGCGTTCGAGGAGCCACTGGCGGTCCAGGGTGGCGCGGTTCAGCGCCCGCAGGCTCAGCTTCGTCATGACGGGATCCTAGGCGCGGGGTTTCCCTTGCGGCGGCGGAACGACGCGCTGTTCGGCTTCCCTCCGCGCGGCGCGCCGATCTAGGGTGCAACGGATCGTAGTGGTTGCGTTACGCAACCGAACGTAGGAGGGGAACCGTATGACGAAACGCCGCAAGGCGCTGCTGGCCGTCACCGCCGGACTGGCCACTGTCTCGCTCGGACTGTCGTTCACCAGCGCCGCGGGGGCCGCGCCGGAAGCCGCGACGGCGAACCCGAACGGGTTGCAGCTGATCAAGACGAAGACCTCGCTGCTCGGCAAGCACTACTGGTACCAGCAGACCTTCAAAGGCCTGCCGGTGATCAACGGGTACTACGCGACGCACGTGACCAAGGCCGGCGCCGTGGACATCGCCGACGGGCGGGACGCAGTACCGGCGAACCTGGACGTCGGCGCGACGGTGACGCCCGCCTCCGCGACGCAGACCGCGAACGCGACGGTCACCGCGCGGGCGAACCGGTCCCGGATCGCCGGGCCGCCCAAGGATCTCGTGAAGCAGCCGGCCGCGACCAGCGGCGCCGCGCAGCTCGCCGTCGTCGGCGGACCGAACGCCCGCCTGGTCTGGAACGTCACGAGCCGTTCGACGGAGGGCGTGAGCCGTTCGCTCGTCGACGCGAAGACCGGCAGTGTCGTCGAGTCGAAGGTGATCAGCGACAACATCGACGGCCGCGGCTCGGTGTTCGACCCGAACCCGGTGGTCAGCGAGCAGAACGAGAAGCTGACCGACCTCAACGACCGGAACCAGGACGCCCTGTTCCTGGCGCAGAAGAACGTGATCCTGCGCAACCTCGACGGCTCCGGCAACCTCAACGGTAGCTTCGTCAACGTCAAGGAGGCCAAGGGCGGCCTCGCGCAGAGCAAGACCAACACGTTCGTCTACCAGCGGCAGAACGACAAGTTCGAGCAGGTGATGGTCTACTACCACGTCAACCAGACGCAGGAGTACATCCAGCAGCTCGGCTTCACCGAGGTCAACAACGAGTCGCAGGACTTCAGTGTCAACACCTTCACCGGTGACAACTCGTTCTACGACCCGTCGACGGACATGATCACGATGGGCGAGGGCGGTGTCGACGACGCCGAGGACGCCGAGGTGATCTGGCACGAGTACGGGCACGCGATGCAGGACGACATCGTCCCCGGGTACGGCGAATCGGAACAGGCCGGCGCGATCGGTGAGGGCTTCGGCGACTACTGGGCCGTGACGATGTCGGTGCCGGTGAGCAAGGGGTTCGAGCTGCCGTGCGTGATGGACTGGGACGCCACGTCGTACACGAGCACCGAGCCGCACTGCCTGCGCCGTACCGACGGGAACAAGACCACTGACGACATCGTCGGTCAGGTGCACGACGACGGTGAGATCTGGTCCCGGGCGCTGTGGGACATCCACCAGGCCCTCGGCCGGACCAAGGCGAACAAGGTGATCCTCGAGGCGACGTTCTTCTACGACCCCGACACCTCGTTCGCCGCCGCGGCACAGGACACCGTCCAGGCCGCCCGGCTGCTGTACGGCAAGGCGGCGGCCGCGCAGGTCACCAAGGCCTTCCAGGACCGCAAGATCCTCCCGTGACCACTCCAGGTCATGCGCCCACGAACTAAGGTGGGCGCATGACCTGGCGTACGGCGGACATTCCTGACCTGACCGGACGACGGGCGCTCGTGACGGGCGCGACCAGTGGACTCGGGTACGAGACCGCCCTCGAACTGCTCAGACACGGCGCCGACGTGCTAGTTGCCGCGCGCAACCCGCAGAAGGCGGCGCAGGCGGCAGAGCGCCTGACCCGTGAGGGCGGGAAGGCACCGACGGTCCTCGAGCTGGACCTGGCCGACCTGGCGAGTGTCGAGCGGGCAGCCGACGAGGTCACCTCGACGTACGACGGCCTGGATCTGCTGATCAACAACGCCGGCGTGATGGCGCCGCCGTACCGGCAGACCGTCGACGGATTCGAGCTGCAGCTCGGCACCAACCACCTCGGGCACTTCGCGCTGACGGGACGGCTCCTGCCGCTGCTGCTGAAGACGCCGGCCAGCCGCGTCGTCACGGTCAGCTCGTTCATGCACAAGACCGTCCGCGGCATCAGTGAGGACGACCTGCGGCGACCGGCGAACAGCTACCGGAAGTGGGAGGCGTACGGGAAGTCGAAGCTCGCGAACCTGCTGTTCATGCTCGAGCTCGACCGCCGCCTGCGCGCCGCGGGGGCCGATCTGCTCAGCGTCGGCGCCCACCCCGGGTACGCCTCGACGCACCTGCAGGCGGCTGGTCCCGAGCTCGCCGGCCGGGCGCTCCAGGCACGGCTGTGGGGCGCGGCGACCCGCCTGGTCGCACAGTCCGCGGCGGCCGGCGCGTGGCCGACGCTGTACGCCGCGACGTACGCCGACCTGCGCCCCGGATCGTTCGTCGGGCCGGGCTTCTTCGAGTACCGCGGTACGCCGAAGATCGTCCTGCCGACCCGCACTGCGCAGGACCCGGACCTGGCGAAGCGGCTGTGGGCGTGGTCCGTCGAGGCGACCAGCGTGGATCCGGCACTCACCGTGCCGAGGTAGTGACACAGCGGCAACTTTCTGGTTACCCTCCGGTAATTCCTACTGCCGGAGGTCCCCGTGCGCAGAATCGCCGCCGCGCTCGCAGTTGCTCTGACGCTGATCACGATCGGCCCGCGGGCCGATGCCAGTCAGACCGCACCAGGCTTCAGTACGGCGTACCAGCGCATCCCCGGCGCCGGCGGGATCGAGATCGGTGCCGTCGTCCTGACGCCGACAGGGCAGGGTGACGGCCCGTTCCCGCTCGTGGTGATGCCGTCGAGCTGGGGTGTCCCGAACGTCGAGTACGTCGGCCAGGGCGCGAAGCTGGCGACGGCCGGGTTCCAGGTGATCTCGTACTCGAGCCGCGGGTTCTGGGACACCGGGGGCGGTATCGACATCGCCGGTCCGCCGACTGTCGCCGACGTCAGCGAGGTGATCGACTGGGCCGACCAGCACACACCCGCGGATACCAGCCGGGTCGCCGCGGTCGGGATCTCGTACGGCGCCGGTACCTCGCTGCTCGCCGCCGCGAAGGACTCGCGGATCAAGGCCGTCGGCGCCCTGAGCGGCTGGGCAGAGCTCATCCGGTCGCTGAATCCGAACGAAACCGTCGCCCTGCAGGCCGTTGCCGGGCTACTTGCCCTGGGCAACGTCACCGGGCGGCCGGGTCCGGAGATGGCGTCGTTGCAGACGAAGTTCGTCACCGGTGACTTCGACGGTGCGATCGCCGAGGCGAAGCAACTGTCGCCGGTGCGGTCGGCGGCGACGGTGGTGGACCAGATCAACGCGAACAGGCCCGCGGTGTTCCTCGCGAACGCCTTCGAGGACTCGATCTTCCCGCCCACGCAGTACACCGATTTCTTCACCAGGCTGACCGGACCCAAGCGGCTGCTGCTGGCGCACGGCGATCACGCCACACCCGAGACGAGCGGGGCGATTGGCCTACCCAACGAAACCTGGGACGAGCTCGCCGACTGGCTGCGGCACTATCTGACGGGCGCCGAGAACGGCGCGGACACCGAGGCGCCGGTGCAGCTGAAATCGCAGCGCGGCGTGTGGCGCGGATACTCCAGCTGGGCCGCGGTCGGTCAGGCGCGTACGTCGTACCTCACGAAGGCCGGCGCGCTGCAGGGGAACGAGTCCACCGGGTGGAGCCGGTCGATCGCGGCCGGCGTACCGACGATCGCCGACAGCGGGGTGGCGCTGGTTTCGGGCGCTCTGCAAGGGCTCCTGTCGATCCCGACCGGTGTGGCGACGCCCTTGGTGAGCAGAACGTTCGCGGGTGTGTGGACCGGTCCGGCGCTCGGTCAGGCGGCCGTGGTGAGCGGGGCACCCGAGGTTCATGTGACGGTGAAGCCGTCGGCGGCGAGTACGTCGTTGTTCGCCTACCTGTACGACGTCGACGCGCTCGGCGTCGGGTCGCTGATCTCGCACAAGCCGTACACGTTGCGCGGGGCAACGCCGGGGAAGGCGGTCGCGGTGGACCTGCGGATGGAGGCGACGAGCTGGGAGGTGCCGGCCGGGCATCGTCTCGTATTGGTGATCGACACCGTCGACCCGCGGTACCTCGGGCGCAGTGTCGTCGGTTCCACCGTGACGTTCAGTTCGCCCGCCGGCGATCCGTCGTGGATCAGCGTGCCGATGAATGTTTGATCGTGCGCGGTAACCCGCCCTCACCGACGCGGAGGTGAGGGCGCTCTGCGAATCCGGTCGCTGATTCGAGATGCGAAGTGCACGCCGAGCCCTGATCCTGGTAGGTACCCGGATCGACCAGCGGAGGTGAGTGCGATGGCCGCACCCAGCCAGGTGCTCGCGCCCCGCTCGACGGTCCGGTTCCGGCCACCGCGGTTCGGGCTCGGCGGGTCGCATCTCGGGGAGCCCGCCGACGAGACGGCGATCGCCACCGTGGACGCGGCGTACCAGGCCGGCATCCGGTTCTTCGACACGTCACCGGCGTACGGCGAGTCCGAACGGCGACTCGGTACGGCGCTGCAGCGGCGGCCACGGGGTGAGTTCCTGGTGTCGACGAAGGTGGTCGGCAACGATCCGGAGGACTCGGTGCGGGCGAGCAGCGAACGGCTCGGGCTCGCGGTCGATCTGGTGTTCGCGCGGGACGCGGCGGCGTACCCGGTGCTCGACCAGCTGCGGCGCGACGGGGTGATCAAGGCGATCGGAGCGGTGTCGGACGACTGGCAGGAGCTCGACGTGCTCGTGCGGGACGTCGAGGTCGACTGCGTGCTTCTCAACCAGTACTCCCTGCTCGACCAGTCGGCCAAACCGTTGCTGGATCGCTGTGTCGCGCGCGGGGTGTCCGCGATCGTGTCCGGCGTACTGACGCCACCCGTTCTGCAGGCGGAGAGCGTCCAGGCGCGCCGGATCTCGGCGGTCTGCGAGCGGTACGGCGTCTCGCTGCCGCAGGCCGCGCTCGCCTTTCCCAGCAGGCATTTCGCGGTCACGTCCGTGCTGATCGCGGCGTCCTCCCCGGCCGAGATCCGGGCCGATGCCGCCCTCGTCCGGCAGCCCGTCCCGGAGCGGCTCTGGAAGGATCCGGAGCTGTTGCGCCTGCTGTCCCCCTCATAGCCCCCGTGTCCGTCCTCCAACGGGCAAGGTGTTGCGAGCCAGATCACCGCCACATGGTGACTGCGGCCACCACGCGCGTTCGCGGTAGCGGCTAGCCTGGGACCAGGCCCACCGTTGCTTGGTCGGGCCCCGGACGAGCGGTGCCGTACCCGGTGTGCGACAAGACGGCGCCAAGGAGACTGGAATGTCGTGGCTCGTTTTGATCCTGTCCGGTGTGCTCGAAGCGGTCTGGGCCGTCGCCGTTGGACGGTCGGAAGGCTTCTCCCGGCTCGGCCCGTCCCTCACCTTCGCGGTGTCGCTGCTGCTGAGCATGGCCGGCCTGGCCTACGCGATGCGTGAGCTGCCGGTCGGTACGTCGTACGCCGTCTGGGTCGGGATCGGTGCCGCCCTGACCGTCGGCTACGGCATGGTGACCGGTGCGGAGCCGATCAGCACAGTCAAGGTCCTGCTGCTGTGCGGACTGATCGGCTGCGTAGTCGGCCTG
The DNA here is from genome assembly GCF_011761605.1 of Kribbella shirazensis. Lineage (GTDB taxonomy): Bacteria > Actinomycetota > Actinomycetes > Propionibacteriales > Kribbellaceae > Kribbella > Kribbella shirazensis. Next base: position 6,805,581 of record NZ_JAASRO010000001.1, on the reverse strand, counting down.
AAACTCGCGCACTGAGTCCCGGCCGCCGGCCCTGACCGACTAGAACTTGTCCGCTGGATCCGGGGTGTTGCCGGGCGAACCCGTCGGTGCGACGGTCGGGATGCCGGTCGGCGGGCCCGGGGTCGGGCTGCCCGTGGTCGGCGTGGGAGAAGCGGAGCCGGTCCCGGGCGGTGGGGTCGTCGGCGTGACGGTGACCGTCGTCGTACCGGTCGGGCTCGGGATGACGGGCTCCGGCTCCAGCGGCTGGGCGTTCCGGAACAGCAACCACGCCAGGAACACGGCGAGCGCCATGATCACGGCCATCGTCAGCAGCGCGAACCCCAGCGCCCAGCGCGACGCGGGGCGCAGGGCGTTCGGCCAGGGCAGTGGCCAGATCCGGAACAGACCAGGACGCCGGCGGCTCTCCCAGTAGTGCCGGAAGTCCGGCCCGCGAAGCTTCCCGGGCTGCGGGACGCGGTCCATCAGTACCGCTGACAGGACGTCCTCGCCGCGGCGTTCCGCGAGCAGCCGCTCGTCGGACGCCGCGCTCGACCCGTCGTCGGCCCGGATCGGGCCGACCGCGACCCAGAGCGCGAGATCGTCGTCGTCGGAGTCGTTGTGCGCCAGGACCGCGTCCTCGGGCAGCTCGTCGACGGCGTTCACGAACCGCTCGCGCGCGGCGGCGTCGTCGGCCGATCCCTCGGTCATCATCGCGACGATCGCGTCCCGGCCGTCCTCGGTGCCGGCGGTGTACAGGTAGCCGGCCGCGTTCGCCCCGAGGCGGCCGCGGAGCCAGAACTCGCCGACCCGCGGCGGGTCCTCCGGCTGCAGCGGGAGGGCGTCCGGAATCGCCGGCGCGGGCCGCTCCTGCGGCTGCACCTCGGTCTGGGATTCGGTCGCGGTCATCACCCCCAATCCCACCACATCCCTGGTAGCACTGTCGCCGCAGCTCCCGCAGCGCCCACCTTGGGCACCACATCCGTACGGCGACGCGCCCGGCGTACGGATGTCGTGTCCAAGGTGCTCCGGGGCGCGTGGGATTTGTGTCGGCGGGGGAGGATGGGGGCGGACCCGCCGGGGCCTGCGGCTGCCTGGCCCCGGTGATCTGATGGAATGGCCGGTGTTGCGAAGTGGGGAATGACGGTGTTTGACATGGTCCGCGCGCGGACCCCGGAAGGACAGGCATGACCGAAACCACGGTCCCGGCGGGAACGGTGGCCCAGCAGTCCCGGCTGATCGGCGAGGCCCTCGGCGAGGTCAAGCGGGTGATCGTCGGCCAGGAGCACATGGTCGAGACCCTCATGGTGTCGTTGCTGGCGAAGGGTCACTGCCTGCTCGAGGGCGTCCCGGGCGTCGCCAAGACGCTCGCCGTGCGGACCTTCGCGAGTGTGGTCGGCGGCACGTTCGCCCGGATCCAGTTCACGCCGGACCTGGTCCCGTCCGACATCGTCGGCACCCGGATCTACCGGCAGACCCGGGAGGCCTTCGACATCGAGCTCGGCCCGACGTTCGTGAACTTCGTGCTCGCCGACGAGGTCAACCGCGCGCCGGCCAAGGTGCAGTCCGCGATGCTGGAGCTGATGGCCGAGCGGCAGGTGTCGATCGGCGGCCAGACGTTCCCGATGCCGAAGCCGTTCATCGTCATCGCCACCCAGAACCCGATCGAGTCCGAGGGCGTCTACCCGCTGCCGGAGGCGCAGCGTGACCGGTTCCTGGTGAAGATCGACGTACCGCACCCGCGCGGGCACGAGGAGTTCGAGATCCTCCGCCGGATGAGCGTCGACCCGCCGGAGCCCCGGCAGGTGCTGAAGCCGGAGACGATCCTCGAGCTGCAGCGGTCCGCCGAGCAGGTGTTCGTCCACAACCTGGTCGCGGAGTACGCCGTCCGCCTGGTGATGGCGACCCGGACGCCGACCGACTTCCACCTGCCCGACCTGGAGCCGATCATCGAGCTCGGCGTCAGCCCGCGGGCCACCCTCGGCCTGATCGCGGCCGGCCGGGCGCTCGCGCTGATCCACGGGCGTGACTACCTGCTGCCGAGCGACATCCAGACCGTCGCCCTCGACGTGATGGGGCACCGGCTGGGCCTGACCTTCGACGCGGTCGCGGACAACATCGACCCACGGGCCGTGATCGAGCGGATCCTGGCCACCGTCCCGCCGCCGCAGCCGGTCTGGCGCGACGGCAACGACGGCACCGGCCGCCCGGAGTTCGTGTAGTGCCCGACCGACCCGATCCACGAGTTGCGATGACGATCTCGCAGCTCGCTCCCGAGCGTGCGCTCAGGCGGCTCGAGCTGACCGTCGTCCGGCGGCTCGAGGGCTATCTGCACGGGGAGCATCTCGGCCTGCTGCCCGGTCCCGGGACCGAGCTGGCCGAGGCCCGCGAGTACCAGGTCGGCGACGACGTCCGGCGGATGGACTGGGCGGTCACCGCGCGGACCACGGTCCCGCACGTCCGCGACCTGATCGCGGACCGTGAGCTGGAGACCTGGGCGCTGGTCGACCTGTCCGCCTCGATGGACTTCGGTACGTCGATGCTCGAGAAGCGCGAGCTCGCGGTCGCGGCCGTCGCCACCGTCGGGTTCCTGACCCACCGGCTCGGTGACCGGTTCGGCGGTCTGATGCTGCGCGACTCCGCGTTGCGCCGCTGGCCGGCCCGCTCCGGGCGGCTGGCGCTGTACGGGCTGCTCCGCGCGCTGCTGGCCGAGCAGTTCAGCGGCGACCAGGAAGCGCACCGCAGCGACCTGGCCGCGGCGCTGGAGTCGATGGCCCGCACCCAGCGCAAGCGGGGACTGCGCGTGATCGTGTCCGACTTCCTCACCCCGCAGGACGGCGAGGTGGCGAGCCAGATCGAGCCGTCCTGGGAGCGGGCGATGCGCAAGCTCACCGCCCAGCACCAGGTGCTCGCGGTCGAGATCGTCGACCCGCGCGAGCTCGAGCTGCCGAACATCGGCGTGGTCACGATCGGTGACCCCGAGACCGGCGAGGTCCGCGAGATCGACACCCGGCGGCGCAAGGTCCGGGAGGCGTTCGCGACCGCCGCCCTCGCGCAGCGGGAACGAACCCGCGCCGCCCTGCGTAGGGTAGGTGCGGGCCACCTCGTGCTGCGCACCGACCGTGACTGGGTCGCGGACACCGTGCGGTTCGTGCTCGCCTACCGGCATGTCGCGGCCCGCCTGCACCAACCGCCGAAGGGAGTGGCTCGCTGATGGAGTTCCTGTCTCCGGCCAGATTGTGGTTCCTGCTGATCATCCCGCTGATCATCGCGGGGTACATCTTCCTCCAGCACCGTCGCTCGCAGTACGCGCTGCGGTTCACCAACATCGCGCTGCTCGACCGGGTCGCGCCGCGGCGGCCGCAGTGGCGGCGGCACGTGGCCGTCGGCCTGGCGCTGCTCGCCGCGCTGACCTGCATCGTGGCGTTCGCGCAGCCCAAGGACAAGGTCAAGGTGCCGCGCGAGCGCGCGACGATCGTGGTGGCGGTCGACGTCTCGCTGTCGATGATGGCCACCGACATCGAGCCGAACCGGCTGGAGGCGGCGAAGAAGTCCGCGAAGAACTTCGTCAACCAGCTGCCGACCAAGTTCAACGTCTCGCTGGTGAACTTCGCCGGTACCGCGTCGATCATCGTGCCGCCGACCACCGACCGGGCGACGGTACTGCGCTCGATCGACGGGCTCGAGCTGGCCGAGTCGACCGCGACCGGTGAGGGCATCTTCACCTCGTTGCAGGCGCTCACCCAGGTCCCGCCGGACCCCGAGCACCCGGACGACCCGGCCCCGGCGCGGATCGTGCTGCTGTCCGACGGGAAGCGGACAGTCGGCCGGACCGCGCAGGAGGGTGCGCAGGCAGCGAAGGCGAAGAACACCCCGGTGTACACGATCTGCTTCGGCACCGACTCGGGCTTCATCGAGATGGACGGCATCCGGCAGCGGGTGCCACCGGACCGCGCCGAGCTGCGCACCGTCGCGGAGATCAGCGGCGGTGAGGCGTACACCGCGGAGTCGGCCGGCGAGCTCGAGGACGTCTACAAGGACATCGGCTCCTCGGTCGGGTACGACGAGGTCGACAAGGAGATCACCGCCCGGTACGCCGGCATCGCGATGCTCTTCACCCTGGCCGCGGCCGGCGCCTGCATCGCCCTCGCCACTCGCTTCCCGTAACGGCCGCACCACGGCACGCGTGGAACCAGGGGTCCGGAGGAGATCCGGCCCCTGGCTCCGAATGGTGATTCTGCCTGCGTCAGCCAGTGATCTCGATGGCCGGTTCGGTGAAGCCGGCGAACGTCAAGGTGTAGCTGTAGCTCAGGACGTTGCTGGTGACTTCCGGAGTCCAGTTCGGGTTCGGACAGGTGAACGTGGCCAGGAAGTCCTCCGTGCTGGTGCCTTGCGTTTGCTGCGCGGGAACGATCAGTCTGCCGTTCTTCGTCGAGGTGATGTTCGAGGAGGTGCTCGTGGTGACAGACTCCGAGAACGGCTCGACGACCTTGTTGTTGACACCGGGGTTGTGGCAGACGCCACTGATCGTCGAGGTGACACTCAGGACGACGGTCGCGTTGGTGTTCCCGACTCCTTCGATCGCGGTCCCGGTACACGACACGGTGGTCCCGGTGACGGTGCAGACCGGCTCGCCGGCCCCCCTCGCGAAGTGCGCCCCCTGTGGTGCGTTGCTGAAGTCAACGGCAGCCTGAGCGTTCGATCCGCCGATGATCACCAGCAGCAAGGACAGAACGCTGATGAATCCGACTTTCCTCATTTTCTGCTTCTTTCATGACGGTGCAGATTCCCCTGAACGGCGCCGAGGGACGGATCGGCGCGTGAGACGACGGCGGTTGAACCGCCGGAACTCGCGGGGAGGCGGAGGAGCGCGCACAGGGGGCCAACGCCGATGTCCAGCTGTGATCGGCGCCGCAGAGGTCACCCCACCTACGGTCATGAGCCATGTCGCCAAAATCCCCCAGGCTCACGACGACCATAGGCCTCACGGATGGTCTGTGACAGTCCTACCAGCTGGTCATTTCGTGACCTCCGCTGCGCCGTCGGCGACTGTCACGCGAGCCGTACTGTCTGTCAGCAGCCGCCTGGTCAGCGCGCCTCGACCTGAATCGCGACACGACGGTGATGTGGTTGACACGGCGAGGTTACTGGTGTTCACGGGGGCGGTGGTGCAAGATGGACCAGAGTTTCGCGGGGCGAGTTGTGGTGCCCTGAGAGACTGTTGACACCGGATCGACGAAGTTGTTCGAGAACGCTGGGGAAGGCGCCCCTCGAGCACAGGAGGTCCCGGTGGCGACAACTCGTGGCGTTCTGTACGTCCACACCGTGCCGTCAGCGTTGTGCCCGCATGTCGAGTGGGCCGCGGGCGGCATCCTTGGCGTGCCCGTGAAACTGGACTGGACGCCGCAACCAGCGGCGCAGGGGCAGTACCGGGCCGAGCTGTCGTGGCAGGCCGAGGCCGGCACGGCGGCGAAGCTGGCATCCGCCCTGCGCGGCTGGCAGAAGCTCCGGTTCGAGGTGACCGAGGAGCCGAGCAACGGGGTCGAGGGCGAGCGGTACTCGTTCACCCCGGCGCTGGGCGTCTTCCACGCGACCACCGGCGTACACGGCGACATCATGGTGCCGGAGGAGCGACTGAAGGCGGCCATGCTGAAGGCCGCGAGCGGCGAGGCGGACCTGACCGAGGAGGTCGAGCGGCTGCTCGGCCGCCCGTGGGACGACGAGCTGGAGCCGTTCCGGTACGCCGGTGACGGCGCACCCGTGCGATGGCTGCATCAGGTGGTCTGAGCGCTTCCTGAGAACTTCAGAAGAAAGCTGTGAACCGCGACGACTTCCCCGAACTTTTCGGTGAGACTGGGCGTCAGACGTTGCACAAGGGTGGGAGGGGCCGTGGCCGCTGGGCCACCGGGTGTCGGGACACCCCCGGTGGTTGTGAACAACAGCGGCCGCACCACGTGAAGGGCGCGAACCCCAGGGTTCGCGCCCTTCGTGTTGTCCGGAACCGGGGCTACAGCGGGATGTTGCCGTGGCGGCCGCGGATCGGGCCGCCGGCCTCGGCCTTGGCGAGCGCGGCCGCGAGGGCGGTGCGGGTGCGGGTGGGTTCGACGACCTCGTCGACGACGCCGATCTCGCGGGCGCGGTCGATGCCGCCGGCAATCTTCTCGTGTTCGGCGGCGAGCTCGGCCTCGACCTGCGCGCGGAGCTCCGGGTCCACGTCGGCGAGCTTGCGGCGGTGCAGGACCCGGACGGCGGCGACCGCACCCATCACGGCCACCTCGGCCCGCGGCCAGGCGAACACCCGGGTCGCGCCGAGCGACCGCGCGTTCATCGCGATGTACGCCCCGCCGTACGTCTTCCGGGTCACCAGCGTCACCCGCGGTACGACGGCCTCCGCGAACGCGTGCAGCAGCTTGGCGCCCCGTCGTACGACACCGTCCCACTCCTGCCCTACGCCGGGCAGATAGCCGGGTACGTCGACCAGGACGACGAGCGGTACGCCGAACGCGTCGCACATCCGGACGAACCGGGACGCCTTCTCGGCCGACAGCGCGTCCAGGCAGCCGCCGAGCCGGAGCGGGTTGTTCGCGATCACGCCGACCGTGCGGCCGCCGAGCCGGCCGAGGGTGGTGACGATGTTCGGCGCCCAGCGCTGGTGGAGCTCGACGGGGGAGTCCTCGTCGAGCACCCCGCCGACCAGCGGGTGGACGTCGTACGCGCGCTTCGCCGATTCGGGCAGGAACCCGGACAGGTCGATGTCCGGGATGTCCGTGGCCACCGATCCCTGGTTCGCGAGCAGGTCGGCCAGCCGCCGGGCCTGCTCCAGGGCGGCCGCCTCGGAGTCCGTGGTGATGTGCACGACGCCGGACCGCCGGCCGTGCGGCTCGGGTCCGCCGAGGCGCAGCATGTCGACGTCCTCACCGGTGACCGAGCGGACCACGTCCGGCCCGGTCACGAAGATCCGGCCCTCGGGCCCGAGGACGACGACGTCGGTGAGCGCCGGGCCGTACGCCGCACCGCCGGCCGCCGGGCCGAGCACGACGGAGATCTGCGGGATCTTCCCGGACGCCTGCGTCATCGTGTAGAAGATCTTGCCGACCGCGTGCAGGCTCAGCACGCCCTCGGCCAGCCGCGCGCCGCCGGAGTGCCACAGGCCGATGATCGGTACCTGCTCCTCGCGCGCGACGTCGTACGCCCTGACCACGACGTCGCAGCCCTCGTCGCCCATCGCGCCGCCCATCACGGTCGCGTCGGAACAGAAGGCGACGACCGTCGCCCCGGCGATCGTCCCGCGGGCCGCGACCATCCCGGACAGGTTGTCGGGGGTGATCAGCTCCAGGCTGCCCGGATCCAGCAGGTTCGTCAGCCGGGTCACCGGGTTGCGGGGGTCCAGCTCACGGGGGAGCTTGGCGGGTTTCGCCGGGGCAACGGTCATGGGCTACACCGACTTGAAGGCGATGGCGGCGTTGTGACCGCCGAAGCCGAAGGAGTTGTTCAGCGCCGCGATGTCGCCGTCCGGCAGCTTGCGCTGCTCGGTCGCGACGTCCAGCTCGATCTGGTCGTCGAGCTTGTCGACGTTGATGGTCGGCGGCGAGACCCGGTGGTGCAGGGCGAGCACGGTGGCGACCGACTCGACCGCGCCGGCGCCGCCGAGCAGGTGACCGATCATCGACTTCGGTGCGGTGGCGATCGCGTGGTCCGCCTCCTTGCCGAGCGCCTGCCGGATCGCGATCGACTCGGCGATGTCGCCCTGCGGGGTCGAGGTGGCGTGCGCGTTGATGTGGAACACGTCCGCCGGGGTCAGGTCGCCCTCGGACAACGCCCGCTCCATCGCCCGCCGCGCACCGGAACCGGTCGGGTCCGGCTGGGCGATGTCGTGACCGTCTGCGGAGATGCCCGCACCGGCGAGCTCGGCGTAGATCTTCGCGCCGCGCGCCTTGGCGTGCTCGTACGACTCCAGGATCAGGATCCCGGCGCCCTCACCGAGCAGGAAGCCGTCGCGGTCCACGTCCCACGGACGCGACGCCCGCTCCGGGTCGTCGTTGCGCTTGCTGAGTGCCTGCATCATCCCGAACGCGGCCAGCGGCAGCGCCATGATCGCGCCCTCCGCGCCACCGGCGACCACGACGTCCGCGCGGCCGAGCCGGATCTGGTCCAGCCCCAGCCAGATCGCCTCGTTACCGGACGCACACGCCGACACCGGGGTGTGGACGCCGGCCTTCGCGCCGAGCTCCAGGCTGACGTACGCGGCCGACGAGTTCGGCATCAGCATCGGGATCGCCAGCGGCGACACCCGGCGCGGGTTGGACTGCAGGGCGTCGTAGTTCGCCAGGGTGGTGTGCAGGCCGCCGATCCCGGACGCGACCGCGACACCGAGCCGCTCCTTGTCCAGGCCGGAGTCCTCCAGCCCGGAGTCGGCCCAGGCCTGACGGGCGGCGACCACGGCGAGTTGCGCCGTACGGTCCAGGCGGCGGGCCTTGACCCGCTCGATCACGTCGGTCGGCTCGACCGCGACGGGCGCGGCGATCTGGACCGCGAGGTTCTGCACCCACTCGTCGGTCAGCCGCCGGGCGCCGGAGCGGCCGGCCAGCAGCCCTTCCCAGGTGCTGGTCACGTCGCCCCCGAGCGGGGTCGTGGCACCGAGCCCAGTGATGACGACTCGGGTCTTCGACATGGTTACCTCATCCTTCACATGAGCGTTCTGCGGTTGGGAGCGAGGGGTGGGTACTGCGGGGTGCCGGTGCGGTGCTCATCGGGTCGCCGATGAGCACCCCGGGCCAGCACGGTGACGGCGGGTTCAGCCGTTCTGCGCGCGCTCGATGAACGCGACCGCGTCGCCGACGGTCTTCAGGTTCTTCACCTCGTCGTCGGGGATCTTCACGTCGAACTTCTCCTCGGCGGCCACCACGACCTCCACCATGGAGAGCGAGTCGACGTCGAGGTCGTCGGTGAAGGACTTGTCCAGCTGGACGTCCTCGACCGGGATGCCGGCGATCTCGTTCACGATCTCGGCGAGGTTGGAACGGATCTCTTCGGTGCTGGCCATCTCTTGGGTTCCCTTTCGGATGTTCACTGGCTTCACTTCAGCCGGGTGCGGCCACCTGAGCCGCCCCCGGACAACTATGGACTACTGCTGCCTCACGGGAGCCGGACGACCTGGGCGGCGTACACCAGCCCCGCCCCGAAGCCGATGATCAGCGCGAGGTCACCGCTCTTCGCCTCGCCGGCCTCGCGCATCGCGGTGATCGCGAGCGGGATCGACGCGGCCGAGGTGTTGCCCTGCCGTTCGATGTCGCGGGCGACCTTGACGTGTTCGGGCAGCTTCAGCGTGCGGCGCATCGCGTCGGTGATCCGCATGTTCGCCTGGTGCGGGACGAACAGGTCGAGCTGCTCCGCCTTCACACCGGCCACGTCCAGCGCCTGCTGCGCGGCCTTGGCCATCTCGAACGACGCCCAGCGGAACACCGGGTTGCCGTCCATCGTCAGGTGCGGCCAGTTGTGGTTGCCGTGCACCTCCTGCCAGGACTCCTTCTGGCTGATCACCTGGTGCTGCGTGCCGTCGGAGCCCCACACCACCGGGCCGATCCCCGGCTCCTCGGTCGGGCCGACGACCGCGGCGCCGGCGCCGTCGGCGAAGATGAACGCCGTACCGCGGTCCGTGCGGTCCGTGATGTCACTGAGCCGCTCGACGCCGATCGCCAGCACGTACTTCGCGCTGCCGCCGCGGACCAGGTCGTTCGCCATCGCGACGCCGTAGCAGAAGCCGGCGCAGGCGGCCGAGATGTCGAACGCGGCCGCGGTCGGGGCGCCGACCTCGACGGCGATCCGGGTCGCGATCGCCGGCGTCTGGTACAGGTGCGTGACGGTGGCGACGATCACGCAGCCGATGTCGTTCGGGTCGATGCCGGACTCCGCGATCGCGTCCTTGGCCGCGTGCACCGACATCATCAGGACGGTCTCGTCCTCGTCGGCCCAGCGCCGCTCCTTGATCCCGGACCGGGTCTGGATCCACTCGTCGCTGGAGTCGATCTGCTCGAGGATCTCGGAGTTCGGCACCGCGCGGCGCGGCCGGTACGACCCGATGCCGAGAATTCCGGCGTACTGCGAGCCTGTCGATGCGGTGATCATGCGTTGCTCCCGGCGGGGTGGAGGCGGACGAGGGGCTGGCCGGGGGCGACCGGGTCGCCTTCCTCGACGAGCCACTCGACCACGATGCCGCCGTGCGGCGCGGTCACCTCGACCTCGTCCCGCAGGCTCGCCACCTTCGCGACGACCTCACCGGCGTCGACGGTCGCACCGGTCTCCCGCAGTACGTCGACCTTGCGGGTGAAGGTGCCCTTGATCGGAGCGACCAGCAGGCGCCACGTGGGGGAGGCGTCGATCTCGGACGGGCTGCCGTGCTTCTCGACGAACGCGCGGGCGTCGTCGAGCTGGTCCGGCGTCTTCAGCGCGAACGTCTCGACACCCTTCAGGGCACGCCGCGCGATGCCGGTCAGCGTGCCCGCCGGGGGCAGCTCCAGGATGCCGGTGACCTCGAGGTCGGACATCGTCTGCAGGCACAGGTCCCAGCGGACCGGGGCGTTCACCTGGGTGACCAGGCGCTGCAGGACGTCCTGGCCGTCGTGGACGACGTGGCCGTCGCGGTTCGAGATCAGGCGGGTCCGCGGGTCGTGGGTGCTGATCGCGGTCGCGTACTTCGCCAGCGTCTGGACGGCCGGCTCCATGTGCCTGGTGTGGAACGCGCCGGCGACCGAGAGCGGGATCAGCCGGGCCTTCGCCGGCGGATCCGCGGCCAGCGCGGCCAGCTCGTCGACGGTGCCCGCGGCAACGATCTGGCCGGGGCCGTTGTCGTTGGCCGGGGTCAGGCCGTGCTCGGCGAGCTTGGCCAGGACCTCGTCGCGGTCGCCGCCCAGCACCGCGGTCATCGAGGTCGGTGTCAGCGCGGCCGCGGCGGCCATCGCCTTGCCGCGCTCGCGGACCAGGACCATCGCCTGCTCGGCGGTCAGGACACCGGTGCCGGCCGCGGCGGCGAGCTCACCGACGCTGTGACCGGCGACCGCGCCGACCTTGGCGAAGGCGTCGGCCGGGTGCGGGAACACCGCCAGCGCGGCGAGCATGCCGGAGGCCACCAGCAGCGGCTGCGCGATCGCGGTGTCGCGGATCGTGTCTGCGTCGGCTTCGGTGCCGTAGTGGGCGAGATCGAGGCCGGCGACCGCGGAGAGCCAGTTCAGCCGGCTCTCGAAGACGGGATCGGCCAGCCACGGCTCGAGGAATCCTGGGGTCTGGGCACCCTGACCGGGCGCGACGATGACGAGCACGTGACAACTCTCCCTCAGTCACACCCGCCGCGAGCCTCACGGCGAGCACGAATTCTACCGGGCCGCTTTTGTGGAGATCCTACAAAACGGTGCTGCCCGGCTCGGGATTGAGCAGGCGGCCCAAGGTCAGTGCGACACGGAGTGTGAATCCGTCGCGGGGATGCTGCGGGTTGTACCCCGTGAGGTCCGCCACACGCTTGAGCCGGTACCGGACGGTGTTGGCGTGGATGAACATCGCCCGGGCGGTCGCCTCGATCGAGCCGCCGGAGTCCAGGTACGCCGAGACGGTGTCGAGCAGCACGCCGTCGCCCACGGTCAGCGGGCCGTACACGTCGGTCGCGAGCTGCCGACGGGCGTGGCCGTCTCCGGAGAGTGACCGTTCGGGGAGCAGTTCGTCGGCCTGCACGGGTCGTGGCGCACCCGGCCAGGCGGCGACGGCGCGCAGCCCGGCGACGGCGGCGCGGGCCGAGGTCACGGCCGACATCAGGTCCTTCACGACCGGTCCGACGACGATCGGACCGGGTCCGAACCAGCGCGCGAGTTTTTGTACGATCTCCACAGGTTTGCTCGTACCGCCGAGTACCAGGACCAGACGGTCGCCCTGGACCGCACACAGTGCGTCAGCACCGGCCTCGCGCGCCGCGTGCCGGACCATGTCCGCCACGTTCGAGCTGCCGTGACCGGACTGCGGTGCGTCGGCGGCCGGTGCGCGTCCGACCACCACGGCGACCTCGGCTCCGCCCGTCGTCACAGAGTCCGTCGTACCGACGGCTCCGGCCCAGCCGAGGGCGGAGGCGCGGGAACGGACCGATTCGTCGGCCTCGCCGCGGATCACCGAGTCGACGAGCAGCGCCTCCAGCCGGGCGTCCCAGGCGCCGCGCATCTCGGCGGCCTGCGCGTAGACGGTGGCGGCGGCGAACGCGACCTCGCGGGCGTAGCGCTGCATGGCCTCGTGGACGATCGGTACGTCGTCCGGCGGCAGCAGCGTGCCGATGGTGTTCTCGATGGTCTCGATCGTGGTCCGCACCAGGTCCACGGTCTGGTGCAACGAGATCACCCGGGTGAACTCGCGCGGCGCCGATCCGAAGATCCGGGTCGGCATCGACGAGTGCGCCTCGGGGTCGCGGAACCACTCGACGAACGCCGAGATGCCGGACTGCGCGACCAGCCCGATCCAGGACCGGTCCTGGGCGGACAGCGTCCCGAACCACGGCAACTTCGCGTCCATCGCCGCCATCGCGGCCGTGGCCAGCGCACCGGTCGCCCCCTGCAACCGCTCAGCCCGCGCCAGATGCGCCTTAGTCGCCACGCCCAGACCATAACGCTCGCTGCCATGATGGACGCATGACGGACAAGGCGGGTGTCGAGGACGCGGTGGCGGCGCTGCGGGCGATCGGGTACTACCTCGAGCGTGACCGGCAGCCGACGCACCGGGTGAAGGCGTACCGGCGGGCGGCCGACACGATCGCGGCGCTGCCGGCCGCGGAGGTGCGGGCCCGGCGCCGCGCCGGCACGTTGACCGAGCTGCCCGGGATCGGCCCGAAGACCGAGGCCGTGATCGTCGAGGCGATGGACGGCGCGACCCCGTCGTACCTGGTCAAGCTGGAGGAGGCGGCGGGCGAGCTGACCACGGCGGGCAAGCAGCTGCGGGCCGCTCTGAAGGCCGATCTGCATCTGCACTCGGAGTGGTCGGACGGCGGCAGCCCGATCGAGGAGATGGCCCGTACGGCGCACCGCCTCGGCCACTCGTACATCGCTCTCACCGACCACTCGCCGCGCCTGACGGTCGCCAACGGCCTGTCCCGCGAGCGCCGGTTGCAGCAGCTCGAGGTCGTTGCCGAACTCAACAAGAAGCTGCAGGACGAGCTCGACGGGTTCACGATCCTGAACGGTATCGAGGTCGACATCCTCGACGACGGCTCACTGGACTGCGACTCGGAGATCCTGGCCCGGCTCGACATCGTCGTGGCGAGCGTGCACTCGAAGTTGCGGATGGCCGCCGAGCCGATGACCGAGCGGATGGTGCGCGCGATCGCCAACCCGCACGTGGACGTGCTCGGTCACTGCACCGGCCGGCTGATCACCGGCGGCCGCGGGACCCGGCCGGAGTCGGAGTTCGACGCCGAGGTGGTGTTCGAGGCCTGCCGCCAGTTCGGTACGGCGGTCGAGATCAACTCCCGCCCCGAGCGCCTGGACCCGCCGAAACGCCTGCTCTCGCTGGCGGTCGAGATGGACTGCATGTTCTCCGTCGACACCGACGCGCACGCGCCGGGCCAGCTCGACTGGCAGGTGTACGGCTGCGAACGCGCCGAGGACTGCGGCGTAGCGCCCGAGCGCGTCATCAACACCTGGGACCAGAAGCAACTCGTGGAATGGACGGCATCATGAGTGATCTCGAGAGCGACCCGGCCGAGCTGGTCGGCAGCGGGGACTGTGAAGGACCGGCGTTGGAGATGCTCGAGGCCCGCGAGGTCGTGCTGGGGCGGTCCACCACGGTCCGGCGGCTGTTGCCGAACAAGAACCGGCGGATGGTCGGCGCCTGGTGCTTCGTGGATCACTACGGCCCGGACGACCTGACGCAGGAGCGCGTCGATTCGTACGACGTACCGGGGGAGCGCGGCATGCAGGTCCCGCCGCACCCGCACACCAGCCTGCAGACGGTGAGCTGGCTGTTCGAGGGCGAGATCGAGCACCGCGACAGCGTCGGATCGCACGCGTTCGTGCGTCCTGGGGAGCTCAACATCATGACCGCCGGCAACGGGATCGCGCACTCGGAGGTCTCCACCCCGGACGCGCCGCCGATGCTGCACGGCGCCCAACTGTGGGTCGCGCTCCCCGACAGCGTCCGTACGACGACCCCGCCCGCCTTCGACGCCTACGCCGACCTGCCGCGGCTCGAGCTCGACGGCGCGCACGCGACGGTGATGATCGGGACCGTCGCCGGGGTCACCTCTCCCGCACCGGCGTACACCCCGCTGGTCGGCGCCGACGTCACGATCGAGGCAGGCCGCACGCTCGCGCTCCCGCTCACACCGTCCCACGAGTACGCCGTCCTGGTCGTCGACGGCGCGCTCTCGGTCGGGGACCTGACGCCCGGGTTCGGTGAGATGACCTACCTGGGCTCCGGCCGGGACGCGATCGAGCTCGTGGCCTCGGACGACGGTGTGCGGTTCCTGCTGCTCGGCGGCGAGCCGTTCGAGGAGGAGCTGGTGATGTGGTGGAACTTCATCGGCCGTTCGCACGAGGAGATCGTGGCGGCCCGGGACGCCTGGCAGGCGGCGATCGATGCTGCGGGCAACGACAGGTTCGGGATGGTGCCGGGGTACGACGGCGATCCGCTGCCGGCGCCGCCGCTGCCCGCCACCACGCTCAAACCGCGACCGCGATCGCGCTGACCCGGCGCCGGTAGTACGCCCAGGTGACCACCAGCAGCGCCGGACCCCACAGGTTCAGCGGCAGGTAGCAGGCGATCATCAGCACCTTCCACTCCGTGCTCGAGAACGGGATGAAGTGGTCGGTGAACGCGTCCCGGAACCCGTAGGTCCAGATCGCGATCAGCCCCAGCGACCCCAGAACGGCGGGCACGATCGCGGCGTACGGATGCACCCGGCGGCCGCCGATGAACGGGATCCAGCGCGGTGCGACCTCGCCCCACCGGCTGACCAGGCCGACGGCGGTCAGGGCGACGAGCTCGGAGACGATCGACAGGCAGACGACGTACAGCTTCTCGCCGAACCCGATCAGGTACGCCGGGCGGCCGGCGTCGTCGAGCAGGCCCATCGAGGAGCCGAAGACCAGCCCGAGCCGCCACAGTCCGGACGGCAGGGCCAGGAACGGGATCGCATGGGCGAGAAGGTAGGCCCAGCGCGGGACGGGACGCTCAGTTGTGCTCACGTTCCGAGCATCCGTCCGGCGGCCCCGCCCGCACCTCACCCGCGCGAGGGAACGACCTCCCCCAGCAGAGCGGTTCGAGGGGCGGTTCGAGGGGCGCGGGAGCGGTTCAGAGCAGGTCGTGGTCGCGGGCGTAGGCCACGGCCGCGGTCCGGGACGGTACGTCGAGTTTGGCGAAGATGTTGGTGAGGTGCCGGGCGACGGTCTTGTCGCTCAGCACCAGCCGGTGGGCGATCTCGGTGTTGCTGTTGCCGGACGCAACCAGCCGCAGGACCTCCAGCTCGCGTGCGGTCAGACCGCCGGCGAGTTCGGTGTGCAGCAGCCGCTCGGCCTCCTGCCGCGCGGGCGCCACGCCGAGCTCGGCGAAGCTGTGGCAGGCGGCGGTCAGCTCGGCGGTCGCCGAGTCCTCGTCCCCGAGCAGCCGGAACGACCGGCCGACCAGCACCTTCGCCCGCGCCACCTCGTACGGGGCCTGCAGTTCGTTCCACAGCCGGCCCGCCACCCTTGCCTGCTGCAACGAACGGTCCGGGTCGCGGGCATCCAGGGCGACCAGCGCCAGACAGTACGCCGCCGACGCCCGCAGCCCCGTACACCCGAAGCTGGTGGCGATCGTCGACAACTCTTCCGCCGCCGCCGAGGCCTCGTCGGCGGCCGCAGCTGCGAGCAGCACCTCGACCGCGCCCGCGAGCAGCCGCGACCGATGCACCGGATCGCCGGTCTCCGCGAGCAGGCGTCGTACGGCGGCCACCGCGGCCGGGACCCGGCCGCGGGCGAGGAGGAGCAACGCACGCCCCGGCTGCGGCTCGTGCCCGAACCCGGCCGCCGCTTCGTACGCCGCCTGCGCCGCGTCCCACTCGCCGCGGATCCGCAGTACGTCGCCCCGTTCGGTCAATGCGAGACCGGCCGCGAGCTGGGACCCCGCGGCCGCGTACCGGCGGCAGGCGTCGTCGAACTCCGCCAGCGCCTCCGGGTATGCCGCGTGCAGCCGCAGGATCTGGCCGCGGTGGACGGCGCACTGGCCGGTGAACGGCACCAGGTCGGGCTGACTGTCGCACCAGCGCGTCAGCGCCGTCGTCCAGGCGGACGCGCGGGCGAAGTCCAGGACCTCCTGACAGGCCTCGATCATCGCGCAGTACACGTTGCCCGCGAAGATCGGCGAGAGCTCACCGGCCGCGACGTAGACCATCGCCTCGTCCAGCAGAGCGAGCCCTTCGGGCACCCGGCCGGCGTACATCAGCAAGCGGCCCTTGCAGACCAGGCCCTGCGCGAGCAGGTCGGGATCGGAGTGACGGTCGGCGATGCCGACCATGTCCTCACTGACGGCCATCGCCCCCGGGAAGTCACCGGTGTCCAGGCAGCGGAAGAAGTCGTGGACGCGGAGGTAGCCGCGCTCCAGTACGTCGTCGGGCTGGTCCGCGAGCAGGCGCTGGGCGCGTGCGGCCCAGCCGCTGCCGACCGCCGCCTCGCCGCGGACGTTGAGCACGAGGCCCAGCCAGAAGGCGAACCGGACCGCGCCGAGCACCTCGCCGGCGTCGATGCGCAGCCGGTAGCCGCGCTGCAGTGCGCGGATGCAGCCGTCCGTGTCGCCGAGCAGGAACGCGGCCGTGGCCAGCGTCATCAGTTCCTCGGCGGCGAGCGCCACGCCCGGCTCACCGTCCACGCTGGTGAGCCGGGCGTACGCGGCTGCCCAGTCGCGCCGCTCGAACGCCGACCGGGCTCGCTGCAGATCGTCGACAATCCCCATCACATGCCCCCACCCGCGAGCATGCGCCTGCCGGTCACGCGGCGGCAAGACTCCGGTCCGCCCGGGACCGCGCCGCGATGCGTTCGGCGACGTATGCCGCATCCCGCCCGACGCCGGGCAGCACCATCGAACTGAAGGCGTACTGGAAGCACAGGCCGCAGAAGAACAGGCCCGGAGCCTCCGCGACCACGCCCCGGAACTCCTTCGGCCAGCCGTCGGGCCCGATCACCGGGCCCTTGATCCAGTCGAAGACCTGCTGGAAGCCGGTCGCCCAGACAACGTTCGCGACGTCCAGCGCCCGCCCGTCGGCCAGCAACGGCCGGCCGTCCTGGACCCCGACCACCCGGTCGAGCACCCGCTCGACCCCGCGCTCCCGCAGGTCCGCCCGCCGGACCCGGATCATCGGGCCGCCGTGGTGCCGCAGGTCCTCCATCGCCGCCTTCGCGATCGGCGACCGTCGAGTGATGACGTGGCGCCAGAGGAAGAGCAGGACCGGCCAGACAAGTTTCTCGCCGGGCCGCCCCGGTGTGAACGGAACCTGTCCCGGGTCACGTCCGCACAGCACCGTCGGATGCGTCTGCGAGACCTCGTAGGCGATGTCCGTACCCGAGTGCGACCCGCCGACCACCAGCACCGGTCCGTCCTTGAGCTGACCCGGCCGCTGGTACTCCGACGAGTGCAGTTGCCGGATCGCCGGATCCAGGTCGACCGCGTAGTCCGGGAGGTACGGCGTACGCCCGAAGGTGCCCGTGGCGACGACGACGTTGTCCGCGGTGAGCTGCTCGCGCCCGACGGTGACGATCCACTGGTCGCCGATCCGCTCGAGCCTGTCCGCCCGCGTGCTGGGGCGGATCGGCAGCTCGAAGTGAGCGGCGTACGACGCGAGGTAGTCGGCGACCTCGTCCTTGCCCGGGTAATGCCACGGATCGCCGGGGAACGGGAGCCCCGGCAGGCCGTCGTACTTGGCGGGGGAGTACAGCCGCAGGCTGTCCCAGTGCGACCGCCACTGGTCGCCGGCCCGGGCGTTGCCGTCGAGGATCGTGAACGACTCGCCGAGCCGCTGCAGGTGGTAGCCGGTGGCGAGTCCGGCCTGGCCGGCGCCGATGATGATGGTGCTCATGCTGGTCTCCGTTCCACACCGCGCCGAAGCGGGTGGAATCGCAACCACCACAGCAGCATCAGCGCGGACGTCACGACGTAGAAGCCGTGCAGGATCCAGATCGGTCCTGGCGGCAGGTGCACCACGTAGATGCAGTGGACGGCGTTGCCGACGTTGGCGAGAACCAGGTTGGCCGGGCTGTACGACGCCAGGTCGCGGGTCCGGATCGCCTTGACCACCATCGGCAGGGCGCTCGACGCGACGAGGATGGTGGACATCGTCCCCGCGAGAAGAGCAACGCTTACGCCAGTCATGTCACTGACGCTAGGTTTCCCGGCCCGTCCGGCGCGTCGGACGGAATGCGCAACCCGCGGGCGGCGCGACTACGAGGTTTGTCGTACGTCGGTGTGCCGCCGGATCCACGGGGACAGCGCGTAGACGGCGAAGGAGACCACGATCGTGACGACCGCGAGCCCGCCGAAGTACGCCGTGTCCGACGCGCCCTCGGTCGCCTGCACGAGCTGGGCGGTGATCGCCTGGCCCGCGGCCGGCGCGAGGAACCACAGCGCCATCATCTGGCTGAGGAACGCCCGCGGCGCGAGAACGGTCGTCGCTGCCAGGCCGACCGGGGACAGGAACAGCTCGCCGAGCGTCTGGATCACGTAGACGCCGACCAGCCACAGCGGCGACGCGAGGTTGTCACCGGCAACCGACGACGCGAGCGCCATGACCGCGAACGAGATACCGGCCAGCAGCAGTCCGGTGGCGAACTTCTGCCCGATCGACGGTCCGCGGTCGCCGAGCCGGATCCAGATCACCGCGAACACCGGGGCCAGCACGATGATCGAGAACGGGTTCACCGACTGGAAGAACTCCGGCGAGATCTCCGCGCCGAACAGCTCCAGCTGGGTCCGGTTCGCGGCGAACGACGTCAGCGTGGTCGCGGCCTGCTCGAACAGCATGAAGAACAGCATCGCCGCGACGAACAGCGGGATGTACGCGCGGACCCGCTGCTTCTCCACCGGCGTCACCAGCGGGCTCCGCAGCAGCATCACGAAGTACGCGATCGGCGCCAGGAAGCACAGGTACGAGATCGCGTCCACGACCGGTTTCGGGCCGAGGCCGCCGGACCGCCAGGCCGACCAGGCGAACACGACCGCGAGCAGCGCGAGGACCGCCAGCGAGATCTTCAGCATCGCCGGCCGGTCCGCGGCGGTCAGCGGGTTCGGCGGGGTGTCGCCGCGGCCGTGCAGCGTCCGCCGGCCGAGCAGGTACGCGATCAGCGCCAGGGTCATCCCGACCGCGGCCGCCGCGAACGCGACGTGGAACCCGAACTCACGGCGCAGGAACCCGACCACGAACGGCGCCGTGAACGAGCCGATGTTGATGCCCATGTAGAAGATCGAGAACGCCGAGTCGCGCCGGGTGTCGCCCTGTTCGTACAGCGTGCCGACCATCGCCGACACGTTCGGCTTCAGCAGACCGGTGCCCAGGGCAACCAGCGCGATCCCGAGGTACGCCGTCCCGTTCGACGGCAGGGCCAGCGCCAGGTGACCCGCGACGATGACGGTTCCGCCGTACAGGACGGTGCGGCGGGCGCCGAAGACACGGTCCGCGAACCAGCCGCCGAGCACCGAGAGCAGGTAGACCGAGGCGCCGTAGATCGACACCACGGCCTGGCCGAGCGACTCTCCGAGACCGAGGCCGTGCGCCTTGTCGGTCAGGTAGAGCAGCAGGATCGCGCGCATCCCGTAGTAGCTGAACCGCTCCCACAGTTCGGTGGTGAACAGCGTCATCAACCCGCGCGGGTGACCGAAGAAGGTCTTCTCCTCGCCGGCTTGTTGCGTTACGGACACGATCGACTACTCCCCGTCAGAACGGCATGGCCGTCTCCGACCGTACCAACCGGTAGCCGCCGCTAGTCACCGAGGGTGATCCAGTACCGCCGGGTCCGCCCGAGCCAGGTGTCGCGCACGTCCTCGAGGACGCCGCCGTTGCGCTCGATCGTCCGCGCCGACGCGACGTTGTCGTCGTCGCAGGTCACCAGCACCCGGTCCATCCCGCGCGCCCGCGCCCGGTCGAGCACCGCGCCGAGCGCCCAGGTGGCCACCCCGCGACCGCGGGCCGACGGGCGTACGCCGTACCCGATGTGCCCACCGCCCTCGAGCAGCTTGTCGTTCAGGGCGTGCCGGAGCGTGATCGCGCCGAGGTAGGTGCCGCCCTCGACGATCCACCAGTACGACGCCGGCACCCGCTCGGCCGTGACCGGGATGCTGTCGTCGCTCTGCTCGCGCAACCGTTGCGTCCAGGCGGCGAACCCCTCGACCGTGCTCAGGTCGTCGGCCTCCCACAACCCGGCGCCGTCCTGGTGGGCGTCACCCCACTCCTTCGCCGACTCCGTCCAGGAGTCACGCAGTTCGACGGTCGGTTCGATCAACTCAAGCATGAGTCGGAGCCTAGAACGGCGACGGGCCGCTCACCCCGGTGGGATGAGCGGCCCGTGTCAGGCGACGCGGCGTCAGGCGCCGGCGCCCTCCTGCTTCACGCCGGCGACCGCGGTCGGGTCGTCGATCCGGTACTTGCGCGCCGCCTCGGCGGCGACCTCCGGCTTCACGTCGCCGCGCTTGGCGAGGATCTCCAGCGTGGCGACCACGATCGACTCGGCGTCCACCTGGAAGTGGCGCCGGGCCGCGGCCCGGGTGTCGGCCAGACCCCAGCCGTCGGTACCGAGCGAGGTGTAGTCGTTCGGCACCCAGCGGGAGATCTGGTCCTGCACCGCGCGCATGAAGTCGCTGACGGCAACGACCGGACCCTTGGTGTCCTTCAGCTGCTCGGTCACGAACGGCACCTGCTCCGGCTCCTGCGGGTGCAGCAGGTTGTGCTGCTCGGCGGCGACGGCGTCGCGGCGCAGTTCGTTCCACGAGGTGACGGACCAGATGTCCGCCGCCACGGAGTAGTCGTCGGCGAGGATCTGCTGGGCCTTCCGCACCCACGGCAGCGAGACACCGGACCCGAGCAGCTGCACCCGCGGGACGTCCTCGCCGTCGGCGACCTGACCCTCGCTGAAGCGGTACATGCCCTTGAGCAGTGCCGCGACGTCGAGGTTCTCCGGCTCGGCCGGCTGCGCGACCGGCTCGTTGTAGACGGTGAGGTAGTAGAACACGTCCTCGCCGTGCGGCTTGTCCTTGTCGAGCCCGTAGCCGTACATCCGGCGCAGGCCGTCCCTGACGATGTACGGGATCTCGTACGCGAACGCCGGGTCGTAGTGCACCGCGGCCGGGTTGGTCGAGGCGAGCAGCGGCGAGTGACCGTCCGCGTGCTGCAGTCCCTCACCGGTCAGCGTCGTCCGGCCGGCGGTGGCGCCCACCAGGAAGCCGCGGCCGAGCTGGTCGCCGAACGCCCACATCCAGTCGCCGGTGCGCTGGAACCCGAACATCGAGTAGAAGATGTAGAACGGGATCATCGGCTCGCCATGCGTCGCGTACGCCGTACCGGCCGCGAGCACCGAGCCCATCGCGCCGGCCTCGCTGATGCCCTCGTGCAGCAGCTGGCCCGCCGTGGACTCCTTCCACGACAGCAGCAGGTTGCGGTCGACGGCCTCGTAGTTCTGCCCGTGCGGCGAGTAGATCTTCGCGGTCGGGAACATCGAGTCCATACCGAACGTGCGGTACTCGTCCGGGGCGATCGGGACGATCCGGTGGCCGATCTCCGGGTCCTTCATCAGGTCCCGGAACAGCCGGACCAGCGCCATCGTGGTGGCGACCGGCGCGTTCGAGCCCTTGGCCAGCGGCTTGTACACCGCGTCGCCCGGCAGCGTCAGCGTCTTCGGCGTGACCCGGCGCGACGGCAGCGAACCGCCGAGCTGCTTGCGGCGCTCCATCATGTACTGGTACTCCGGCGAGTCGGTGCCGGGGTGGAAGTACGGCGGGTTGTACGCGTCCTCGAGGTCCTTGTCCTCGATCGGCAGGTACAGCCGGTCGCGGAACGCCTTCAGGTCGTCCGAGGTCAGCTTCTTCATCTGGTGGGTCGCGTTGCGGCCCTCCAGCGCCTCGATCGTCCAGCCCTTGATGGTCTGGGCGAGGATCACGGTCGGCTGGCCGACGTGCTCGGTCGCGCTCTTGAACGCGGCGTACACCTTGCGGTAGTCGTGACCGCCGCGCGGCAGCTTGCGCAGGTCCTCGTCGGACAGCCCGCTGACCATCTGGCGCAGCCGCTGGTCGCCGCCGAAGAAGTTCTCCCGGATGTACTCACCGGACTCGACCGAGTAGGTCTGGAACTGGCCGTCGGGCGTGGTGTTCATCTTGTTCACCAGCGCGCCGTCGTGGTCCTGGGCGAGCAGGTTGTCCCACTCGCGGCCCCAGATCACCTTGACCACGTTCCAGCCGGCGCCGCGGAAGAACGCCTCCAGCTCCTGGATGACCTTGCCGTTGCCGCGGACCGGGCCGTCCAGCTGCTGCAGGTTGCAGTTGATCACGAAGGTGAGGTTGTCGAGCTCCTCGCGCGCGGCCAGGCCGATCGCGCCGAGCGACTCCGGCTCACCCATCTCGCCGTCACCGAGGAACGCCCAGACGTGCTGCTGGCTGGTGTCCTTGATGCCGCGGTTGTGCAGGTAGCGGTTGAACCGCGCCTGGTAGATCGAGTTCAGCGCGGCCAGTCCCATCGAGACGGTCGGGAACTCCCAGAAGTCCGGCATCAGCCGCGGGTGCGGGTACGACGACAGGCCCTGGTGCGGGCCGCGGGAGACCTCCTGGCGGAAGCCGTCCAGCTGGTCCGCGCTCAGCCGGCCCTCGAGGAAGGCGCGCGCGTACATACCAGGGGAGGCGTGCCCCTGGATGAAGATCTGGTCGCCGCCGCCCGGGTGGTCCTTACCGCGGAAGAAGTGGTTGAAACCCACCTCGTAGAGGCTCGCGGCGGACTGGTAGGTGGCGATGTGCCCGCCGACCTCCAGGCCCTTGCGGTTGGCCTTGCTCACCATCACCGCGGCGTTCCACCGGATGAAGGCCCGGATCCGGCGCTCGATGTGCTCGTCGCCGGGGAACCACGGCTCGCGCTCGGGCGGGATCGAGTTGATGTAGTCGGTGCTCCGCAGCGCGGGCACCCCGACCTGTCGCTCCCGGGCCCGCTCGATCAGCTTGAGCATCAGGTAGCGCGCTCGCGCCTTGCCCCGTTCGTCCAGGACGGCGTCGAGCGATTCGACCCATTCACGCGTCTCGTCGGGGTCGATGTCGGGGAGCTGGGTGGGCATCCCCTCGGTGATGATGGCTGGTGGTTCGTGTCCGGAAGCCACGGTGTCCTGCCGTTCTCTCTGGTTGCTCTTCACCGCAATCCTGTCACCTGTCCGGATTGCGTTCTACTTCGCCTTCCGATCCGGCCCGATTCCGGCGGGCCGGGCCGGATCTGAGCGGACACGCGTCGTACCCGGCACGCGGATACCGGACACGTCACGGAACCCTGGTGCATACTTGCGCGACGCGGTACGTCACGATGGACTATCGCTGAGCTTTACCGCTAGTAGTAGAGCTACTGACACCTACCCCCGGGCAGCGGGGACCACGGAGGAGGACACGTGAGCGCGACCGCGGATCACGCGGACGGCAAGAGCGGAGTGCCGAACATGGCGTCCCGGTTCGGCCTGGAGGCCGGCTGGGTCGTACAGGAGATCGGGTACGACGACGACTGCGACGACGACCTGCGTGATGCGATCCGGGAGGTCACCGGAGAAGAGTTCGTCGGTGACGACACCGACGAGGTCGTGGACGCAGTCCTGCTCTGGTTCCGTGAGGACGACGGCGACCTGGTCGACGCGTTCTTCGACATCCTGACCGACCTGAAGGCCGGCGGAGTGGTCTGGTTGCTGACCCCGAAGGTGGGGCGCGACGGCTACGTCGAGACCAGTGACATCGCCGAAGCCGCGCCGGTGGCAGGCCTGGCCACCACGAGCACCCTGAGCGCGACCGACGACTGGTCGGCCACGAAGCTGGTGGTACCGAAGTCCGGCCGCCGCGGGTGACCGTCCCGGCTGTCGGCAGCCGGGCCCCCGACTTCAGCACACGGAACCAGTACGGCGAACCGGTCCGGCTGAGCGACTACGCCGGCCGTCGGGACGTCGTACTGGTTTTCTATCCGTATGCGTTCAGCCAGGTCTGCACGGGTGAACTGGCCGCGCTCCGGGACCGGCCGGAGCTGCTGGCCGCGGCCGAGTTCCTGGCGATCTCCTGCGACCCGATGTTCACCCTCCGTGCGTACGCCGAGGCCCAAAACCTGCCCTTCGGCCTGCTCACCGATTTCTGGCCCCACGGCGCCATCGCCTCGTCGTACGGCGTCTTCGACCCCGACCGCGGCAACGCCCGACGCGGCACCTTCGTCGTGGACCGCGAAGGCCTGATCCGCTGGTCCGTCGTCAACCCACTCCCGGAGCCCCGCAACCTCGACGACTACGCCGAGGCACTGGCAAAGCTCGGAGCAGATCTCGGGTAGACTCCTCCGGTCGTTTGATCCGGGCGAATAGCTCAGCGGTAGAGCGCTTCCCTTACAAGGAAGATGTCGGGGGTTCGATCCCCTCTTCGCCCACCCATTTACCCCAGCTCCGGTTTACTCCACCTCCGGCCAGGGACGGGGATTTCGAAGTGTACGGCGGGGCTGTGGTGGGGGTCGGTGCGGCCGTCGTGGATTTCGTGGGCGACCGAGCGCCAGAAGGGCTCGGCGCCTTCGATCGCGGCGTTGGTGTGCAGGTAGATCACGTCGTACCCGTCGGTGGCGGCCACGAACTCGCAGCACAGGCGGACGAGGGCCCGGGCCAGGCCATGGCGGCGGTGTTCGGGGCGGACGTAGACGCGGAAGATCTGCGCGGTCGTCCCGGACGGGTAGCGTGCGGCGATCCACGGCGCGTGCGGCGGGCTCTTCGGGCCGTCGGCGCGGACGGCGGCGGTGCCGACGACCTCGTCGTCGAGTACGGCGACGAACAACTGCTGCCGCGGCGTGTCGAAGTATGCGCGGCCCGGATCGATCACGTCGGCGTGCCAGCGCGGGACGTACCCGTGGCCGAACTCTCGGTAGAACGTGTCGAGCATGACCGACCGTGCCCCGTCGATGTCGTCCCGACGGGCCGGCCGTACGGCGTAGCGGCCGAGCTGCGGCTCATCCGGTGCGGTCAAAGGGCTCCTCCTCGATCAGGCCGGAGGCGGTCACCAGCGCACGGGTGACCGCGTGTCCCGGATTGGCCAGGACCTCCGTCGTACGGCCCTGCTCGACGATGCGGCCGTCGTCCACGACCACCACGCGATGGGTGATCCCGGCGACGACAGCGAGGTCATGCGTGATCACGATCAGTGCGCAGTCGGTGCTGTCCTGGAGTTCCCGCAGTACGTCGAGCAACTCCGCCTGCGTCACCGTGTCCAGCCCGGACGTGATCTCGTCGCAGATCAGCAGGTCCGGCTCGGCGACCACGGCCCGGACGAGCGCGGAACGCTGCAGCTCGCCACCGGACAGCGACCGCGGCAGCCGGGTCGCGACGTCCTCGCGGATCCCGAGCTGCTCGAGCCGGTCGAGCGCCTCGCGGCGCGCGTCGGCGCGCGACAGTCCGCGCAACCGTTCGGCCGTCCGCGCGACCTGATCCAGCACCGGGACGAACTCGTTGAACGACGCCCGCGTGTCCTGGTGGACGTACTGGATCCTGGCGAGTTGCTCCCGCGTACGGCGTCGCAGCAGCGGCGAGAGCACCGTCGAGCCGAGCCGGATCTCGCCCCTGCGATGCGGATGCAGACCGGCGAGGCAGCGGGCGAGCGTGGTCTTCCCGCTACCGGATCGCCCGACCACGGCGAGCTGGTCACCGGCCTCGATCGTCAACGACACGTCGTGCAAGGTGTCCACGCGCCGATGGCCTGCGACCAGATCGCGCACGGACACGACCGGTACGCCGGACGCCGGCGGTGCGGGGGAGGGGACGATTCGCTGCGCGTCGACCAGGCGTCGCGTGTACTCGTGACGCGGTACGGCGAGGACCTCACCAGCGGGGCCGGATTCGACGACCTTGCCCCGGCTCATCACCAGGACGTGGTCGGCGAGCAGCCGGACGAGTTCGAGGTCGTGGGTGAGGAGGAGTACGGCGATGCCCTGGCCGGCGACCGCACGCAGCTCCTCGGCCAGTCGTCGCCGGATCTGCGCGTCCTGCCCGGTCGTCGGCTCGTCCGCGATCAGGACCTGTGGGCGGCCGATGAGTTCGTGAGCCAGTACGACACGCTGCTGCTGCCCGCCCGACAGTTGGTGCGGGTACCGCCGGAGGAACTTCTCCCCGTCCGGGACCTGGGCCTGCCGCAGCGCGTGCAACATCCGGTCCCGGACCAGGTCGCGGTCCACGTACAGTCGCCCGAGCTCCCGCAGTACCGGACCGATTCGCCGTACCGGATTGAGTGCAGCGGACGGATGTTGCGGGACGTAGCCGACCACGCCGCGCGCCGGCGGGTGCCCGGAGTCGACGATCGCCGCGGCGACCTCGACCTCACCGCTGACCTCGGCGGTCGCGGGCGATTCGCCCAGCAACGCGAGAGCGGTCGTGGTCTTGCCGCTGCCGGACTCGCCGACCAGCGCCGTGATACTGCCGGCCGTGAGCGTGAAGGAGACGTCCGAGACGATCTCGCGACCGTCCACGGTGACAGTGAGGTTGCGGACCTCGGCGACGGTCATCGCGCCCCCTCCCGTCGGAGCAGGCGGTCGAAGGTCAGGTTCACGCCGATCGCCAGCATCACGATCAGCACGGCCGGTACGACGACCGCCCACGGCTGCACGAACAGGCCGGTCCGGTTCCGGTCGACCATCGCCGCCCAGTCGCTCGCCTGCGGAGAGATGCCGACGCCGAGGAAGCTCGCGGACGCGACGAGGTAGGTGGCGCCGGTGAAGCGTGTGCCGAGGTCGGCGGCGAGCGTACGGCGCATCGAACGGGCGACGTACCCGAGACCGATGCGGATCCGGCTCTCGCCCTGCAGCCGCATCGCCTCGACCGCGGGCCGGGCGGACAACGACAACGCGGAACTGCGGCTGATCCGGACCACGTCGGGAACGTTGATCAAGGCCACGACCGCGATAAGCACCCAGCGCTGCTGCGGTGCGATCGAGACCAGCAACAGCAGCATCAGCATCGACGGGACCGCGAGCAGCAGGTCGAGCGGTCGCATCAGCACCTCGTCGAGCGCGCGATTGCGCGTCATGCCCGCGACCAGTCCCAGCGGTACGGCGACCAGATAGGTGCAGGCGGTGGCCGCGACGGCGACGAGGATCAGCGAACTACCGCCGAGCAGTACCTCGTTCCAGACGTCGCGCCCGACGAAATCGGTGCCGAACGGATGCCCGCCGCCCACAGTGAACGGCACGTCCTTCGCGGTGTCGCCCGATGCCGCGAGCGGTCCTATCAGGGCCAGGAGCAACGGTACGGCGACCAGCACGCCCGGCAGGAGGTAGCCGCGTAGCCGGCCGATCATCGTCCCGCCTCGGCAGCGGGAGCGAGGATGCGGGCCGCGACGTCGGCGGTCAGGTTCACGAGCACGGTGGTCGCGGCGAGGACCACCGCGAGGCCCTGGATCACCGGCAGGTCGCGAGCCGCGACCGCGTCGGCGAGTGCGGTTCCCAGACCGGGTACGACGAAGATCGCCTCGATCACGATCACGCCGCCGACCAGCCAGTCGACCGTGCGGGCCAGTTGCTGCACCGACGGCGCGACCGCGTTCGGCAGGGCATGTGCGAGCCGGACGCGCACCGGTGACAGCCCGGCCCGCCGTACGTGCCGGACGTACTCGGACCGCTGGGCGTCGACCATGCCGGCCCGGATCAACCGGCTGAGTGAGCAGATCGGCCGCAACAGCAGGACGAACACGGGCAGCACCAGTACGGCGGGGTTGCTGGTGAGCGACGTACCGACTGCCGTGGGTGGGAACCACGCGAGCTTCACCGCGAACACGGTGACCAGGAGAATCGCCATCGCGAACTCCGGCGCCGAGTAGAGCCCGAGCGTACTGCTGGTGATGATCCGGTCCAGCCGTCCACCTTCGCGATGCGCGGCCAGGACGCCGAGGCCGACCGACAACGGGACGAGCAGCGCGAGGGTCAGACCTGCCAGCAGCACGGTCGGCGCGGCCGCGGTGGCGATGAGGTCGGTGACCGAACGCGGTCCGACCAAGGACTGCCCGAAGTCGCCGTGCAGTGCGTTGGCCAGCCACTCGACCAGCCGGTGCCACGCGGACTCGTTGAGCCCGAGTTTCTCCCGCAGCGCCGCGATGACCGCCGGGTCCGGGTTGTCCCCGGCAATCGTCACCGCGGCGTCACCCGGAAGCGCCTCGGTCAGGAAGAACATCCCGGCCATCACCAGCACCACCTGGACAACACCGAGCAGCACCCGCTGGACGACGTACCGCGTCACGCCAGCCAGACCTTGTCGAAACGTGCCCAGTTCAAGGTGTTCGCAGGTGCCTTCTCGTCGACGCCGCGGACGTTCTGCGCGGAGGCGACGATCCAGTCCGAGACGCCCCACCACAGGAAGCCGCCCTCGTCGAAGAGCTGCTGCTGCATGCGCCGGTACAGGTCCGCGCGCTTCTGCTCGTCGGTGGTCGACTGCGCGTCGTGGTACAACTTGTCGAAGTCCGGGCGCCGCCACTGGGTGTTGTTGGTGGTCGACGACGTCAGCAGCCGCTGCGAGATGTGCGACTCCAGCGGCATCGCGCCGGAGCGGTAGCTGGCCAGTACGCCGGACTTCGCGATGTCGGCCCAGTAGCTGTCCTTGTTGCCCAGCTTGACGTTCAGCGTCAGCCCGATCGCCTTCGCCTGGTCACTGATCGCCAGCGCGGCCTCCTTGAGCCCGGTGGAGGCGTCCGAAGTGTCGAAGTCGATCGTCGCGCCCTCCGCGCCGGCCTTCTTCAGCAACGCCTTCGCGCGGTCCAGGTCCTGACCGCGCTGGGCCAGGTCGCCGGCGTAGTACTTGTAGTTCTTGCCGTAGAGGTCGTTGCCGGGCTGGCCCGAACCGTGCAGCACCGACCGGATCAGCTCCTCCCTGTCGACCAGGTGGAACAGCGCCTGCCGCAGCTCGGGCCGGTTGAACGGCGGCCGGTCGACCTTCATCGCGAGGCCGTGAAAGTTGCTCAGCGGCAGCCGGTGGATCTGGACGCTCTGCTCGTGCGTACGGGCGCTCGTCGGGGTGAGGTCGTGGGCGTACTCGACCTGCTTGCCGAGCAGCGCGTTCACCCGCGCGGCCTCGTCGTTGCTGATCAGGAGCTGCAGCTCGTCCAGGTACGGCGCCCCGTCCCAGTACTCGTCGTTCCGCACGACCACGAAGCTGCGGCCGGGCTCGAACGAGCGGAACGTGAACGGCCCGCTGCCCACCGGCTTCGTGAGATCGGGCGTGCCGCCGGGGACGATGTACGCGCCGAGCGTCGCGAGCGCGTTCGGGAATTCGCCGTACGGGCGCTTGAGCCGGAACTCGATCACCCGGTCGCCGACCGCGCGGCTGGCGGGCAGGTCGATGACCGACAGCGCGGACTTCGCCCGGCGGGCCGATCCCGGCTCAACGATGCGCGCGAAGCTGGCCAGCACGTCCACCGGCCGCACCGGCCGGCCGTCGTGGAAGGTCGCCTGGCGCAGCGTGATCCGCCAGGTGCGCAGGTCCGCGCTCGGCTCCCAGCTCTCCGCGAGCCGCGGCTGCGGAGACATGTCGGAGCCGTACTCCGCGAGCTTGTCGAAGAGCGCCTTCGTACGGGCGATCTCGACGTACAGATTGGTCTGGTGCGGATCGAGCACCTCGGCCGCGCCGCCGCCGGAGAACGCGGCCCGGAGCCGGCCGCCCGAGCGCGGCTGCCCACCGGTGGACGCGGCGCCGCTGTCACCGGCACAGCCGGGGAGGACCAGGCCCGCCGCGGCGGCGGTGCCGAGACCGAGAAAGCCGCGGCGGCTGAACGCGGACGGACTGAGGGGTGACGGCATGGCGGGTGACCTCGTTCCCGGGTGGCGGCGCAGGACAGACAATCGGAAACGATAACGGTTTTCAGTTTCCCTACCAACTCGGTATCCGGACAGACCCGGATCGGTCGTTGTCAAGCCCGTATCGGAACCTGCCGTCACTCGTTGGAACATGTCGGCGGTCCCGGAGTTCTCGCGGGAATTCTTAACCGTCGGCTGCTGGGATCGGACTCCTCCAGGGCGGGTTGCGGCTGGTAGGGTTCACGGCTGTCGGTCGGCGCGATGACGCACCCGGTGGGTCCGGTGCGCGGCATCGTTCCGGCAGATGGAAAACGGGGCTGCTGTCGGTGTGAAGTGAGGCGGGATCTGCCCAGAACCCGCTCCGTCCAGTTGGGGAGGCACGTGTCCGTGGGTCGCCAGCCGGCAGGCGCCTCCAGGCCCTCGCGTGCGGTCGTCGACCGCGCATCCCGCCGGCGACCCGTCGTGCCTGCGCTGGTGGTGGCATCGGCGTGAGAAGTGGTGCGGACCGGCCGGCGATCTCCACCGGGCCGGCGTTGATGATTCCCGCTGGTTACCCGCGTGACCTGCCGAGCGCGCTGCTGCGCGCCGCGCGCGACTTCGGCGGCGCGGGTGTCGTCGAGATCGGCGCGGACGGCCGGGAGACCAAGCTGGACTTCCCGACGCTGCTCGAGCTCGCCGCCCGCATCCTGGCCGGTCTGCGCGCGAACGGCGTGCGTGCCGGGGACCCCGCGGTCGTGTACTGCACCGAGCCGGTCGGGTTCTTCGCCGCGTTCTGGGCCTGCACGCTCGGCGGCATCCGCCCGCTGCTGGTCGCGCCGCACCCGGGCGGCGACCGTACCGAGGAGGGCCGCGAGCGGCTCCGCCGGATCACCGACCTGCTCGGCTGGACGGTCCTGATCGGCCGCCCGTCCGACCTGCCGAACGACCTCGGCCTCCCGGTCCTGGACCCGGACGCGATGGCGGGCCACGAGCCGACCTCCGACTTCCACCGTCCGGCCGCGGACGACGTCGCCGTACTCATGCTGTCCTCGGGATCGACCGGTACGCCGAAGATCGTGCAGCTCACGCACCGCGGGCTGGTCGAGTTCGCCGCGGGAACGCCGGCGATGCTGCCGGTGCGGCCGGGGCAGACCACGCTCAACTGGCTGCCGCTGGACCGCAGCGGTGCGTTCCTGCTGTACCACCTGCTGCCCGTGTTCACCGGGTGCACGAACATCCATGTGAACACCGACTGGGTGCTCGCCAGCCCGCTGCGCTGGCTCGACCTGATGGAGCAGCACCGGGTCAACCACTCGTGGTCGCCGAACTTCGGGTACCGCCTGGTGACGCAGGCGATCGCGGGGGAGCCGGACCGGCACTGGGACCTGTCCGCGCTGCGCAGTCTGGTCAGCGGCGGCGAGCAGATCACCGTGCCGGTGGTGTCGGAGTTCCTCCGTGTGACGAACCGCTTCGGCGTCGTGCCGGAGACGTTCGTCGCGGCGTGGGGGATGACCGAGACGGTCACCGGGATCACGTTCGCGCGGCCCGGTCTGACGCCGAACGTGCACCGCGTGCGGATCCCGCCGACCGGTGTCGTCGAGTGGGTCGACCAGCGTCCGTCGTCCGGCAAGGTTGCCGTCGCACGCCCCGGTACGGCGCGGGTCGAGGCGCCCGGTGTGCTCTCGCTGGTGTCCGTGGGGGCGCCGGCGCCCGGTACGACGGTACGCATCGTGGCCCCGAACGGCGCCGTACTGCCCGAGGGCCGGATCGGCCAGCTGCAGGTCGCGTCCGCGCGGGTGACGCCGGGGTACCTCGGGAACCTCGAGGCTGACCGCACCGCGTTCCCGGTCGGGAACTGGCCCGCCCGCAAGTGGCTGGCGACCGGCGACCAGGGGTTCATCACCGGTGGACAGGTCGTCATCACCGGCCGGGACAGCGAACGCATCATCATGTCCGGCAAGCTCCACTACGCCCACGACATCGAGGCCGTCGCCGCCACGGTCGTCGGCGCCGAACACGGCCTGGTCGCCGCCTGCGGCATCGCCGACGAAACGACCGGCACCGACCGCCTGGTCGTGTTCTACGCCCTCACCGCCGACTCGGTCCCCGGCATGGACCAGGCCATCCGCAGCCTGATCCAGACCCGGCTGGGCCTGCGCGCCGAGGTGGTCGGCGTACCGCGCCGCGACTTCCCCACGACCCCCGGCGGCAAGATCCTCCGCCCCCTCCTCAAACAGCGCTGGATCGACGGCACACTGGAACCCGCCACCACCCCCCACGTGGAAC
Source organism: Kribbella shirazensis (assembly GCF_011761605.1). Taxonomy (GTDB): domain Bacteria; phylum Actinomycetota; class Actinomycetes; order Propionibacteriales; family Kribbellaceae; genus Kribbella; species Kribbella shirazensis. Next base: position 6,773,333 of record NZ_JAASRO010000001.1, on the reverse strand, counting down.
CCGCCGGCGCCACCTCGAACTCCGGCCCCACCGGCCAGGGCCCCTCCACCACCCCCGAAACCACCCCGTACGCCGACGAGGACCCCGCCGAACGCACCACCGAACTCCCGGTGGTCCACCTCGCCTGGAAACGCGAACTCCAGCAATCCATTCCCACCCCACCCCCACGCCCCACCCTCGGCACCCCCGCCCCCGACCCTGCCAACACCTCACCGGCCCAACCCGCCAAGGCCCAACCCGCGACGGCCCAGTCCTCCACGGCCCAATCCGCGACGGCCCAGCAGCCCGAAGCCGTCACCACCCCCGCGCCCCAGGCCCGTGCCACCGCAACGCCCGAGCCACCAACCGCTCCAGACCCCGCCTCCCTGCGCGAGATCCTCGGCGCATCACCTGCTGCTCCCGCCCCCAGCACCTCGCCTGCCGACACACCCGCACCCTCTGCCCACAACTTCGATGACGACGAGCCCGCAACCATCGAGCTCCAACGCATCACGAACACCTCCCCGCCATCGATCGAGAACACCCCCGCAGGCACACCAACCGCCACCGACCACCCGCCCCTAGACACGGAATCCGCCGGATCAACGGATACCCGCAAGCCCGCGCAGCCCGGTGAGACCGCGGAACCCGGTGAGACCGCGGAACCCGGTGAGACCGCGGATGCCCGCGTGGCCATGGAGTCCGACGAGCGCGCGGAATCCGCTCAGCTCGCGGCCCCTGCCGACGACCAGGCCCCAAGCAGTGAAATGGCCGCCGCCGAGGCGGCTTCCGATGACGTAACTGCCACCGTCGACGCGGTCTCGAGCGACGCCCTGAACGTCAGCGCGGATTCAGACCCGGCCGTCCGCACGGACGCCACCGCTGGATCGCCGTCCGACGCGTCGGATTCCGCCGAGGACGCAGCCCGTGAGATGGCGGCCCACGGAGCCACAGATCCGGATGCCCAACCCGAGGTAACCGAGCGCAGCGAGGCTCCAGAAGCACAGCCCGCCGACTCCGACGACCAGCCGACATCGCACGATCCGTCGATCGAGCACCGCCCCGAAGACGCTGAACCAGACACCGCGGCGCCCAGCACCAACGAGGCCGAGGCCAGCGCCCAACAGGCCGACGCTCCCCTCACAACGTACGACCAGGAAACGTCTAACGAGCCCGGCAGTACTGCGCGCGCAGAAGCCGACCGCACTACGCCGAACCCCGACACAACCGAAGCCGCACCGGAGCCGACCCCAACCCGAGCACCGCTCAAGGAAGCCACAAACGCCAAGCCAGGCAACCGAGAGCAATCACCCGCCCCACAAACCGCCCCGCTCAGCCCGGACAACAACGTCCCCGCCCCACCCGATCCATCCACCACCCCGTCCACCGAACCATCCACCCCGGAAACAACCTCACAAACCACCAACCAGTCCCCACCCACCGCAGCAACCTCCGCCGCCCCCGCGCTAGCCGACTCCGCTGCAGCCACCCGACCCGCCGCTGAAACCACGTCTCCCAGCACGCCCACCCCTGCCAAACAAAGCACGGCCGCCGCCGACACCGCAGCCGCCGACGACACCGCAGCCGCCGACACCGAAGCTACCGACGACACCGAAGCCCCAGGCATCGAGTCGCCGACTGCTAACGCCGACTCGACGCCCGACGAAGTACATGCGCCTGTTGTCGAGGACGACGCCGGGGTCGGCGAGGCCACTGACACCTCCGCGGTTGCGGCTAATGCCGACGACACCGCAGACGCCGAGGCTGCGGACGACCCCGCGGCTGCAGGCGTTGAGTCGCCGACTGCTCAGGCCGACTCGACGCCCGGCGAAGTACTGGCGGCCGTTGAGGACGATGCCGAGCTCGGCGAGGCCGCTGACACCTCTGTGCTCGCGGGTGATGCCGACGACATCGCGCCTACCGATGACTCACTCGCCGCCGAGGATGCAGGCGTTGAGTCGCCGATCGCAGAGGCGGACTCGACGCCCGACGCAGCACTGGTGCCCACCGTCGAGGACGACGCCGAGGTCGGCGAGGCCACTGACACCTCCGTGGTTGCCGGTGCTGCCGACGACATCGCGCATGCCGAGGCCGCTGACGACCCCGAGGCTGCGGGCATCGAGTCGCCGACTGCTAACGCCGACTCGACGCCCGATGAAGTACAGGTGCCTGCTGTCGAGGACGGCGCCGAGGTTGGCGAGGCCACTGACACCTCTGTGGTTGCCGGTGCTGCCGACGACATCGCGCATGCCGAGGCCGCTGACGACCCCGAGGCTGCGGGCATCGAGTCGCCGACTGCTAACGCCGACTCGACGCCCGATGAAGTACAGGTGCCCGCAGACGAGGGCGACGCCGAGGTTGGGGCCGCTGACACCTCTGTGTCTGCGCGTGATGCCGACGGCAGCGCGGATGCCGCGGCTTCCGACGATACTGAGGCTGCGGGCGTTGAATCGCCGATGGCAAAGGCGGACTCGACGCCCGACGCAGTACTGGTGCTTGCCGTCGAGGACCACTCCGAGGTCGGCGACGGTGCGGAGACTGCGGTTGCCGGTGATGCCGACGACAGCGCGCGTGCCGAGGAGTCCGCCCGCGCCGAGCACACCTCTGGTGCCGCGGAGGCTGACGACCCCGCAACCGCCGGACGAGATGTGCCGAAGGCAGCTCTGCAGGAGCAGGCTGACGGGACCACAGCTGCTGAGCAGGCTGACGAAACCGTGGTTGCGGCGCAGAACGCCGGGTCCGCCCAGGCAGAGGATGCCGCGCCGGGTGAGGTTCCAGAGGTCGTGGCGCGGGCACTTGAGGCTGACTCGACGCCCGAGGATTCGCAGGTTGTCGAGAACGCGAGCGACGCGCAGGCTGGCGAGGACGTTGCCGAGACCGCGCACGCCGAGGACGCCACACTCGTTGAGGCTCCACAGGTTGCGGTGCGGGCTGGTGGGGCTGAGCTGGCGCGCGTGGATTCGCAGATTGTCGAGGGTGCGGGCGACGCGGAGGACGCCGAGGGTGGCGAGGACGCTGCCGGCGTCGTGCATGCTGCGGGCCTTGCCGGCGTTGAGGAAGACGCGGATGCTGAGAACGCCGCCGACGTTGAGGGCACCTCTGGTGTCGTGGAGGCTGGCGGCGCCGCCGTTGCTGAGCGGGCTGGCGAGACCACAGGTGCCGAGCAGGGTGATGGGACCGCGGGTGCGGGGCGGGGCGTCGAGGCTGCCAGGGTTGGCGGCGGGGAAGACGTTGCCGAGGCCGAGGCTGCAGAGGTTGCTGCGCGGGCTGCTGAAGCTGAGGTGGTGTCTGAGGATGGGGAGATCCTTGGGGACGCCAGTGATGCCGAGGTTCGCGAGCACGGTGGTGAGGCTGCGGTTGCCGGTGACGCCGACGACGTCGCGGATGCCGTGGACTCTGCCGGTGTCGAGGACGCTGCTGGTGTCGAGGACGCCTCGGATGTGGTGGAGGCCGAGGGCGGCGCAACTGGCGGGGGCGGCGCTCAGGTTGGTGATGAAGCTGTTGTAGGCATCGGTGGCGACGACTCCGGGGCTGCCGAGGGCGACGCCGAGGTTCGCGAAAGTGCTGCTGTGGCCGTCGATGGCGACGACTTGGTTGCTGCCGAGGGTGGCTCGGGTGCCGCAGATGTTGCCGGTGACGCCGACGACGTCGCGGATGCCGAGGACATGGCCGGCGGCGAGGACGCTGCGGGTGCTGAGGATGGTTTGGGGGTCGGGGCTGGCGCTGCTGCGGTTGTGGCCGCTGGTGTCGGTGACTTCGCGGGGAATGCGTCGGAGGTTGATGACGTCGCGGGTGTTGAGGGTGTCGCGGTTGGGTTGAGGGCTGGAGAGGCTGAGTCGGCGGCTGAGGTTGTGCGGGAGGGCGCGGGTGCGGAGCTTGTGGCTCGGGCCGGTGGTGCTGACTCGGTGGCGGATGACGGTGCGGGCGAGGGTGGTGCGGGCGCCGGCATCGTCGGGGCCGTTGGGGTTGGCGTGCGGGCGGTGGGGGACGGGTCTGCGGTTGAGGACCTTGTAGACGCGGGTGAGGCCGCGGCCGGTGCAGCCGTGAATCGGGCGGACCAGACCGCGGTGGTTGCTGCGGGCGAGGCTGTTCGGGGTGCGGGTCGGCAGGTGGCTCGGGTTGTAGAGCCGGTCGCTGTGGTGGGGGTGGCTGGGCGGTTCCCGGGGGCGGAGACGCTCGAGGGGTTCTGGGAGAACCTCGTGGCGGGTGTGGAGAGTGTTCGGCGGGGGATGCCGGACACGGGGGACGGCGTGGTTGCGGTCAGTGGCGTGCTGGAGCACGTCGAGTCGTTCGATGCGAAGTTCTTCGGGTTGAGCGATCGTGAGGCCGAGTTGATGGACCCGGCGCAGCGGTTGTTCCTCGAGGTGTGTCACCAGGCGCTGGAGCACGGCGGGTACGCCGGTACGGCGAGCCGCGTCGGCGTGTTCGCGGGCTCCGGCATGAACCTGTACAACCGCCAGCACCAGTCCCGCGACTCGATCGCCACCCGCGTCGCCTACCGCCTCGGCCTGACAGGCCCGGCGATCGGTGTGCAGTCGGCCTCGTCGTCGTCCCTCGTCGCGGTGCACCTCGCCTGTCAGGCGCTGAGGTCCGGCGACGCGGACCTCGCCCTGGCCGGCGCCGCCGCAGTACAGGTGCCGCAGGCAACGACGTACCAGCCGACGCCGGACTCGATCCTGTCGCCGAGCGGGCATGTGCGCGCGTTCGCCGCGGACGCGGACGGCACCGTCGGCGGCAACGGTGTCGCGGCCGTCCTGCTGAAGCGTCTCGACCAGGCGGTCAACGACGGCGACACGGTGTACGCCGTGATCCGCGGCACCGCGGTCAGCAACGAGGACGCCCCGGCCGGGAACCAGACCGAGCTGATCGAGCGCGCCCTGGAGCGCGCCGGGTTCGAGGCCGACTCGCTGAGCTACATCGAGGCGAACGGGATCGGCAGCCGGGCCGCGGACGCCGCCGAGGTGAAGGCGCTGACGACCGCGCTGCGCCGCCATACCGACAAGGTCGGCTTCTGCACGCTCGGCTCGGTGAAGCCGAACATCGGCCACCTGGACAGCGCCGCGGGCATGGCCGGCCTGATCAAGACGATCCTGATGCTGCAGCACCGCACGCTGGTCCCGACCATCAACTTCACCGAGCCGAACCCGGCGCTCGCACTCGACGACAGCCCGTTCGTGGTCGGCACCGACACGCGCGAGTGGACCGTGCCGCTGCAGTCCGGCGGTACGACGCTGCGCGCCGGCGTCAGCGCACTGGATCCGAGCGGCACCAACGCCCACGTGATCCTCGAGGAAGCGCCCCGCCAGATCCGCCGCGGCGACGACGGCCCCGTCGTACTGCCGCTGTCCGCGCCGGACCCGGACGCGCTCGCCGATCTCGTCGAGCTGTACCGCACCGACCTCGACCACGGCACCGGCCACCGCCTCATCGACCTCGCCGGTACGGCGGCTCTCGGCCGCCCGGCGCACCGGCACCGGATCGCGGTCGCGGGCAGCACCGAGGCCGAACTCGTCGACGCACTCGGATCCGCTCAGCCGACCGAGGTACCGCGCGGTGGACCCGGCCCGCTCGGCTACGCGTTCACCGGTCAAGGCGCCGCCCGTCGTGGAATGGCGGCCGGTCTCGCGGCCCGCTTCCCGGTCTTCCGCTCGGTGCTGGACGAGTGCGACCGCGTCTACCACGAGGAGACCGGCGGCAGCCTCCTCGAACTGCTCCTCACCCCGGCCGGTACGTCGGAAGGCGTCTGGCCGACCGAGACCGCGCAGCCGGCACTGTTCGCGTTCGAGCTCGCACTCGCCCGGCTGTGGCAGTCGTTCGGCGTACAGCCCGCTCTGGTGGTCGGACACAGCGTCGGCGAGTACGCCGCTCTGTGCGTCGCGGGGGCCCTGTCCCTGGCGGACGGCGTACGGCTGACCGCCAAGCGTGGCGAGCTGATGCAGCGCGGCACCGTGCCCGGCGCGATGGTCGCGGTACGCGCCGACGCCGACCGGGTCCGCGAGATCGCCCGCACAGCGGGGGTAGAGGTTGCCGCTGGCAACGGTCCGCAGTCGTTCGTGCTGACCGGGTCCGAGGTGATCGTCGGCCAGCTCGCGGCGCAACTGGACCAGTTGCAGGTCGCCTGGCAGCGACTGGACGTCGACCGGGCCTTCCACAGCTCGTTGGTTGACCCAATACTGGCGGACTTCGCCGAGATCGTCCGCGAGATCACGCTCAAGCCGTTGCGGACCCCGATGGTGTCGAGCTGGTCGGGCGACCTGCTCGAGTCCGGGACTGTGCTGGACAGCGACTACCTGGTCGGTCAGCTGCGCCAGCCGGTGCTGTTCGGCGACGCGGTCGAGGCGGTGACGGCGGCGGGCTGCCGACGGTTCCTGGAGCTTGGCCCGGACGCCGTACTGAGCCCGGCCGGCCGGCGGATCGCCCCGAACAGCACGTGGATCCCGGCGCAGCGCCTGGGTCAGGACCCGGTGCTCGCGACGATGAACGGTCTGGCCGAGCTGTACGAGCAGGGCACCGAGATCGCCTGGGCGAAGGTCTACCCGGACGGCGGTCGCGTCCCGTTGCCGACGTACCCGTTCCGCCGGGTGTACCACCCGGTCGACCCGTCGGTGACGATGCTCGCCGGTCCCGGTACGGCGGTGGCCGGGGACCACGTCGCGCCGCGGCTGAACGCGTTCGAACGGGCCGCCCGTGCGCAGTCCGTCGTGTTCGACCCGCCGTCGAGCGCCGCGGTGAAGCGGATCCCGCTGGACCCGCCGGAGCAGGTCGCGGCGGAGCGGAACGGGCGGCGCGAGCAGGACGAACGCGACGAGCAGGAGGCGCGGGCGGAGGAGGCCGAGCGCTCGCCGTTCGCGCTGCCGGCCGAGACGCACCAGATCGACGCGGACTACCTGGCGCAGGCCGGGTCGCTGTCGGGCAACGAGATGTCGGCGGAGCGGTACCGGGATTCGCTGGACGTCGTACTCGATCTGACCTGCGAGGTGCACGGACTCGACCCGTACGACCTGACCGTGGACCACACGTTCGCCGAGCTCGGGGCGACGCCCGCGTCGATGGCGCCGGTGATCGACGAGATCAACAGCCGGTTCGAGGTGCAGTTGGCGCCGGACGATCTCTTCCTGACCTTCACGACGCCGCACAAGCTCGCGACGGCGGTCGCGGTCCAGACGGCCGAGCCCGAAACGCCTGCTGAGCAGGTCGTTGAGGAGGAGGTAGTCGCCGAGGAGCCGGCGACGCGGGATCCGCGGACGGCGCTGGCCGTGCTGGGGTCGGGACTCGCGGAGCTCGCCGCGAAGGTCGACGAGGCCGCGGCCGCGACGAGCGAGGCCGAGCTGCCCGGCAGCGGGATGGCGGCGCTGATGTCGCAGCAGCTGCGGGTCGCCGGCCAGCTCGTCGACGGCGTCACCAAGCTGATGCGCGAGCAGCTCGCCCTCCTGGGAGAGCCCATCGCGGACGACAGCGGGAAGCATGAGACGGCCGGTACCGAGACGCCGGCCACGCCCGCCGAACCGGAGGCAGGGAGCGCCGCAGCATCCGTTGAGGCGGAGGCAGCGCAGGCGACGAGCGCCGAGGTGCCTGCGACGAGATCCGCCGAGGCGGCGTCCGCCGTCGAGGTCACCGGCGGACCTGCTGCGAAGGGCGTTGGGGCGAAGGACGTCGACGGCGTCGGCGCGATGGCTGTGGCTACGGAGGACGCCGGTGACACCGGCGTGACGGACATCCAGGTTCGTGAGCTGTCCGCGGCCGACGGCGGTCTCCGGGCGGCCGGCGAACGGCTCGCAGCGTCGCGCCGTACGACGGAAGTGGACGAGCGGCGCCGCGACCTGACCTACTGGCAGCAGGTGCTCTCCGGTGCCGAACCGTTGGTGCTGCCCGCGGATCGGTCCCGTGGAGCCGGCGACGACGCGGTCGTGTCGGTCACGCGGGAGCTGGACGCGGAGCTCGGTGACGCGGTGTTCGCGTACAGCCGGGACCGCAAGCTCAGCCCGGCGATGACGATGCTCGCCGCGATCGCAACGGTCCTCGGCCGGTTCGCCGCACAGGACGACGTGACGATCGGCTCCGCACTGATCCGCCCCGAGGACGACACGTCGGCGGCCCCGCGCCGCCCGCTCCCGCTGCGCATCGACCTGTCCGGCGAGCCCGACCTCGGCGAGCTGACGCAGCGGATCCGTGACCTGACCACGGCCGCCCTCGACCACGCCGGCACCGACCCCGCGATCCTCGAACGCGACCCGCTGTTCCAGATCCTCGTCGACTTCGAGGACCGCGACGAGGACCTGCCTGCGACCGTGGACCTGCGGTTCCGGCTCACCCACGAGCAGGCCGGCGCCAGGGACGGCATCTCCTGTACGGCGGACTACCGATCCGGCCTGTTCGAGCAGACCACGATCGAGCGCCTGCTCGACTACCTGACCGAAGCGTTGCGCAGGGCAACCAACCGCCCCGAGCTGCGGCTACCGGAACTGGTCCTGCCGACCGAGTCCGACCTCGAAACCCTGCGCAAGCTGGAGTCCGACGCGGACCCCGTCGGCCCGATCGGCCGGGTACGGCGCGACGCCGTGGTCGCCGGTGAACTCAGCGGACTGCACACCCTGTTCGAACAGCAGGTCGCCCGCACCCCGGACGCGATCGCTGTGGTACAAGGCGATCGCGAGCTGACGTACGCCGAACTCGACCGCCGCTCGAACGCGATCGCCTGGCAGTTGGTCGATCTCGGCGTGAAGCCCGGCGAACTGGTCGCCGTCCGCGTTGCCCGCGGCACCGAAATGGTCGTCGCCGTCCTGGCGGTGCTGAAGTCCGGCGCGGCGTACCTCCCGCTCGACCCCGGCGTACCGGAGTCCCGCTGGGCGTTCATGGTCCGCGACGCGGACGCGGTCGCGCTGGTGGGTGACGACGCCGCACTCGCGGATCGCCTCGGGCTGCGGCTGGTCCCGGTCGTCGCGGTCGACGGCGACCCCAGGGCGCGGCAGGCCCCGCCGGTACGCGCCGCGGCCGACGACATCGCGTACTGCATCTACACGTCGGGCTCGACCGGTAACCCGAAGGGCGTCGTCGTCCCGCACCGCGGCCCGGTCAACCTGGTCCGGCACTACCTGCGGACGCGACGGTCGCTGCGGACGCTGCAGTGGACGTCGTTCGGATTCGACGTCCACGTGCAGGAGATGTTCACGACGCTCGCGTCGGGCGCCGCGCTGGTGCTGATCGGCGAGGACGACCGGTACGACCCGGACGCGGTCGTGGCGGCGCTGCGCGATCACGACGTACAGCGGCTGTTCATGGCGTTCAGCCCGCTGACCGCGTTGCTGGCGACGATGCGCCGGCTGCCGGAGCTCCCGGCCCTGCGGGAGATCGTCGCAGGTGGTGAGGCGATGGTGCTGACCCACAAGGTGCGCGACTTCCTGGACGCGCATCCGCAGTGCCGGCTGTTCAACGAGTACGGTCCGACCGAGGCGTCGATCGTGACCACCATCCACGAGGTCGACCCGGCCGAGGACCGTCCGTCGATCGGACGGCCGATCGAGGGTGTCGCCGTACGGCTGCTGGACGCCGCGCTCCGGCCGGTGCCGGTCGGCGCGGTCGGTGAGATCCACCTCGGCGGCGCCGCCGTTGCCCAGGGCTACCTCGGGCGGCCGGAGGAGACCGAGCGCGCGTTCGTCGCGGACCCGGGCCACCCTGGCGCGCGGCTGTACCGCAGCAGGGACCTCGGCCGCTGGCGCGCCGACGGCACACTGGAATACCTCGGCCGCGCGGACGACCAGGTGAAGATCCGCGGCCACCGGGTGGAGCCGGGCGAGACCGAGCACGTGCTGGCCGACCAGCCCGGCGTGGTGGACGCGGTCGTGGTGGCCTGCTCGGACCTGGACGGTGACACCTGCCTGATCGGGTACGTCGTCCTCGAGGACAGCGATCCGGCCGTCCTGGCCCGGCTGATGCTTGACCTGGGCAAGGAGCTGCCGATCTACCTGGTGCCGGCGGACCTGGTCCCGATCGAGGAACTGCCGCTGGACGACAACGGCCGCCTGGACCGTGCCCGGCTCCCCGAGCCGGAGTGGCTGCGGCCGTAGGCCGTTCGTTCTGCACCGTGGACGGGGGGTCAGATCCGGTGGCGGCCCTCCCACGGCCACCGTCCGCCGTTCACGGTGCAGAACCCGCGTTCGATCCCATCCCTCCACGGGATCGAACGTGCTCGAATCGGTCGGACGTTGCCGACGGCATGGTGGTTCCGACCTGCGGGTCACACGATTGCGGCGGGGAGTCGCCTCACCCGCCGCTCACGTGTCCGGTCGATCCAAGCCCCCTTGATCGACCGCTTACCGTCCGGTCCGAGCCCCCTCGACCGGCCGTGGATGACGGTGCCCCCACCCCATCCACCCGTTGAATCGCTACAAACGTGGCGGTCGTTACACGAATCGCCGAGATTCGTAAAAATTGCGCAAAGGTGCGCGAGAGAACCCTTTCCGGACGACCGGAACTGTGCGTACCAGGCCAATACGCACCGGCCGCGGGCAAAACCGCAGATCAGGCTCTAGATCAGCGCAGCGTGGCCCATGCCTGGTGAGCCGCACCCAGCAGGCCGGCGTTGTCCAGTTGCGCGGGCACCACGGTGAGGTCCGTGACGAACGGCAGCTGTGCCAGCCGCTTCACCCACGCCTGCACCGGGTCGAACAGCACCGGCCCGGCCTTCGCGACCCCGCCGCCGATCACGACCGTGGTCAGGTCGACGGTGACCGCCGTCGCCACGATCCCCGCGGCCAGCGCCTGCGCCCCGTCGTCGAACGCGGCCAGCGCGAACTCGTCCCCGGCCGCGGCGTCGGCGGCCAGTACTTCGGCGTCCACGTCCTCGCCCGTCCGCCAGCCGCTGCGCTGCGCGCGGGCGACCATCCGCGGGCCGCTGGCGTACGCCTCGACGCAGCCGTACGACCCGCACGCGCACGCTTCGCCGGCCTGGTCGATCACCACGTGACCGATGTGCGCCGCGTTGCCCGACTGCCCGAGCAGCGGCTTGCCGTCGACGACCAGGCCGCCGCCGACGCCGGTCGACACCACGATTCCGAGCAGCGTGTGCGCACCCCGGCCCGCGCCGCTCCAGAACTCACCGAGCGCGAAGCAGTGCCCGTCGAGCCCGAGCGCCACGGGGACGTCGCCGCTGAGTGCCCGGACCCGGTCGCCGAGGGGGAAGTTGCGCCAGCCGGGGATGTTCACCGGGGAGACCAGTCCGTGCTGCTGGTCGAGCGGGCCGGCGGAGCCGATGCCGACGGCGAGCGGGGACGCGTCACCGCGGACGCGGTCGATCAGCCCGCCGAGCGCGGCGAACACCTCGTCGGCGCCGCCGGACGGGGTAGGGATCCGGTCACCGGTGAGAATCGTGCCGTCGGCGGACACCAAAGCGGCGGCCATCTTCGTGCCGCCGATGTCGATTCCCAGCACGGTCTCCCGTGCCACCGCTGTGTCGTGGCTCATCGTCCCCCCGGTCAGGGCGGTCAAGGTCGAGAGACAACGTTATCCGTAGTCGGCCCGAACAGACAGAGGTGATTCGAGGTAATCACGGAAAACGCGCAGGAAGACGGCAGTGAACTGCCATGACAGCGCCTGACAACGATGCCCCTCAAGGGCCTCCGGAGGCGCTAATGATTAGCAGTCCGTGATGGCTGGCGCACGGACCCGGCCCTGCGAGAGGGTGGGGCAATGACTGATCAACTGGATCGTGACGCGGCCGGCTCGCTGGTCGTCGGCTTTACCGGGACGACGGCGCCGGACGCCCTGCGGCGGGCGGTCGCCGGTGGGCTCGGGGCGGTCATCCTGTTCACCCGGAACGTGGCGGACGCCGAGCAGGTGGCGGCGCTGACCGCCGTACTGCGGGCCGAGCGGCCGGACCTGATCATCGCGATCGACCACGAGGGCGGCGAGTTCAGTCATCTGGCCCCGGCGAACCCGTGGCCGCTGGCGTCCCCGCGCCTGCTGGGCGACCTGGACGACGTCGAGCTGACCCGCGCCGCGGCCCGGGACGCGGCCGCCACCCTGGCCTCGCTCGGCATCGACCTGATGCTCGCGCCGTCCGTCGACGTGAACAGCAACCCCGCCAACCCGATCATCTCCACCCGCTCCTTCGGCCGGACGGCGGAGGTGGTGTCGCGGCACGGGGTGGCGTTCGTCGAGGGTGTCCACGACGCCGGTATCGCCGCCTGCCCGAAGCACTTCCCGGGGCATGGCGACGTGTCCGTCGACTCGCACACCGACCTCCCGCGGGTCGACCGTTCGGTCGAGGAGGTCCGGGACGTGGAGCTCGCCCCGTTCCGCGCGACCATCGCCGCGGGCGCCGACGTCGTGATGAGCGCGCACGTCGTCTTCTCGGCGTACGACGACCAGCCCGCCACCCTCTCGCACCGGCTGCTGACCGGCCTGCTGCGCGAGGAGCTCGGCTTCACCGGTGTCATCACCACCGACGCGCTCGAGATGCAGGCGATCACCAGGAACCGCTCGATCGAGGACGCGGCGGTCGCGTCGATCGGGGCCGGTGCCGACCTTGCGATGATCGCGGTCGGTACCGCGGACCCGCACGCGCTGACTGCCCGCGTGGTCGAGGCGGTGCGCAACGGCACGCTCCCCGCCGAGCGCGTCGCGGATGCCGCCGCCCGGGTCCGGGCGCTCGCCGCGTCACTCGGTCAGCGCACCCGCCAGCCGGGTCTCGACGGTGCGCCGATCCGCGAGGTGGCGGAGCGGGTGGTGACCGGGCAGACGTTCCCCGCGCTGGGCGCGACGCCGTACGTCATCGACCTCACCCAGGGGCTGCACCCGGCCTGGAACCCGTACTTCTCCGGGCTGCCCGAGATCTTCACCCGCGTCGCGCCGGGCGCCGACGGCGTCGTACTGCGCGGCGAACACCACCTCTCCGACGACGCCCGGCCCGAAACCGACGCGATCGCGGGCGCCGCCAAGGCCGCCCAGGGCCGCCCGCTGGTGATCGCGGTCCAGGACGCCGGACGTACGCCGTGGATGCGCGCAGCCCTCACGCACCTGGTCGAAGGTCACCCCGACAACGTCTTCGTGCTCTGCACCGGCATCCCCGAGGACCAGGCGCTGGTGCCGGCCGGCGTCCCGTCCGCCACGACGTCGGGTCGCAACGTCATCGTCCTGGAGGCGATCGCCCGTCAGCTGACCCGCTGAGACGTACCAGGACCTCCACGCCTGCCCGCCGAGCCCTCCGGACACCTGAACATCTCGTGGGTCTACGTCCGAGATGCAGGGTTTACGTCCTGTATATCGGCCGCAAACCCTGCATCTGGTGGGTCAACCCACGAAAGGCGGGCGGTGGTGTCAGGTGGGGCGGCAGGCGAGTTCGAGGTCGAGGGCGTGTTGTTCCACGTAGTTGAGGGCGTGGCGGACGGCGCCGACCGACACGATGGCGTCGCCCAGGGATGAGACGGCTACGCGTGGGGGAGTGCTGGTGTAGCTGGCCAGTTGCGCCCGGAGGTCGGGGAGCAGGGCGGCCGCGGCTTCGGCGACCGCGCCGCCGAGGACGACCAGCTCGGGGTTGAACAGGGTGCCGAGGGTGGCGACCACGCGGGCGGTGCGGTCGGCGATCTCGTGAAGGATGCCCTGGGCAACCTTGTCGCCGTCGGCCGCCGCGCGGAACACCTGCACGGCGGTCACCTCGCCGTTTGTCGCCAGCCTCCGCAGCGACGTCTCCACGCCCGGGTCGGCGACGGCCGCCGTACCGTTCTCCCGGGCGATCCGCGCAATACCGTGGGTGTCCCCAACGCCTTCGACCAGCTTCAGGAACACCATCTCGCCGGCCCCGCCGCGGCTGCCGTGCAGCAACCGCCCGGAGTCCATCAGTCCGGAGCCGAACCGCTCGCCCGCCAGCAGCACCACGAGGTCGTCGACGTTGCGGGCCTCGCCCCGCCAGTGCTCGCCGAGCGTGGCCAGGTTGGCGTCGTTCTCCAGCAGCACCGGCCAGCCGTGCAGCTCGGTCAGCCGGTCCGACAGGCCGGTGTCGAAGCGCCGCCAGAACTCGTCGTCGACCAGGATGTTCCCGTCCCGGTCGACCGGCGCGGCGACCCCGGCGCCCGCGGCGAGGACCTGCGCGTCCGACACCCCCGCGGACGCCAGCGCCTCGACCACGGTCTCGTGCACGATGCCGGTCCGCTCGCCGGGCGTCTTCACCCCGGCCGCCGAGCGTCCGGCCTTGGCGACGGTCTCGCCGCGCAGGTCGGAGACCAGCACGGTCGTCTTCGCGGCGCCGATGTCGATGCCGAGCACGTATCCCGCGTGGCTGTTGAACTCGAACCGCCGCGACGGCCGCCCGACCGACGTCCGGCCGGGGTCGAGCTCGACCACCCAGCCCATCGAGATCAGGTCGTTGCAGACGGCGTGCACCGTCGCGCGGGTGAGACCAGTGGCCTCGATCAGGCCGGTTCCTGTCATCACCCGGGCGCGGGTGAGCACGCCGAGTACCTTGCCCGCGTTCACCCGTCGCAACATCGTCGGGGTGGCGGTCGGCGGGGTAGCCGGTGGTTTCGCCATGAAAGCCCCTTGACCTGGTCGTCGTACCGCACGCAGAATACATGCAGATTCTAAATTTAGAGCCTATATATAAACGCCGGGTTACCAACAGACTTCCGTGTGAGGCATCGTGACCACTCCGCAGACCACCGATCCCGACTGGTGGCGCCAGGCCGTCGTCTACCAGATCTATCCGCGCAGCTTCGCCGACTCCAACGGCGACGGCGTCGGTGACCTGCCCGGCATCATCAGTCGAGTCCCGTACCTGGTGGCGCTGGGCATCGACGCGGTCTGGCTGAGTCCGTTCTACCCCTCCGCGCTGGCCGACGGCGGGTACGACGTGGACGACTACCGCAACGTCGACCCGCGGCTCGGGACGCTGGAGGACTTCGACCAGCTGATCGAGGCGCTGCACGCGGAGAACATCAAGCTGATCGTCGACATCGTCCCGAACCACACGTCGAATCGGCACGAGTGGTTCGTCGAGGCGCTCGAGGCCGCCAAGGGGCACCCGGCCCGCGACCGGTACATCTTCCGCGACGGCCCGGACGGCGCGCCCGACCAGCCGCCGTCGGACTGGGACTCGGTGTTCGGCGGCTCCGCCTGGGCGCAGACCGACGACGGCCAGTGGTACCTGCACCTGTTCGCGGCCGAGCAGCCCGACCTGAACTGGGAGCACCCCGAGGTCCGCGCGGACTTCCTGGACACGCTGAAGTTCTGGTCCGACCGCGGCGTGGACGGCTTCCGCGTCGACGTCGCGCACGCGCTGGTGAAGGACCTCACCGAGCCGTTCCCGTCGAAGACCACGCTGCCGCGCCAGTCGGAGTCCAACGGCAAGCACCCGCTGTGGGACCAGGACGGTGTCCACGAGATCTACAAGGACTGGCGCAAGCTGCTGAACAGCTACGACCCGCCGCGGTCCGCGGTCGCCGAGGCGTTCGTGCCCGCGGCTCGCCGGGCGCGGTACGCGAGCGCCGACGGGCTCGGGCAGGCGTTCAACTTCGACCTGCTCCAGGCCGACTTCGAGTACGAGAAGTTCCGCCAGGTGATCGAGGAGAATCTCGCGTTCGCCGAGGAGAACGGGTCGTCGTCGACGTGGGTGTTCTCGAACCACGACGTCGTCCGGCACGCCACCCGCTACGGCCTGCCGAAGAACCCGAAGGGCGGCTGGCAGGACGGCAAGGACTGGCTGCTGAGCAACGGCACCGAGCCGACAGTGGACGTCGCGCTCGGCCTGCGGCGGGCTCGTGCCGCCACGCTGCTGATGCTCGCGCTCCCCGGCTCGGCGTACCTGTACCAGGGTGAGGAGCTCGGTCTGCAGGAGGTCGGCGAGCTGCCGGCCGCGAACCTGCAGGACCCGGCGTACTTCCGCTCGAAGGGTGCCGAGAAGGGCCGCGACGGTTGCCGCGTGCCGATCCCGTGGACCGTCGGCGGCCTGTCCTTCGGGTTCGGCACGGGAGGCTCGCACCTGCTGCAGCCCAAGTGGTTCGGGGCGTACTCCGTCGAGGCGCAGCAGGACGACGCGGACTCGACGCTGAGCCTGTACCGCAAGGCGCTCGCCGTGCGGCGGAGTCTGCGCACCGGAAGCTCGCTCACCTGGGTCGACCAGTCCGAGAACGTCCTGCACTTCATCCGTTCCGGCGGCTGGCAGTCCGTGACGAACTTCGGCGCGGCTCCGGTCGAGCTGCCCGACGCGGCGGTCGTGCTGTCCAGCGGCCCGCTCGAGGGCGAGAAGCTGCCGAGCGACACCACGGCCTGGCTGATCTAGGCCCTGTCCAGGCCCCGTCTGGGCCCTGTCTGGGCCAACCGAACGCGCTCCGGTCGAACCGTCTGCTGACGGTCCTCCCCCTGCGACCGGGGCGTCCCCGCCGGTGCGGGCTGCTGTGGTGGATGCGGCGGGGCGGCCGCACGCCACGCTCGCACCCGTACCGGCGGACATGGACGTGACGGGGGCAACGGGCGGTTGCCCCCGTCACGATCCGTGCCACGTGCGGAATGTCAGGATAAGCGGGTGACGACGCTTGCTGACGTGCTCGGCGTACTCGACCGGCTCTACGACCCCGCGTGGGCGGAGTCCTGGGACGCGGTCGGTCTGGTGACCGGGGACCCGGACCAGGAGGTACGCCGGATCCTGTTCGCCGTCGACCCGATGCGAGAGGTGGTCGACGAGGCGATCGAGGGCGGCTTCGATCTGCTCGTCACGCATCACCCGTTGCTGTTGCGCGGTGTGAACAGTGTCGCCTCGACGACTCCGAAAGGCCGCGTGGTCCACGACCTGATCCGCGCCGGCGTCGCGCTGCACGTGTGCCATACGAACGCCGACAACGCGAACCCCGGTGTCAGCGACGCGCTCGCCGAAGCGATCGGGCTGCGGGACACGCGGCCGCTGAAGGCGATGCCGTCCGAGCCGATGGACAAGGTCGTCGTGTTCGTCCCGGTCGCGGAGACGCAGGCGATGCTCGACGCGCTGGCGAAGGCCGGCGCCGGACAGATCGGCGACTACGAACGCGCCGCCTGGAGCGGGACCGGCGAAGGAACGTTCCGGCCGCTCGACGGCGCCAACCCGGCGATCGGC
Source organism: Kribbella shirazensis (assembly GCF_011761605.1). GTDB lineage: Bacteria > Actinomycetota > Actinomycetes > Propionibacteriales > Kribbellaceae > Kribbella > Kribbella shirazensis. Next base: position 6,756,277 of record NZ_JAASRO010000001.1, on the reverse strand, counting down.
CGCGTCGGCGACATCGAGGTCGTGCCGGAGAACCGGATCGAGATGCTCCTGCCGCGCCGCAGGCGCCGGGCGGTCGTCGAGGCGCTGGTCGCGGCGCATTCGTACGAGGAACCGGCGTACGACATCTACGAGCTCGCCTCGCTGCCGAGCGAGCGTGGCGGCGGGCGGATCGGCGTACTCGCGGAGCCGTTGCCGCTCGCGGACTTCGCGCGACTGGTGGCGGAGAGCCTGCCGCGGACCGAGCACGGTGTGCGCGTGTCCGGCGACCTGGACCGGACGATCGAGACCGTCGCGGTGGTCGGGGGAGCGGGCGACTCGGAGTTCGACCGGGTCCGCGCGGCCGGCGTGGACGCCTACCTGACGGCCGACCTGCGGCACCATCCGGCGACCGAGGCCCGGGCGTACGGCGACCCGGTGCTGGTCGACGTCGCACACTGGGCCAGTGAGTGGCCGTGGCTGGCCGCTGCCGACCGCCTCCTGCGCGAAGGACTGGCGGCCCGAGGCAGTACCGTGGACACTCACATCTCAACGCTCTGCACAGACGCATGGACCCTGCGGATCTGAGCGCGCCGATCCCGACTTGAAGGAGCCGACTCTGAACGCCGAGCCCGCCGTCCAACGCCGCTTGCTGGACCTGCAGGATCTCGACCTGCAGCTTGATCAGATCGCGCACAAGCGCGCCTCCCTTCCCGAGCACCAGGCGCTCAAGGAGCTGCTCGCCGAGAAGTCCGTGGTCGACCGCGAGCTGGTCACCGCGGACACCGAGGTCAGTGACCTGCAGCGCGAGCAGAAGAAGGCCGACTCCGACGTCGAGCAGGTCCGGCAGCGCCGGGCACGCAACCAGCAGCGGCTCGACTCCGGCCAGGTCACTTCGCCGCGCGACCTGGAGAACCTGCAGCACGAGATCGGTTCGCTCGAGCGGCGGATCTCCGACCTGGAGGACGCCGAGCTCGAGGTGATGGAGAAGCTCGAGGCCGCCGAGGCGGTGCAGGCCGGCCTGCGTTCCCGCGCCGAGGCCTTCGCCGGCCGCCAGTCCGAGCTCGAGACCAGTCGCGACGCGGCGCTGAAGGAGCTCGACGAACAGCGCGCCGGCGTCGCCGACCAGCGCACCGCGATCGCCGCCGAGCTGCCGGAGCCGCTGATCACGCAGTACCAGCGACTGCGGGAGCGCAACGGCGGGATCGGCGCCGCGCCCCTGGTCGGCAAGCGCTGCATGGGCTGCCGGATGGAGCTCGCTCCCTCCGACCTGACCCGCTTCAAGGCCGCCCCGCCGGACGCCGTACTGCGGTGCGAGGAGTGCGGACGCATCCTCGTCCGTACGTCGGAGAGCGCGGTATGAGCTACAGCCACGTCATCGTCGAGGCCGACGGTGGCTCGCGGGGCAACCCGGGACCGGCGGCGTACGGCGCGCTGGTGCGCGACCCGGTCAGCGGGAAGGTCATCGCGCAGCAGGGCAGGACGCTCGGGATCGCGACCAACAACGTCGCGGAGTACTCCGGACTGGTCGCGGGTCTCGAACTCGCCGCGGAGTACGCGCCGGAGGCCTCGATCGAAGTACGGATGGACTCCAAGCTGGTCATCGAGCAGATGGCCGGCCGCTGGAAGATCAAGCATCCGGACCTGCAGCCGCTGGCGATCAAGGCGCAGGGGCTGGCGCCGTTCGGGACCGAGTGGACGTGGGTGCCGCGGGCGCAGAACGCGGCCGCGGACGCCCTGGCGAACAACGCGCTGGACGGCGTACCGATCCCGCTGCAGCCGGAAACCGCGCCGACCACCGCGACGCCGGCGCCGGCCGCGTCGGACCAGCAGAAGGCGATGCGCGGATGGGGTGCCTCGGCCGAGCCGCCGACGCAACTGTTCTTCCTGCGGCACGGCGAGACGGTGCACACCGTCGAGAAGCGGTTCTCCGGTTCGGGCGGGGACGACCCGGCGTTGAGCGACACCGGGCAGGAGCAGGCGGCGGCCGCGGCGGCGTACCTGGCCAGGCACGGCGGGATCGACGCGATCGTGACGTCGCCGATGCGGCGGACGCGCGAGACGGCGGCCGCGGTCGGCGAGCGGCTCGGGCTGAGCGCGGTCGTGGACGAGGGATGGGTGGAGTGCTCGTTCGGTGACTGGGACGGGCACACGTTCGCCGAGGTCCAGGAGAAGTGGCCGGACGCGCTGAACGCCTGGCTGGAGTCGACGAGTGTCGCGCCGCCCGGTGGCGAGTCGTTCGACGCGTGCGCCCGGCGGGCGCGGTCGGCGCGGGACGGGCTGCTGGCGCGGTACCCGGGCAAATCGGTCCTCGTCGTCACCCACGTGACGCCGATCAAGCTGATGGTCCGCTCGGTGCTCCAGGCCCCGATGGCCTCGATCTTCCGGATGGAACTCCGCCCCGGAACGCTGACCGAGGCCCACTGGTACGCCGACGGCCTGGCGTCGCTCCGCTCCTTCAACGTGCAACCCTCGCTAGTCTGACCCCATGCCGCTGCAGAGGGTTCATTTCGCCGAGGCCGTGCCGGAGGTCTTCCGGGCGTCGTTGCAGGACATCCGACGGGAGCTGGAGGTTCCGGACGGGTTCCCGCCCGAGGTCACCGCCGCCGCGGAGGCAGCGGCCGCGAACGCCCGGCTCCCGGCGCTCGACCGGAGCGACATCGAGTTCGTGACGATCGATCCGCCGGACTCGATGGACCTCGACCAGGCGCTGCACATCGAGCGTGCCGGCGACGGCTTCACCGTGCACTACGCGATCGCCGACGTGGCCGCGTTCGTGCAGGCCGGCGACCCGATCGACACCGAGGCGCGCCGTCGCGGCGAGACCTTGTACGCGCCGGACAAGCGGACCCCGCTGCACCCGCCGGAGCTCTCCGAGGGCGCCGCGTCGTTGCTGCCCGACCAGGTCCGCCCCGCACTGCTGTGGACGATCACACTCGACGCGTCCGGTGAGATGACCGGGGTCACCTGCGAGCGTGCGCTGGTGAAGTCCCGGGCCAAGCTCAACTACGCCGGCGTCCAGAAGGACCTCGACGCGGGTACGGCGCCGGAGTCGCTGCAACTGCTCCGCGAGGTCGGCAAGCTCCGTGAGCAGCATGAACTCGAACGCGGCGGCGTGAACCTGCCGATCCCGGACCAGGAGGTCGTCACCTCCAACCACGGCTGGGGCCTGGAGTTCCGGGCACCGCTGCCGGTCGAGGGCTGGAACGCACAGATCTCCCTGCTCACCGGCATGGCCGCCGCGCAGCTGATGCTGAAGGGCAAGATCGGCATCCTGCGCACGCTGCCCGAGTCGCACGACGACCTGCGGCGCAAGCTCGGCAACACCGCCAAGGCGCTCGGCATCGAGTGGCCCGCGGAGACGACGTACGCCGAGTTCATCCACGGGCTCGACCCGTCGGAGCCGGCCCACGCGGCGATGCTCGCCGCCTGCACCGTGCTCTTCCGCGGCGCGGGGTACACGGCCTTCGACGGCAGCGTGCCGGAGCAGCCACAGCATGCCGCGATGAAGGCGGAGTACGCCCATGTCACCGCTCCGCTGCGACGGCTGGTGGACCGGTGGACGAGCGAGATCTGCGTCGCGCTCTCGGCCGGGACCGAGGTGCCGGCGTGGGTCCGGGAGTCGATGGACGACCTTCCGAAGATCATGGACGAGGCGGACCGGCGCGCGCACGCGTACGAGCGGTCGATCGTCAGCATGGTCGAGGCGGGGCTGGTCGCGGACCAGGTCGGCGCCGAGTTCGACGGTGTGATCACCGACGTGGACGAGAAGGAGAACGCCCGCGGCATCGTCGCGCTCAGCAAGTTCGCGATCGAGGGCCGCGTCACCGGTACGGCGCTGCCGCTCGGCCAACGGGTCCGCGTCAAGCTCGTCGAGGCCGATATCGCCAAGCGGAGCGTGTCCTTCGAGCTGGTCGGCTAGCTACTCGGCGAGGTAGTCCTCGACCGCCGCGGTCGTGCGGTCGAGGTCGCCGGTCGCGAGCAGGTCGATCAGGGCGCCGCGGAGCATCGCCAGTACTGCGGTACGTCGCGCAGCGCTCTGGTCGGGCTCGCTCGCCTCGAGCAGCTCGAGCCAGTCGTCGACCGTCGAGCGCGCGAAGTCCGTCCACGGTCCGTCCGGAGCGACCAGCGAGCGGCCGTACGCCTCGACCCAGAACATCATCAGCGGTCGCCGTTCCGGGGCGGCCAGCCAGGTCCACAGCTCCCGCGCGATCACGGTCAGTCCGGGCGGTTCGTCGTACCCCTGCTCGATCTGCCGGAGCAGTTCGAGCTCGTCGGCCCGGGCGCGGGCGAGCAGGGCGCGGATCAGGCCGTCCTTGCTGTCGAACAGGAACAGCAGCACGCGCGGGCTGGAGCCGATCGCGGTCGCCAGCGGGCGCAGCGACAGGTCGGCCAGGCCGTGCGTGAGCGAGTACGCGTACGCCCGCTCGAGCAGTTCCTGCTGGCGCGCGGACGGGCCCGCTTTCGAATTCGGCACTGGCTTCGTGGTCGGCACGGGGCTAGTATCGCTTACTGAAACAGTCGTGTCAGTAGAGCGGGTAGGGTTGATGACGAAACTGATCAGGAAGCTGGGGCAGCCCGGGGACCTCGGGTGGGTGGTGCTCTCACACGCGGAGATCTACGCGGCGGAGTATGGCTGGGGCCCGGCGTACGAGGCGCTGATCGCACAGATCGTGGCGGCGTACGCGACCGACCACGACGACGAGCGCGAGGCCGCGTGGATCGCCGAGGTGGACGGTGAGCGGGCCGGCAGCATCTTCTGCGTGCGGGGGCCGGACGAGACGACCGCACAGTTGCGGCTGCTCCTGGTGACGCCGTCCGCGCGGGGACTACGGCTCGGGGGCGAGCTGGTCGACACGTGTCTGGAGTTCGCGCGCTCGGCCGGGTACAAGCGGATGGTGCTGTGGACGAACGAGCCGCTGGTCGCCGCGCGGCACATCTACCTGGCGCGCGGATTCCGGCTGACCACTTCCGAAGTGCACGAGATGTGGGGCGAAGGGCTGATCGGACAGACGTACGAGCTGGATCTCTAGGACTTGCAGGCCGGCGCGCCGGGTGCTGCCGTCTTGTAGATCGCGTGGGAGAGGAAGGTGGTGACGTACCCGTTCGTGACGGTCAGAGCGTGCCGCGGGCCGGCGGTGCCGAGCGGGAGGTACTTCCGCAGCGGGTAGGCCAGGTAGTAGACGCCGTAGTCGGTGAAGTTGAAGTGCCGCGTGCCGGGGATGGTGGCGCACCACGACGTTCCACTGCTTGCCTTGAGCAACGAGATGGCGCGGTCGCGGGCCGCGTCGTTCCCGGCGTCCGGCCCGCACACGCTGGTGATGCAGGAGTCGTCGGCGCCGAGTAGCAGCATCGGCGCCTTCACCCCCTTCTGCACCACCTCGCCGAACTGCATCCCGTCGAGGTCGACCGCTGCCGCGCACCGTTGGTCCAGCCGGCAGGCCTCGAGTGACGCGGCGCCGCCGAAGGAGTGGCCGACGTACGACGGTCCGACCGCGGACTGGACCGAGTTCGGCAGCTCCTTGGCGACCATGCCGGCCGCGAACCGTGCGTCGGCGGCCCACACCTTCACGAGGCTGTCGCCGGCCTGCTGGGAGCCCTCACTGCCGTCGCCGAGGTTCGACGGACTCGCCTCAGGTTTGCTCTCGACGGGGTGTCCGCCGAGCACGGTGAGCTTCGCGCTGTAGGTCGGCGTGACGCCCGCGACCAGGTAGCCGTGGCTGGCGAGCTCCTCGGCGAGGGCGGCGTACATGGGCGCGGACAGGCCCATGCCCGGCATCAGGACGACGACCGGGAACCTGCCTGGGGCGACCGCGACCCGGTCGAGGGCGCGGTCCTGGAGGATGTCGAACGGTCCCTGGAACACCGAGGCCGGCGCCTTGAGGTGGAGGCCGCTCCACTCGTCCGGGGCGTACTGCACGTGCTGGCCGGTGGTTTCCTTGGCGACCGGGTACCAGAGCCAGACGGCGAGCCGCCGCGGCCCGTTCACGTACGGGTCGCGGCGCGGCGTATCCGTCCATTCGAAGGTCCGTCGCCCCACCTGGAAGCTGCCGGTCGTCTCCGGCAGCGAAACCGGCTCAGACCGCTGCACCAGCACCCAGCCGACATACCCGGCCCCACCGAGCAACGCGACCAGAAGCAGGATCACCACACCAGTCCGCACCCGCCTCATACCGCCAGTTTCTCACCCTGCATGCGCGGGAACTGCGACATCAGTCCCGATGTGGCGCAGGATCGGTGCCGATTCGTTGCCTAGGAGCAAACTCAGCAGGGCGTGCCGACTTGTCCAGGGACGACCACCGTCAGGAGACACGTCCTCTGACAGCGGCGGCGATCGACGCTGGTGAACAGCCAATCGCAGCTGCCAGCGCCGGATAAGTCCATCGCTGCGGATCCTCGGCGCGCAGCGCTTTGATCAGTCGGTCCCGCTGGTCCTTGTGAAACCGACCTGTCGACTCGGACACGCACAGAGCCTGGTGATGATCCTGCGCCTGTTGCGCGATCGCGCTGATTTGTGGGTCGTCGGCGGGTGGAGCCTGCTCGGCGTGCCCGTATCTCCTCAGAGCTGCCTCACGGTTCGAGCGCGCACGTCGGACGGCGGTGTCTTCGGCCATGCTGTACTCCGCCAACACCGCGTCGATCTGCGACTGTCGACGGACACCCAGCATCGGACGCAGGTCAACCATCAACTGTGCCGCGCGAGCGCCTGTCAGCGTGAACCGATACTGCATCAGCTTCGAGGGAGGCTTCGGGCGGATCGACGTGACCTTCAAGCCGAACATGTCTGCCACCCGCTCGACCACATCGCGATCCGTCATCGTCACGCCGACGCGCGGGTACCGGTAGATCTTACCGGCGACATGACTGTTGATCGTGCCGAAGTACCCCTCACCCTCGAGTAGCCCCGCCAACCAAGCCAGCCCGGCCTCTCCTCGGCTCATCTGATCTCCTGTCCCACGTCACCTGTCGGGCGGCTTGCTCCGTCCTTCGAGGTAGGTGCTAGGGGCAACAAATACCTATCCGGTACCGAGCACCCAGGCCCTCGATCTCTTCATCGTAAGACGACAGGAGCAGCCTGCTGTCGCCATCGGCGGGCGACGTACAGTGTGTGGAGGGAACGGGCCGGTCTGTAAGCCGGATTCTGTGGTGGCGATCATCCATCTACGGTGACCGTTGCCGGGCACCTCCAGCGGCCTACCCGCGAGCTCGGGCGGGCAGCCCTCGAACGCTCGCGCGGGTGGTGGTTTCCCACCGCCCTTCTTGGCCTTGCTCCACGTGGGGTTTACCTAGCCTCCGCAGTCACCTGCGCAGCTGGTGGTCTCTTACACCACCGTTTCACCCTCACCCGCACTCCGGTGAACCACGGGGTTCATCGGAGCCGCTGGCGGTCTGTTCTCTGTGGCACTGTCCCGCGGGTTACCCCGGGTGGGCGTTACCCACCACGCTGCCCTGTGGAGTCCGGACTTTCCTCGGCGCCCTCTGCAAAGGACGACGCGATCGCCCGACCGACCCGTTCCGGCCTCCAGGATACGGCACGCTCAGGACACGGCGTCCGGCAGAACCTCCGGCCACAGCCCGTCCGGGCCGCGGTGGTACGGGCGTACGTCGACCACCGCGTCCAGGTTCAACGGCCCGTAGATGTGCGGGAAGCTCATCCCGGTCCCGTCCAGGTCCTCGTCGCACAGCGCGGACACCAGCCGCGCGGTGTCGATCACCAGCAGGCAGAGCGGCTCGTCCACGTCGTCGTACGCGAAGTTCGCGACCATCGCGACCTGCTCGGGGCGGGAGGCGTGGATGAACGTCGCACCGTCGTCGAGGCTCTTCCCGCGCGTCGACCACCGGTAGCAGCCGGCCTCGACCGCGGCCTCCCACTGGTCCACGAACGCGATGTGCAGAATCGTCGCCATGGACCGAGGCTATCGAGGTCGCCGGTCCGGGCCGCCGTTGCGACACTCGCAGGTCGACTGGATGTCACCAGCCGGCGTTAGCGTGCCGGCATGACACCGCCCAGAGCAGACCTCGATCGTCGCAAGTTCCTCGGTGCCGTCGGAGGTGTCGCCTCGCTGGCGGCCCTCGCGCAGCTCCCGGTGGGGCCGGCGAACGCCACCCCACGTCCGGCCGGCGGGAACTACCCGTTCACCCTCGGCGTGGCCAGTGGGGACCCGACGTCGACCGGCGTCGTGCTGTGGACCCGCCTCGTGCCGGACAAGTTCGTCCCCGGCGGCGGGATGCCGGCAACCAAGGTGCCGGTGGAGTGGCAGGTCGCGCTCGACGCGGGCTTCCGGCGAGTCGTGCGGACCGGTACGACGTGGGCGCTGCCCGAGCTCGCCCACTCGGTGCACGTCGAGGTGGAGGGACTGGCGCCCGACCACGAGTGGTTCTACCGGTTCCGCTACCGCTCCGACGTGTCGCCCACCGGACGGACCCGGACCGCGCCCGTGCGCACCGGCCGGAACGCCGCGGTGAAGTTCGCGTTCGCGTCCTGCCAGGAGTGGTCGAGTGGGTACTACTCGGCCCTGCGGCATCTCGCAGAGGAGGACCTGGATCTGGTCCTGCACCTCGGCGACTACGTCTACGAGGGTGGCATCCCGTCCGACGGCGGCTACCGCAAGACGCCGGTACCGGCCGTGTTGCAGGCTGCTCCGCGCGACGTGGACCGCTGGCGCATGCAATACGCGCTGTACAAGAGCGATCCGGACCTTCAGGCCGCCCACGCCCGCTTCCCGTGGATGGTGACCTGGGACGACCACGAGGTCCAGAACGACTACGCCAACACGCAGTCGCAGTACGAGGGTGACATCTCCGCGTTGCGTGCTGCGGCGTACCAGGCGTGGTACGAGCACCAGCCGGTACGACGACCCGCCCGGCCGGCCGGTGAAGGTCCGCGAATCTACCGGCGGCTGCAGTGGGGCGATCTCGCCCAGTTCGACGTGGTCGACGGCCGGCAGTACCGCAGCGTCCCGCCGTGCGGCTGGGGTGAGGCCGACGCCTGCGAGGACGCCTACGACCCGTCGATCACGATGCTCGGCCGGACCCAGGAGCAGTGGCTGTACGACGGCCTGCAACGGTCGCGCGCGCAATGGGACGTGCTCGCGAGCAACGTGATGCTCGGCCGGCTCGACCACGACGGCGCCGCGGGCGACCTGCTCTGGCATGACGCGTGGGACGGATTCCCGGGCGCCCGCCAGCGGCTGATCGAGGCGTGGAAGCAGGCGGAGACGCGCAACCCGGTCGTCGTCACCGGCGACTGGCACTCCACCTTCGTCAACGACATCCACGCGGACTTCGACCGCGAAGGGACGCCGGTGGTGGCCACCGAGTTCGTCGGCACCTCGCTGACGAGCAACGGCGACGGCGAGGTCTACGGGCCGTACTACGGGCCGATGATCAAGTACAACCCGCACATCAAGTTCTTCGACGGCGACCGGCGCGGCTATGTGCGCTGCACGATCGACCGCTCGGAGTTCCGCACGGACCTGCGGATGGTCACCACGGTGAGCCGCGCCGACGCCCCGCAGTACACCTATGCGTCCTTCGTCGTCGAGGACGGCCGCCCTGGTGCCGTGAAGGTCTGATCACGCGTCGATTAAGGTGCTCCGCATGGCGAACGAGGAGCACGGCGACACCCACGCCGCCGCGGAGACGAAGGCGACGAAGCCGATCAAGCCGGTCGACGACCTGGTGACCACGCAGCACAGCCTGACGATCGACGGGCAGGAGTTGCGGTACACGGCGACGACCGGGCGGGTGGTGCTCCGTCAGGAGGTGTACACCGACGGCAAGTTCGACGGGTTGCAGCCGAAGGCCGAGGTGTTCGTCACCGCGTACACGCTCGACGACGCCGCGGCCGCGGACCGGCCGGTGACCTTCGCGTTCAACGGCGGGCCGGGGTCGTCGAGCATCTGGCTGCACCTCGGTCTGCTCGGACCCCGGCGCGTGGTCTCGGGCGACGTCGGTGAGCTCGCACCCCCGCCGTACTCGATCGTCGACAACGCCGAGACGCTGCTGAAGCACAGCGACGTGGTGTTCATCGACCCGGTGTCGACCGGCTTCTCCCGCGCTGCCGAGGGGGAGAAGCCGGGGGACTACCACGGGTTCACCCGCGACCTGGAGTCGGTCGGTGAGGTGATCCGGCTGTGGACGTCGCGGAACGGGCGCTGGATGTCACCGAAGTTCCTGGCCGGCGAGTCCTACGGTACGACGCGTGCGGCCGGGCTCGCCGCGCACCTGCAGGAGCGGTACGGGATGTACCTCAACGGCGTCGTCCTGATCTCGGCGGTGCTCGAGTTCGGGACGCTCGACTTCTCGCCGGGCAACGACCTGCCGTACACGTTGTTCCTGCCGACGTACGCCGCCATCGCCCACTACCACGGGCTGGTCCCGGACCGGTCGCTGGAGGAGCTGCTCGCCGACGCGGAACGGTTCGCGGCCGGGCGGTACCCGAATGCGCTTGCCCAGGGCAACAGGATCCCGGCGGACTACCGCGCCGAGGTGGTCGCGCGGCTGGCTGCGCTGACCGGGTTGAGCGAGGACTACCTCGACCGCGTGAACCTGCGGATCGAGCACGAGCGGTTCTTCGGCGAACTGCTGCGCTCACGCCGCCGGACGGTCGGGCGTCTCGACGGCCGCTTCACCGGCTGGAACGCGGACTACGGTTCGGAGAAGCCGGACCGCGACCCCTCGATGAACGCGATCACCGGCCCGTACTCCGCGGCGCTCAACCACTACGTCCGCGTCGAGCTCGGGTACCACAACGATCTGCCGTACGAGATCCTCAACCTGGACGCCGCGCGGAACTGGTCGTTCAAGGAGTTCGAGGGCCAGCAGATCACCGTCGCCGAGAAGCTCGCCGAGGCGATGCGCGTCAACCCCCACCTCAAGGTCCACGTCGCCTCCGGCCACTACGACGGCGCGACCCCGTACTTCGCCACCGAACACACCCTCGCCCGCCTCCAGATCCCCGCCGACCTGATCCCCAACATCGAAACCAAGTACTACCCCGCCGGCCACATGATGTACATCCACGACCAATCCCGCATCCAGCAGTCCGCCGACCTGGCCACCTTCATCACCACGGCCTCCAACCGCTGATCCTCGTCCGCCGCGAAGGCGCAGTACGAGCATCACAGCCGCAGGGTCGATCGATGCCTTGGTGGTCTGCGCCGCAAGGTCGTCGGGGGTTGTCGCTCGGCTTGGTGGTGTGGGGGAGTTCTGCTGGTCGTTTCAGGTGTTTCAGGTGGATAGGACTCCCCGAACCACCCGTCGCCACGTGTTCGCTGGTGCCGACCACGGCGCGCGCTGTCGGCGAGCGCCCGGAGCGGCTGGGAAACGTGTTGCCGCCCCTTGACCGCTCACATGCAAGCGGGGAACGGGCAACGGCGAGGGTGAACCCGTGAAATGGCTGGGGAAGAGGCGACGAGTGGTCCGGGGAGTCCTGCCCGCCTGAAACGACACCGCCTGAAACGACACCGCCTGAAACGACACCGCCAGAAGCCCAGGAGAACCTCCCGCACGACCGAGCCGGCCACTACCCCCAACGAACTTGCGGCTCAGATGCCTTAGGCAACATCCACAGACTTCCGTGTCTGTGGATAACTCGCTGCCTACGAATTGCCTTGAAAACAAGGGGATTCGGCTTTGAAACTGTCGGAGGGTGCGTCTAGTCTGGAGGCATGGATGTTCTGGGTGGGCGGCCGGTGTGGTCGTTGGCGGACAGCGAGCTGCTGCCGGCCCTCGACGCGCTGGACGCCGAGATCACCCGGATGCAGGCCGACCGTCTCCAGCTGATCGCGCGCGTCGAGAACACCGGCTACGCCCAAGAACTCGGCGTCCGCGACTGCGTCGAGCTGTTGTCGTTCCGGTACCGCCAGGATCGCGCCGAAGCTTGGCGCGACGTACGGCTGGCCCGAGCGCTTCCCAGGTACGCCGCCGTCAACACAGCGCTTGCCCAAGGCGTCAACCTCCCCGACGAGGCCGATAGCTCCGACACCGAGGCGAGCGAGAGCCCGCGAGAGGCCGATCGGGAGGCCGCGCAGGACGTTCGGCTGCTGCGGCCGGCGCATGCCGTCGCGATCGTGTCCGCGCTCGAACGGGTCCGCTCACGCGTCCCGGTCGAGGACCTCGACATCGCCGAGGAACAACTCGTCGCCATGGCCGCCCACCTGTCATCCGGCGAACTGCGGAGCGCGGCCAAACAGATCTGCGACCTGCTGGACTCCGACGGCCCCGAACCCGAAGAACTGAAGGCCTACGACCGCGAGTCGCTGACCCTCTCCACGGCAGACCACGGCGTGAAGTTCAAGGGCTACCTGGCCAACGAGAACGCCGAACTCCTGCGCGCCCTGATCCACGCCGGCTCTCGCCCCCACAAGACCGTCGACGGCGAACTTGATCCCCGCCCGCGCGACAAACGCCAAGCCGACGCCCTCACCACTGCCCTCACCGCAGCCGCCACCGCCTACGACATCGGCACCGCCCAGGAGACTGGGACTGGGGCTGGCGCAACCTCCGCTCACGAGGACACAACATGGGCCGGAAACGCCAGATCCGGCAGCGCACCAGTCGGCGCAGCGGATGCAGCTTCGGGCGGCGCGATGGGTAAGGCGGGTGGCGGGGAGGTTCGGGAGCGGGTGCCTGGGTTCGGGGCGAAGGCGAACATCACCGTGACGATCGACCTGCACGACCTGCAGGCAGCGACCGCGGACGCGATCGGCGAGACCGTGTACAGCGGCGGGCTGTCCGCCGCCGCGATCCGGCGCCTCGCGTGCGACGCGAACGTGATCCCGATCGTGCTCGGCGCGAACTCCGAACCCCTCGACGTCGGCCGCCGCGAACGCCTGGTCACCCGCGCGATGCGCCGCGCCCTCAACACCCGAGACCGCGGCTGCGTGGTCTGCGGCGCACCGCCGATCATGTGCGACGCCCATCATTTGCGGTCGTGGCTCGACGGAGGCGAGACCAAGGTCTCGAATCTCGTGCTGCTGTGCCGTCGCCATCACGTCGACCTGCACAACGGCCGCTGGACCATTGCCGTCACCGACGGCGTCGTTCACGTCGCCCGCCCTGCCTGGGCCGTCCCACCACCCCTTCGCTTCCACAGACCACCAGGCTCAGTCCTTCGAGCACCAGGACCTTCGGGTGCGACACCCACCTGCCCCGATCCGCCCACTGTGAACCGGGGCCGTGAAACCTCAATCCCGGTAGACGATCCCTGGGATGAGACGACCTCGCCTGCAGCCACCACCGCAGCCACCGGCATCAGCCGCTGGCGGGCCGACGACGCCACCTACGCCGAAGCAGCACGCTTCGCGGTCTGGGGCGCCACCCCAACCAACAAGCCCGCCACCGGCCCACCACCCTTCGCGACGGTCTGAACGCACCACTCTCGCGATGCGCCAGCGCGGCGTCGCGTAGGTTTCACGACGCTAACCTTTTCAGCATGATCACGGTTGGCGAGGCTGAGCTGGAGGACCTGCGTTCTCGGTTGCGTCGTACGCACTGGCCGGTTCGTTGGCCCGTGGAGGGCTGGGAGGCGGGGACGGATCCGGTGGAGCTCCGTCCTCGACGGTACGTCGTTGCCGTATCTGCGGTTCGACGGTGAGCACCCCGGCGCTCTGCCGATCGTGCTGACGAATGGCTGGCCGAGCACGTTCCTCGAACTGGTCGAGCTCGCCCGCCGGCTGACCCGCCATCGGCGTACTGGCGACGATGCGCTCGGCCCCTTCACCGTGATCGTCCCAGTGCTGCCGGGATTCCCGCTCGCGCCGCAACGCCCTTCGCTGACCGGCCCGCAGACCCATGAGCTCTGGCATCGCCTCATGTACGACGAACTCGGCTTCGACCGGTACGCGGCGCACGGGAGGGACCTCGGTGCCGGCATCACCGCCCGGCTGGCCGAGGCCCATCCGGAGTCGGTCGTCGGCATCCACGTGACGTCGGTCGCCGCGCCGCGCTCGTACGATCCGGCCGAGCTCAGTCCGGAGGAACAGGAGTACGTCGACGCGGTCGCGGCCTGGTCCGCGGCCGAAGGCGCCTACCAGCATCAGCAAAGCACGCGTCCGCTGACGTTGAGCTACGGCCTTGTCCGGCCGACCTCACCCGGCCACCGCGAGCCTGGGCCGAGCGTACTTACAACGTCACCAGGTACACGACCATGCCCCGCGGCGGTCATTTCGCCGCGCACGAAGAGCCAGAGCTCCTCGCCGACGACATCACCGACTTCTTCCGAACGCTCCGACCTCAGGACGGATAGATACGAAACCCGCTGAACATCCGATGCTCGAAGGATGTGTAGAAGTCCTGGGCGGTGTCTGTCAGCAGGTCTACGCGTTGTGCGCCGGTCAGGGGAGTGGCGTACTCGATCATCGCCCGTCCGATGCCTTTGCGGCGGTGGGCGCGGTGGACGGCCATCTGCGACAAGTACGCCTGGAGGTGACCGTCGCTCAGCAAGTAGGCGAAACCGACGACCTGCTCGCCGTCCAGCGCGACCACCGTCGTCACGCCGGGGGCGGTGAAGACTGCGTGAGCGCGCGCCGGGTCGGCGGGAAGGCTTGGCCAGTCCTCTGCCTCGCAGATGGCGAGGATGCCTTGGAGGTGGCCACTCTCATAAGGAGCCGCCTCGTACTGCGTGACGGTCATGGCAGGGTGAGTACTTCGGCGCCGGTGTCGGTGACGACCAGCGTGTGCTCGAACTGCGCCGTACGCGACTTGTCCTTCGTGGTGGCGGTCCAGCCGTCGTCCCACAGGTCGTAGTCGTACGTCCCGAGCGTCAGCATCGGCTCGATCGTGAACGTCATCCCGGTCTCGATCACGTCGTCGAACCGCTCGTCGTCGTAGTGCGGGATGATCAGCCCGGAGTGGAACGCCGTCGAGATGCCGTGGCCGGTGAAGTCGCGCACCACGCCGTACCCGAACCGCTTCGCGTACGACTCGATCACGCGCCCGATGATGCTCACCTGGCGCCCGGGCTTGACCGCCTTGATACCGCGGTTGAGCGCTTCCCGCGTGCGCTCGACGAGCAGCCGGCTCTCCTCGTCGACCTCACCGACCAGGAACGTCGCGTTGGTGTCGCCGTGCACGCCGTCCAGGTACGCCGTGATGTCGACGTTGACGATGTCGCCGTCCTCGAGAGGCCGGTCGTCGGGGATGCCGTGGCAGATCACCTCGTTGACCGACGTACACAACGACTTCGGGTACCCGCGGTAGCCCAGCGTCGACGGGTACGCACCGCGCTCGACCAGGTACTCGTGGCCGACCGCGTCCAGCTCGTCCGTGGTCACTCCCGGCTTCGCCGCGGCACCGACCGCCTGCAACGCCTGCGCGGCCAGCTTGCTCGCGACGCGCATCTTCTCGATCAGCTCGGGCGACGTCACGTAGGAACCGTCGAACGGCGTCGGCGACGGCTTGCCGACGTATTCCGGACGAGTGATGGAAGCGGGTACGTCGCGGCGCGGCGAAATGACGCCAGGAGTAAGGATCGACATGGTGAGATCATTCTAGAGAGCGCGACAAGACTCCCCAGGAGGTGGTCATCCAGATGAGCGACGATCACAGCAACGAGTGGTACTACAACACCAAGACCGGCAAGGTCGAGCCGTACCAGGGCGGCAAGGCGGGCGACCGGCTCGGCCCGTACAGCTCGCCGGAGGAAGCCGCCCGCGCGCTGGAGAAGGTCCAGGAACGCAACGAGGACTGGGACAACGACCCGAAGTGGGACGACGACTGACACGAGCACCGGCACGAGGACTGGCACCGCCCGGCCGGCGTACCGAGGGGCACCACCGAACTGCTTCGGTGGTGCCCCTCAGGTTTTCGGTACGGCGGGCGTCGCGCGATCGTGCGACGCCCGGATCAGCGGGCGACCCGCCGTGCTGCGGTCTTCCGCGCCGGAGCCTTGCGCGCCGGGGCCTTCTTCGCAGCGGTCTTCTTCACCGCGGTCTTCTTCGCGGCCGTGCGGGCCGGCGCCTTCTTGGCGGCGACGCGCTTCGCCGGCGCCTTCTTCGCGGCGGTCTTGCGGGCCGGGGCCTTCTTGGCCGCGGTCTTCTTCGCAACGGTCTTCTTCGCGACCGTCTTCTTGGCGGCGGCCTTCTTCGCCGGGGCCTTCTTCGCGACCGTCTTCTTCGCCGCGGCCGTCCTGGCCGGGGCCTTCTTGGCGGCCGTCGTCTTGCGGGCGGTCGTCTTCTTCGCGGCCGTCGTCGTCTTCTTGGCCGCGGTCGCGCGCTTCGCCGGCGCCTTCTTCGCGACGGTCTTCTTCGCGGTGACCTTCTTCGCCGGAGCCTTCTTGGCGGTGGTCTTCTTGGCCGGCGCCTTCTTCGCCAACGCCTTCGTGGCGGTCTTCTTGGCCGCACTCACCTTCTTCGTCGCTGTCTTCTTTGCTGCGCTGACCTTGCGCGCGGTCGTCGTCTTCGCGGCGCTGGTCTTCTTCGCGACAGTCTTCTTGGCGGGAGAAGCCTTTTTGGCTGTCGCCTTCCCTGCGGCTGCCTTCTTGGCTGGCACTCTGCCTCCTTGGTGCGGCTGAGGAAAACCACGGTGGATTCCTCGTCGTCATGATGATGACAACAGTTGTGCTCCACGTAAAGCACCCGAAACGTCCGCAGGTTAAGGAGAACTGGCGGCAAAGCGGCAGGCAAATGCCGGAAATCCTTGTGCAGAAGGGATTCCGCCGCACGCCGAGCATGCCGGATACGGTCAAGAATTTCTTGGCGACACGCGGCACTTTGTGGCCCGCAACTGCCCGGATCGACGAGTGTTGTCGTCGGCAACGTCCTGCGAACGTGAGGTGTGAACCCCGATGAAGAGCGCGTACGACGACCTCCGCAACGTCGTCGAACTACCCGGCGAGGTGGTGCGTGTGGTGAGCATCGTGCCCTCGCTGACGGAGTCGGTCGCGGCCACGGATCCGTCGTTGATCGTTGGTGCGACCGACTGGTGTACGCATCCCGCGGACCTCGATGTCGTCCGCGTTCGCGGTACCAAGAATCCCGACCTCGATCGCATCCGCGAACTCGCGCCGGACGTCGTCGTCGCGAACGCCGAGGAGAATCGCGCGGCCGATCTCGACGCGTTGCGATCGTCGGGAATCGCGGTGTGGGTGACCGCGCCGACGACAGTGCCCGCGGCACTCGACTCACTCGGTCGCATGCTGTCCGCGATCGTCGGCGGCGAACCGCGCTGGCTGACCGAAGCGCGGGCGGTGTGGAGTACGCCGTACGACGGAATGCGACGGCGGGCCGTCGTACCGATCTGGCGTAGACCATGGATGGCGCTGGGACGGGACACGTTCGCCGGTGATCTGCTGTCCCGGATCGGCATCGACAACGTCCTGCGGGAATCCCGTGAACGCTATCCGCGGATCGACCCGGACGCGTTACCGGAGTACGACGTGGTGGTGCTGCCGGACGAGCCTTATGCGTTTTCACCCGGCGACGGCCCAGAGGCATTCGACCGGCCCGCGCGCTGTGTGTCCGGGCGGCATCTGACGTGGTACGGACCGTCTTTGGTGGAGGCGCGCGAGCTGCTCATCGGACAGCTCGCGTGACGTCCGCCACGATCACTGAGACAGCAGCTAGACGGTTAGGTATGCCTCACCTACACTCGCTGCGTGCCGTCGATGACCGCGAAGAAGAAGTGCTGCAAGGACAAGCCGAGGTGCAAGAAGTGCCCGGTCGTTCTGCTGCGCCTGTCGAAGGAAGGCTGTGCCGAGCGGCTCGATCGGGTGCACTACAAGGTCGACAAGAAGATCCCGAAGAAGGTCCTGAAGGAGGCGCGCAAGCGCTGATCAGGATGCTCTGGTCAGGATGCTCGGCGCAGGGTGATCGCGTCGGTCGCCTGGCGGAGCAGGCCGGGGATGGTGACGTGGGCGGCCTGACCGGTCGCCTCGAGGTCGTCGCCGTACCACCAGCCGTGCGCGCTGATCGTCTGCTGCTCGATCTCTTCCTGGTTCACGAACGTGACGTCGACGCTGTCCACCGCGACCGCGAAGAACGTCTGGTGCTGGATGATCCGGCAGCCGCCGTACTCGAACTCGATCGTGTTCGTCGCGACCGGTGTGCCGAGGTCGTCGGCCGGCAGCACGATGCCGACCTCTTCCCGCAGTTCGCGGCTGGCCGCCTGCGCGACCGTCTCGCCGGCTTCGACGCCGCCGCCGATCGTGAACCAGTACGGCGTTTGCGGCTTCAGTGGATCCCAGCCGTGCAGCAGCAACACCTTGCCGTCCGGACGCACCGGCAGCACGCGGGCCGTCGTACGGCGTCGGACCGTTCCTGGTGGTGGCACCTGGGATTCGCTCACACCACAGAACGCTAAGGGACAACGGTCGCCGTTCGCCGGGTGAAGCGGCGCGTCTCACATGGTTGCCGGGGACACCTACGATCGGGGTATGGCAACGATCGGACTCGGTTTGGCGGCGCTGGGACGTCCTGGGTACATCAATCTCGGGCACGACGAGGACCTGCCGCCGGCGCGGGCAGTCGAGGACCTGAGGGCGCGGACGCACGAGCTGCTCGAGCAGGCATGGCAGGCAGGTGTTCGGTACTTCGACGCTGCCCGTTCGTACGGTCTTGCCGAAGAGTTTCTCGGCGAGTGGCTGACGCCGGAACGCCGTACCGAACTGACCGTCGGGTCGAAGTGGGGCTACACGTACGTCGCGGGCTGGCGGCACGACGCGCAGACGCACGAGGTGAAGGACCACAGTCTCGCGACGTTCGAACGGCAATGGCCGGAGACGCTGCGCGCGCTGGGTGGATCGCCGGACTTCTACCTGGTGCACAGTCTCACGTCCGACAGTCCGGCGCTCGAGGACAAGCGCTTGCTGGATCGGCTGCGCGAGCTCGCGGACTCCGGTGTGCGCGTGGGGCTGTCCACCAGCGGTCCGCGTCAGGGGGAGACCCTCCGCAAGGCGTTGTCGTCAGGTACGCCGTTCTCCGCCGTGCAGGCCACGTGGAACGTCCTGGAGACCTCGGCCGGTCCCGCGCTTGCCGAGGCGCATGACGCCGGGTGGTTCGTCGTCGTGAAGGAGGCCGTCGCCAACGGCCGGTTGACGGCGCGCGCCGGCGAGACGCCGTTCAACGAGTTCGCTCGTCAGCACGGTGCCGCTCCGGACTCGCTGGCGATCGGCGCGGCTGTGGCACAGCCGTGGGCCGACGTCGTGCTCAGCGGGGCGACGACCGCGGAACAGCTGAGCAGCAACCTCGCCTACCGCACCGACGGCCCGCTCACCGAGTTCACCCAGCAACCCGAGCAGTACTGGACCGAACGCTCGGCCCTGCCCTGGATCTAGAAGGTGTGTTCTTCGCCGGGGAAGGCGCCGGATGCGACCTCGGCGGCGTACGTCGTCGCCGCACTGGTGAGGATGCCACGCAGGTCGGCGTACTGCTTGACGAAGCGCGGCATGGTGCCGGACCGCAGCCCGGCCATGTCCTGCCACACCAGGACCTGCGCGTCGGTGTCGCGCCCCGCGCCGATGCCGATGGTCGGGATCGGGACGCGCTTGGTGATCTCGGCCGCGACGTCACCCGGAACCATTTCGAGCACGATCGAGAACGCACCCGCCTCGGCGAGCGCGACGGCGTCGTCGATGAGGCCGGCCGCCTGATCGCCGCGCCCCTGGACCCGGTATCCGCCGATGCTGTGCTCGCTCTGCGGGGTGAAACCGATGTGCGCCATCACCGGGATGCCGGACTGCGTCAGCTTCTCGACCATCGGTACGACGGTCCGCCCGCCTTCGAGCTTCACCGCGTGCACACCGGCTTCCTTCATGAACCGTACGGCGGTGTGGAACGCCTGCTCCGGCGACGCCTGGTACGAACCGAACGGGAGATCCGCGACGACCAGCGAGCGATCGACCGCGTTCGCCACTGCCCGCGCGAGCGGGATGAGTTCGTCGACCGTCACTCGCAGGGTCGTGTCGTAGCCGTAGACGTTGTTCGCGGCGGAGTCGCCGACGAGCAGCACCGGGATCCCGGCCTGGTCGAAGATCTCGGCGGTGTACTGGTCGTACGCCGTCAGCATCGCCCACTTCTCGCCACGACTCTTGAAGTCGCGCAAATGATGCACCCGATACCGCCGCGGCCGCTTCCCCGCGTCTCCAGCACCCGCCCGCTCGCGACCAGCAGGCCCACCGTACGGCGCGACACCCGCATCCGCGGTCGCGTCGGAGCTGGTCTGGTTCTGGGCCGGCGTACCTGATCCCGCGGTGGCGTCGGGTCCGTCGTGGTTGGGCGCGCCGGATGCTGCGTTTGTGCCGGGGCCGGGCTGGTTGTACGTCGGCGTACCCGATCCCACGTTGGCGTCAGGACCGTCGTGGCTCGGCGCGCCGGATGCTGGGGTCGTTGCGGAGGTTGGCGTACTGGAGGCCGCGCTCGGTTCGGAGCCGGGGGTGTTGTAGGTCGGCGTACCCGGGGCTGCGTTGGCCGTGGGGGCTTGGGCTCGGCGGGCTGCGCGGTGTGATGCGAGCTGCTCGGCCGGCACCTGGCTCGGGGCGTCCTGCTGAACTCCCGCCCGCCGCCGCGCACCCAAGGGCCGCGCAACCGGCGCTTCACCGCGCGACGGCGCCTGAGACGCCGGCTGGGACGCGGACTGCTGCCCGGGGTGGTGTGCCGCGTGGGGCTGTTCGCCTGCCGGGCGGGTCACCGGCTCGTCGGTGACCGGCGCGTTGCTCTCGTACTCCGCACTCGGATCCGACAGATACCCGTTGTCCTGCACCACCGGCCGCAACCGAATCTCCTGCGGCCGAGTCTCCTCCGGCTCCTGCTCCTGCGCCCGCCCGGACTCGTATGCCCGACCGGAACGCGAGGGCTCAGGTGAGCGCGCGGGCTCGTGTGAATGCGCGGACTCGGGTGAGCGTCCAGCCTCGGGTGAGCGTGCAGCCTCAGGTGAGTGCGCGGATTCGTTGGCGCGGGTCGGCTGTTGGGCGTGCGGGGGTTCCTGTCGCTGGGCAGGTTCCTGGGGGCGGGGTGGCTCGGGGGAGCGTGTGTCGTGGCCCCACACCGGCTCCGGGCCCGGGCCTGGCTCGTGGCGACGGGGTGGTTCCTGCCCGCGGCTGCTGTCCTGCGCGCGATTGGTGTCCTGGGCGCGATTGGTGTCCTGGGCTCGTGGGGTCTCTGGGGGTTGCAGACGCTGCGGGGGCCGCGGAGGCTGCTGCGGACTCAACCCGTTGCCCAACCCGTTGCCCAACCCGTTGCTGCTACTGAGTCCGTTGCTACCCAGACCGTTGCTACCCAGACCGTTGCTGCTGAGCCCGTTCGAACCGTTGCCGAGACCACTACTCACGCCGTTGCTGTGCCCACCGGCCAAACCGTTGCTGGGCCCGGGCGCGAACGGGCTCGGCTGCGGTGCCGGGCTGCTCCAGTTCGTGCTCCCGCTCGCCGGCCGCGGCGTCGTACCGTTCCCCGACGGCGGCTGCGGCCGTGGTGCCGGCTGCCCACCCTGACTTCCCGAACCACCCTGACTTCCGGACCCACCCTGACTTCCCGAGCCGGGCCCGAACGGACTCGGCCGCCCCTGCTGCGGCGGTGTCGCCTGCTGCGCCGGCGGCTGCGGGCGGAACGGGTTCTGCTCCTGGTACTCCCGCCCGTACGACTCCTCCCGCGCGTCCCCGTAGTACTCACCCCGCGACTGCGAAGACGACGGCGAAGACGACTGCGAAGACGACGACTGCGAAGACGACGACTGCGAAGACGACGACTGCGAAGACGACGGCTGCGAAGGAGACGACTGCGAAGGCGGCTGCGGCGGAGGCGGCGCGCTCGGCAGGTACGGCGGCTTCGGGACGTACGGCTGCTGCGGCACCGGTCCGCGTTCGTACGTCCGCGGCGCGTTCGGCAGCGACGGCGACGGGTCGAGCCCCAGCCCGGAACCGCCCAGCCCGGAACCGCCCAGCCCGGAACCGCCCGTGCCGTGGTCCCGCCAGGTGTCGTTGTCGTAGTCCGAGCGGCGGTGCTCCTCGGTTGCCCGGTTCTTCGGTCCGGTCCCGTACGGCGAGGGCAACTCCTCGTCGTCACCGTGGGTACCGGCCGACAGGAAGTTGTCAACCATGCCTTCATCGTCCCATCGATGCGGAGGGTGAGCGCCACCGCCTGTGGGTGAGCGATCGCTCACATCCTGTTTGGGCAGGCCGGAGCGGTCGTGCAGCTCTTCGGGAGAGCCCCACGCGTCGTCTTGGGATGGGCGGTACCGCCAGGAGTCGCTCAGTGCTCGGCTGCCTTTCGTGCGTCCTCACGCCATGCATTGGTGATCGGCAACCGGCGGTCCCGGCCGAAGGCCTTGTGCGTGATCTTCGGGCCCGGTGGGTACTGCCGGCGCTTGTACTCCGCTTTGTCGACGAGCTGGATCACCTTGCTGACCAGCTCGGTGTCGAACCCGGCCGCGACCAGCTCCGCACTGCCGCGGTCCTGCTCGACGTAGTCGTCCAGCATGTCGTCGAGCAGGTCGTACGGCGGCAGGGAGTCGGTGTCCTGCTGTCCCGGACGGAGCTCGGCCGACGGCGGTTTCGCGATCGAGTTCTCCGGGATCGGCGGCTGCTGGCCGCGCGCCTTCGCATCCTCGTTCCGCCATTTCGCGAGCCGCCAGACGAGTGTCTTCGGCACGTCCTTCAACGGCGCGTACCCGCCGACCGCGTCGCCGTAGATCGTCGAGTAGCCGACGGACAGCTCGGACTTGTTGCCGCAGGCAAGTACCAGGTGGCCGTCGGCGTTCGACAGGCCCATCCAGACGACCGCGCGGACCCGCGCCTGCAGGTTCTCCTCGGCGAGCCCGGTGAGGCCGAGCGTGTCCAGGAACGGCTGCACCATCGGCTGGATCGGTACGACGCGATAGTTCAGACCGGTGCGCGCGGCGAGCTCGGCCGCGTCGTCCTTGGAGTGGTCGCTGGAGTACACGCTCGGGTTGGAGATCCCGAACACGTTCTCGGGGCCGATCGCGTCACAGGCGATCGCGGCGACCAGCGACGAGTCGATGCCGCCGGACAGTCCGAGCAGGACCGACTTGAACCCGTTCTTCTGCACGTAGTCACGCAGGCCGGTCACGATCGCGCCGTACATCTCGGCCTCGTCGGACAGCCGGGGCGCGACGCTGGCTGCCATCGCCTCGTACGGCTCGAGCGCGTCCTCGTGGAGAACGGTGTGGACGATCTCGATGCCTTCGTGGGTGCCGGACGGTGTACCTGAGGCGGCAGGGAGGTCGAGGTCGACGATCATGCTGCCCTGCTCGAACTGCGGGGCGCGGGCGAGGATCGTGCCCTCGGCGTCGGCGATCAGGGAGTCGCCGTCGAAGACGAGTTCGTCCTGGCCGCCGACCAGATTGACGTAGGCGAGCGCGCAGCCGGCCTCGCGGGCGCGGCGCCGTACCAGGTCGCCGCGGGCGTCGTCCTTGTTCGCCTCGTACGGCGAACTGTTGACGACGAGCAGCAGACCGGCGCCGGCCGCGCGGGTGACCGCGACCGGGCCGCCGTCCTGCCAGAGGTCCTCGCAGATCACCAGGGCGACGTCGACGCCGTGGATGCGGACGACCTGCAACGTGCCGCCGGGGACGAAGTGCCGGAACTCGTCGAAGACGCCGTAGTTCGGGAGGTGGTGCTTGACGGCGCTGGTGACCACGCGGCCCTGGTGGATCACCGCCGCCGAGTTGGTCGGGGAGCCCTTCGGGCGGCCGAGCCGGTCGACGCCCATCGCCGTACCGCCGGCGCGGTCGAGGTACCCGCAGATCACCACGATGTCGCCGAGTCCTTCGTCGGCGAGCCGCTTCGCCAGGGTCTTGATCCGCGACTGCGAGGCGTCCACGAACGAGGCCCGCAGCGCCAGATCCTCCACCGGGTAACCGGTCAGCCCGAGCTCCGGGAACGCCACCACATGGGCACCACGCTCGACGGCGTTCCGGGTCCACGCGACGATCTTGTCGCTGTTCCCGTCGATGTCACCCACGGTCACATTGAGCTGAGCAAGACCAACCCGAAGCTGAGGCACGAGAGCACATTACTGGTTCCACAGTCTGCACCCCACGCCCCTCACCAACCTCTTACGAATGCCTCAGATATCTCCGCAGTCGATCGAGGTTGGCGTCGAGTGGATCCATCGCGTCCACCACCAGTCGGTCACCCGTCAACTGGGGGTACTCACTCCGCATCCGGACCACGTGATCCCCCCCACCTCGTGCCACCCAGGAATCCCACGCCGCCGCCCGTGCAGCCGCCGGCGGTGTTGGTCTTCGTCGCTGCACACACACTCGACGATCCGCAGCCGGCCGCCGTACGCCACGGCCAGTTCCTCCCATCGTTCCGCGATTTCTGCGCTCACCAGGCAGTCGACGATCGCCGATTGCCCGAGCATCAACTGCCGTTCGATCAAAGTCCCGAGCAAGTCGTAGTACATCGCCAGAAACGCCGGACGTTCGAGGCCGCCGAGGACGCCGTGTGGTCGGAGCGCCCCAAGCAACCAATCGCCGGCGAACGCCGGGACTCCGGTTTCCGTCGCGAGCTGTTCCGCCAGCGTGGACTTCCCGGTTCCCGGCAGGCCGGTGAACGCGATGATCTGCTTCATCTGGGCGACGTTATCGAGGTCGGAGATTCGGCACGGCGTGGCATTCGATGGGTTTACGTCCGAGATGCGGGGTTGGCCACCCGCATCCCGGACGTAAACCCGACATCTCGGACGCAGACCCATCAGATGCGGCGCTTCTCCTCGATGCATGCCCTTGTGCTGCGGGGGCTGGTGGCGACCAGGGTTATCCGGCCGTACGGGCGACCAACAGGGGTGTGAGGGTGGTCCAGCCGAGGGAGGTGTAGAGGGGACGGCCTTCGGTGGAGGCGGCGAGGTAGGCGGTGGTGGAGTAGGGGGCGGCGGTCGTGGCGAGGGCGGTCATGACGGCTCGGGCGAGGGGGGAACGGGATGCGACGCCTGGTCGGCCAAGCGGACAGTCATCAGCCACTCGGTCCGGACGAATTCCAGCGGCCTGAGTTCGGCCGCGAGCCGATGCGGGTCGGGCGTCGCGATCGTCAGCCACGACGTTCCGGGCGGGTTGCAGTCGGTCAGCGCGAGATGCGCGGCGGCGGTCGCGTGCGCCCGCGTGGCGATGTACTCGACCCGGCGGCGCGGTTCGCCGATCCGGACGACGATCACGTCGTCGACACACTGCCAGTCGTTCCATCCGCGGGCGGCCGACCACCCGCGCTGCCAACGACCGAGGGCTTCGTCGTGCATCGGTCAATCGAACAACGACGAAGGTTCACGCGGCAGGGACTTTTGTCGGATGTGTCGCCCGTCCGGCGCCGATTGACTGGAACACATGAGCATCCAGGGTGGGCCGACCGGGCTGCAGGAACGCGCGCTGGGCCCGGACCTCGCGCGCGGTTTCATGCTGCTGTTCATCGCCCTCGCGAACTCGCACTACTTCGTCGGCGGCGACCGCTTCTTCGGCGGGTTCCCGAGCGACGGCTCGCCCCTCGACCGCGGCGTCGGTCTGCTGATCGCGACCTTCGTCGACGCCCGCGCGTTCCCGATGTTCGGCGTGCTCTTCGGGTACGGCGTCGCGCAGATCGTCCGCCGGCAACGCGCCGCGGGCAACGACTGGTGGCCGATCCGCAAGCTGCTCTGGCGCCGCAGCCTCGTCCTGATCGTGCTCGGGTTCCTGCACGCGATGCTGCTCTACATCGGCGACATCCTCGCGGCGTACGGCGTCCTGCTGTTCCTCGGCGTGTGGGCCCTGCGCTGGAAGGACCGCTGGCTGCTGATCGTCGCCGCGCTGGCCCTGATCCTCATCGCGCTCCCCAGCGACGACAGTCTCGCCGCCGCGGCCGAAGGGCCTGACCCCTCGATGCTCCCGCCGACGTTCCTCGGCCAGTTCGCGGACCGGATCGTCGTGCAGCCGTTCATCGCCGGACTCGGCTGGATCGGTTTCGTCACGCCGTTCCTGATCGGCCTGTGGGCCGGCCGAAGGCGTATCCTCGAACGTCCCGCCGAGCACCTGACGCTGCTGCGGACGACGGCGCTCGTCGGCGTCACCATCGCGATCGCCGGCGCCCTGCCGCTGTCGCTCGTCGTCGGCGGCGTCCTGACCCGGCCGGGCGACCACGCGCTGACGATCCTCGGTCCGTTGCACGACGCAACGGGTGTGTTCGGCGGTCTCGGGTACGCCGCTCTGCTCGTCCTGATCGCGCGCCGGGTGGGCGATCGCCCGATGACGCGGGCGATCGCCGCTGTCGGACAACGATCGTTGACGTGTTACCTGTCCCAGTCGGTGGTCTGGGCTGTGGTGTTCACGCCGTACCTGCTCGACCTGTCGGACACACTCACGGCGACCAGGACAGCTCTGCTCGCCACCGCGACCTGGCTCGCGACCGTTCTGCTCGCCGACCGGATGCGGCGCGCCGGCTACCGCGGGCCGTTCGAGCTGCTGATCCGAAGGATCACGTATCAGCCGAGGAGGACCGCGGCCACGCGATCGCGCAACTCCGGGAGCCTCGCGTAGAACACGTCGCCCGGGCACTGCGTCGAGTTGTAGTCGCGGTGCCCGACGATCGCGACGTGCGGATCGAGGCCGTACTTCGTGCACAGCCAGGCGCACGTCAGTACGGACATGTCGAACAGCGCGACCGTCGGGTTCGCGTTGACGTAGATGCCTTCGTGCTCGATCCCGATCGTGTGGCTGTTGTGGTTGGCGGTCTGCGCGCCGAGCACGTTCAGCCCGTTGTTGATCGAGGACAGCGACTTGCTCCGGCCCTCCATCAGGTATCCGCCGCGGCTGATCGTGAGCTGGTTGCCGATGTCGATCCAGCGGTTGGTGTCCATGTGCAGGTCCTGGATCCAGTGCTGGACCTTGTACGCCGCGGCGAGGGAGTAGTCCGTGACGTTCGGGCTCGCGGTGTGGTGGATGACGATGTGGTCGGGCTTGCCGATCACCTGGGTGGCGGACCTGGGTGGGCGGGCCGACCATTCGGTGCGCGTGTAGCAGCGCGGCGCGGGGGCGGCGTGCGCTGCGGCCGGAACGGTCGCGCCGGCCAGCAGGACGCCGCCGGCGGTCGCTCCGAGCAGGGTGCGCCGGGACAGGCGTCCGGGCGCGTGGGCATGTTGGATATTTTCTGGGGCGGTCATGGTATAGAAAATTCCCTACCGTCAGGGCACCCAAACCGGAATGGTCTAATGGCGTGGTGACACAGAGTCAGGGGGCCGGGGACCAGCACCACGAGGTCGTCCGCCTGGGGAGGGTCGGCAAGGGACTGCGGGTCCTGGTTGCGATCGCGGGTATCGCGTTGCTGATCAACGGATCGGTGCGCGCCACCGACGACGCGTGGCCGTTCGGACCGATGTCGCAGTACGCGATGTCGGTGCCCGACGACGCCCGGATCGACTACACCCGGATCAGCGCGGTGACCGACGCCGGCACGACGGTCGACGTGCCGCTGAACATCGAGGGTGCCGGGGTGGCCCGGGCCGAGATCGAGGCGCGGGCCGGGGAGATCGTCAAGGATCCGTCGTTGTTGCAGCAGGTCGCGGACGGGTGGGCGCGCAAGCATCCCGACCAGCCGAAGTACGTGAAGCTCGAGTTGATCCGGCACACGACCCAACTGGTGAACGGCCGCGTCGAAGGACCGCCGACATCGCAGGTGCTCGCGACCTGGGAGGTACGCCGGTGAAGGCGGCCAACTGGTTCACGCCTGCGATCGCCCTGGCACGGATCGCGTGGTTGCGGACGGTCCTGTACTTGTTCGTGATCGTCGACATGCACGCGTTCGTCCGCGACACCCGGCTCAAGGGTGAGCACCCAGGGCTCTACCAACCGTTGCTGCTCGCGCGACTCTTCGACCTCCCGAAGCCATCGGTCACGAACACCACGATCCTGTACGTCGTCCTGATCGTCGCGTGCCTGGTCGCGGCGACGAACCGGTTCCCGCGGGTCGCGGGCTGGATCGTGGCGCCGGCGTTCACGTGGTGGGTGCTGATCGGGATGAGTGACGGGAAGGTGGACCACGACCACCTGGCGTTGGTGATCGCGTTGTGGGTGCTGCCGACGGTCGGCAGGGCGTCGTACGGCGATCAGACCCGGTCGGAGGCGGCGGGGTGGGTGATCCGGTGCATCCAGGTCTGCGTGATCGCGACGTACTTCCTGTCCGCGATCGCGAAACTGCGCAGTGCCGGATGGGCGCTGACCTGGCCCGGGAGCGCCGTACTGACGTGGGCGATCGTGCGGCGGCCGCATCCGGTCGGGGAGTGGCTGCTGAACTACCCCTGGATGCTGCAGGTGATGCAGTGGGTCGGGATCGTCGGAGAGTTCTTGTCGCCGGTGATCCTGTGGCTCAAGGGGCGCTGGCAACTGTTCGGGGTGCTGTTCTTCCTCGGATTCCACGTGGCGAACACGGCGATCCTGCTGATCCACTTCCTGCCGACGGTCGTCTGCTGGCTCGCGTTCGCGCCGCTGGAGCGCGTCGTGCCGTGGTTCCGGGCGCGCCGGGCCGCGCGGGCCGAGCGAGGCAGCCGGTCAGACGGCGATGCCCGAGAGGCCGAAGACCAGGCCGAACACGGCCGGCAGACCGAGCAGCAGGCCGGCGCGTAGCTTGAACCGGCGCCCGCCGGGGCCCGGGGTCCGGACGACCCGGGACAGCACCGCACCGGCGTATCCGAAGACCAGCGCGGCGAGCAGGATCTGCCGGGTCGGCAGGTTGGTCGCGTCGTGATGCGTCAGGCCGAGCGTGACCAGGCCCGGGCAGCAGAACGCGCACATGCCGAAACCGAGCTCCGGGATCGGCAGCCAGCGGCGGCCCAGCACGTCGCGCTCGGCGGGCCGTTTGTGCCGCAACGACTGCACGAAGCGAGCGGTGCTGACGATCAGGTCGCTGAGGCAGAGGATCGCCGCCACGATGAGCGCCGCGTGAAAGATCGTCTGCACAAGGGGACACGCTAGGCCCTGAACGTGGCACTGCCCGCCCTGCCACGTAACGTCTGCTTAACAAGCGCGGGGCACACTGTGAGAGACCCCGCGACAGGCTGGTGAGAGGTGGACTGATGGACAAGCAGCAGGAGTTCGTGCTGCGCGCGCTGGAGGAGCGCGACGTACGCTTCGTGCGGCTGTGGTTCACCGACGTGCTCGGGTTCCTCAAGTCGGTCGCGGTGGCGCCGGCGGAGCTGGAGAGCGCTTTCGCCGAGGGGCTCGGGTTCGACGGGTCGGCGATCGAGGGGTTCGCGCGGGTGACCGAGGCCGACATGCTGGCCAAGCCGGACCCGTCGACGTTCCAGATCCTGCCCTGGCGCGGCGAGACCATGGGCACCGCGCGGATGTTCTGCGACATCAACATGCCGGACGGGTCCGCGTCGTTCGCCGACCCGCGGCACGTGCTGAAGCGGACGCTGTCGAAGGCGGCCGACCTCGGGTTCACGTTCTACACGCACCCGGAGATCGAGTTCTACCTGTTCAAGTCGCTCCTCGGCGCGCCCGGTACGACGCCGGAGCCGGTGGACTCGTCCGGGTACTTCGACCACACGCCGCAGGGCATC
Source organism: Kribbella shirazensis (assembly GCF_011761605.1). Classification (GTDB taxonomy): domain Bacteria; phylum Actinomycetota; class Actinomycetes; order Propionibacteriales; family Kribbellaceae; genus Kribbella; species Kribbella shirazensis. The sequence continues at coordinate 6,726,824 of NZ_JAASRO010000001.1, read as the reverse complement.
GGCAACGACTTCCGCCGCGAGGCGATCACGATGCTGGAGTCGATGGGGATCTCGGTCGAGTTCAGCCATCACGAGGGCGGGCCGGGGCAGCAGGAGATCGACCTGCGGTACGCCGACGCGCTGTCGACCGCCGACAACATCATGACGTTCCGCGTCGTGGTGAAGGAGGTGGCGCTGTCGCAGGGCATCTACGCGTCGTTCATGCCGAAGCCGCTGTCCGATCAGCCCGGGTCCGGGATGCACACCCACATGTCGCTGTTCGAGGGTGACCGGAACGCGTTCTTCGAGGGCGGAGCGCAGTACCAGCTGTCCAAGACCGGGCGGGCGTTCATCGCCGGGCTGCTGCGGCACGCGTCGGAGATCACCGCGGTGACGAACCAGTGGGTGAACTCGTACAAGCGGCTCGCGGTCGGGGACGAGGCGCCGTCGTTCATCTCCTGGGGGCACAACAACCGGTCGGCGCTGGTGCGGGTGCCGATGTACAAGCCGCACAAGGGGCAGTCCTCGCGCGTCGAGTTCCGGTCACTGGACTCCGCCGCGAACCCGTACCTCGCCTTCGCGCTGATGCTGGCCGCCGGTCTCAAGGGCATCGAGGAGGGCTACGAGCTGCCCGCCGAGGTCGAGGACGACATCTGGTCCCTCACCTCCCGCGAGCGCAAGGCCCTCGGCATCAAGCCGCTGCCCGGCAGCCTCGCCGAGGCGATCAGTGCGATGGAGGACAGCGAACTCGTCGCCGAAACCCTCGGCGAACACGTCTTCGACTTCTTCCTCCGCAACAAGCGGGCCGAATGGCAGGACTACCGCCGCCAGGTCACCCCCTTCGAATTGAACAAGCTCCTCCCCGTCCTCTGAGAGTTCACTCAGCTGTTGTCTGGGGCGCGTGGGATGGGTTCCCATGCGCCGGGTGCTGGTGGGGATGGGACTGCTGGTCCTGCTGTTCCTGGGTACGGCGGGGAGCGCTTCGGCGCATGTGATCGCCTCCACCGGCTACTCGACCGTGCGCCAGGACGGTCAGCGGGTGACGTGGTCGCTGAGCCTGGAGTACGACGTCCTCGCGCGGGCCGTCGACCTGGGACCGCCGACTACCGACGACGGGCAGCGCGCACGGGCGCTGGACACCGCCAAGGACCGGATCGCTGCGTACCTGCACGACCGCGTCGTGGTCTCGGTCGACGGCGCGGCGTGTGAGCCGCAGCTCGAAACGACCGCCGTCGGCCGGCGCGGAACGAAGGCTTACGCGGATCTCGGCCTGGTGTTCGACTGCCCGGGCAAGAGCGGCGCCTTCACGCTGAAGTACGACGTGTTCGCGTCGGCGGAGGCTGTCGCCGACGATCACACCAACCTGGTCGAGTACACCTTCGCCGACGGCTCCGGCCGGACCGTTTTCGACCGGTCGCACCACGACTTCACCGTCGGCGGCAACACGGTCGCGAGCTCCAGCCTGCAGTTCGGGAAGATGGGGGTGGAGCACATCCTCCTCGGGCTCGACCACGTGCTGTTCGTCGTCGCTCTGATCCTGGGCGCGCAGAACCTGCGCAGTCTGGTGCAGGTCATCTCGATGTTCACCGTGGCGCACAGCGTCACGCTGATCTCCACGCTGCTCGGCGGGCTCTCGGTCCCGAGCGTGATCGTCGAGCCGCTGATCGCGCTCTCGATCGCGTTCGTCGCGGTCGAGAACCTGCTCGGTTCCACCCGCCACCGGCTCCCGGTGGTCTTCGGTTTCGGTTTTCTGCACGGACTCGGCTTCGCCGGGTCGCTGCGGATCACCGACGAGGTCAGCCCGGAACTGCTCCTCTCGCTGCTGAGCTTCAACGTCGGCATCGAGGCGGGCCAGGCGCTGCTCCTGCTCGCCGTGTTCCCGCTGGTCCTCCTGATCCGCCGGACCCGCGTGGCGGTTCCGGTGGTGCGCTCGGCGACCGGGGTCGTCGCCGCCTTCGGCCTCTTCTGGTTCGTAGAAAGGTTCTTCCTCACATGATCCGCCTGACCCGCTCGTCTCGCGATCAGACAACCAGTCAGACAACAACCAGGTGGCACAGGCTGCTGTACGGCGTCACCGGCGGCCTGGCAGCGCTGGTGATCGGCGTACCGCTGACCGGGGTCGTCGCCGACGCCGTCGACGCGCCCGCGGCCACCGTCTCCGGCACGGTCTTCGAGGACCGCGACAACGACGGCCTGCCCGGCGCGGGTGAACCCGGGATCGCCGGCGTCAGTGTCTCCGACGGCGCACAGGTTGCCGTCACCGACGCGCAGGGCCGCTACACGCTGACGACGAACGTGGAGCGCCGCGGCGCCGACCTGGTCTTCATCACCCAGCCCACCGGCTATGCGGTCGGGACCGACGCGAACATGACGCCGAAGTTCTTCCGGAACCTCGGCCAGCTCGCGAACGGCGACACCGAGCAGGCCGACTTCGCGCTCCGCAAGGACAAGGCCTCCGAGGACGGCGGCTTCACCTTCGGCAACGTCGCCGACCCGCACGTCAACGCCCAGCTGCCCGAGCAGATCGCCGAGATCAACTCGACCCGTCAGGACCTCGCGTTCATCCAGGTCAGCGGCGACCTGACCAACAACGCCACCGACGCGGAGTTCGAGACCTACAAGCGCGGTACGGCGAAGTCGAAGGTCCCGGTCTGGCCGGCCGTCGGCAACCACGAGTACTCGGCCGGAGCGACGTACGACGTCCGGATCAACAACTACCGCAAGCATGTCGGCCCGGAGTGGTACTCGTTCGACTACAGCGACCGCCACTTCCTGGTCCTCGAGAACAACGGCGCCGCGCCGTTCGCCGAGCAGCTCGAATGGGTGAAGGCCGACCTCGCGCGGAACGTGAAGGACGGTAAGCGCCTGGTCGTGCTGACCCACCAGCCGATGAACGTGCCGTTCGGTTCACCGTCGGTGTACGACGAGTACGGCAAGGTGCTGGAGCAGTACGGCGCCGAACTGATCCTGGTCGGCCACGAGCACTCGAACGACGTGGAGCCGAACAGCCAGTTCGCCCGGACGGCGAAGCACATCCAGACCGTGTCGAGCTCGTACACGATCGACAACTCGCCGCGCGGGTTCCGGTTCGTGCACATGGACAACAAGGCCTTCGACAACCCGTTCCGGATGTACGGCGCGGAGAAGGACCTCACGATCGTCAGCCCCGCTCCGGGGTCGGCCGTCCCGCTGGACAGGTTCCCGGGCATCCAGGTGAACGCGTACGACACCACCGACGCGCCGCAGAAGGTCCGCTACCGGATCGACGGCGGTGCCTGGCTCCCGCTCCAGCCGACCGGCGAGTTCACCTGGTACGCCGGTTTGCCGGGCACTGTCCGGACCGGGGCCCACACGCTCGAGGTGGTCGCCGAGGACAGTACCGGCGCGACCTGGACGCGGACGTCGAACTTCACGCTGACCACGGCGAAGGCGATCCAGCCGGTCGCCGGCGCGGACTGGACACAGCACCACGGCGACGCGCTCCACAGCGGCGTCGCGGCCGACGCGATCGCGGCGGGACAGCGGCTGGCGTGGTCGTACCGCACCGAAGGCACCTTCCTCACCGGCTCGCCCGCGATCGTCGACGGCGTGGTGTACGCCGGGACGCGGGACGAGAACGGTGACGGCAACGCCGCGGTCCACGCGGTCTCCCTGGCCACCGGCAAGAAGCTGTGGAGCTACACCGTTCCGTCGTCGGTGCACGGCAGTGTCGCGGTGTCCGACGGACTCGTCTACGTACCCACGCTGCGCGGCACGCTGTTCGCGGTCGATGCGAAGACCGGCCTGCTGAAGTGGCGGCACGACCCGGAGGCGGCGCCGGAGGGCAACAACCAGCGCACCTACGGGTACTACGGCGTGACCGTGGCCGACGGCAAGGTGTTGTTCCCGTACCAGACCCGGTTTGGCGAGGCGTCGCGCGGTCTGCTGCTGGCACTCGACGCCAAGACCGGCCGGCGCGTGTGGGCCTCGCCGATGGCGGGCAGCACGATGAGCGACGGTACGCCGGCCGTTGCGGACGGCCGGGTGTACGTCGGTAACCAGGACGGTGCCGTCGTCATCGCGTACGACCTGAAGACCGGCGCGAAGCTCTGGCAGGGCACCGACACCCTCGGCGGCTGGCAGGACGGCGTACCGTCCGCGGCCGACGGCAAGGTGTACATCGGGTCGAACAACGGCATCGTCGCGCGTGACGGTGCGACCGGCGCGGTGCTGTGGTCGTACACCAGCCCGCATCCGTCGCTCGTGAACGGCGGTGCGACCCCGGCCGCGGCGGCGATCAAGGGCAATACGGTCTACATGTCCTTCCCGAGCGGTGCGGTCACGGCGCTGAACGCGACGACCGGTGCTGTGATCTGGGACCAGTTGCTGCCGGGTTCGCAGTACCGGGGTGGCTCGTTCACCTCGCCGGCGCTCTCGGGGAACACCCTGTTCGCCGGCGCCAACAACGGCCGGTTCTACGCGCTGGACGCACGCACCGGCCAGCCGCTGTGGTCGCACGACGTCGGCACCTGGGTGTCGGCCGGCCCGGCCGTCAGCGGCAACACCGTCGTCACCGGCGCTCTCGACGGCAACCTGTACGCCTTCACCCCGGGCGGTACGGCGGCCGCGCCGTGGCCGCTCGTCTCCGGCCGGGTGACCAACAAGGCCACCGGCGCTCCGCTCGCCAACGGAGCCGTTCTTGTGGTCCAGGACGGTACGGCCGTGGGCCGCACCACGACAGATGCTGCAGGCAACTACCAGGTCGGTCTGCCGAAGGGCGCCGGGAAGTACACGATCCAGGTGGCCCAGCTCGGCTACGCGACCGCAGCCCGCGAGATCGAGACCGGTGCGTCGGGCACCTTCCAGGTGAACCTGGAGGTGACGCCGGTGAACGTCGACGCGAGTATCGGCAAGCGGCTGCCGAGCGGCCTGGTCGAGGGCGGCGCCGGCGACATCGTGATCGAGAACAAGCGCCTGGCGATGGCAGTCTCGAAGGTCTTCCAGGACCCGCAACTGAACCCGTCGACCCCGGGCAAGGTCGTCGACCTCGCGATCACCGGGCAGCCGGATCAGTTGGACTGGATCAACCTGCCGTACGTGAGTGCCAACGAGCCGACGGGCGGCAGTGCCTGGCAGCAGGTGCAGGTGCGGTCGACCGACGTACGCGTCATCGAGAACACCGGCGAGAAGGCTGTCGTCCGGGCCACCGGGACCTCGGCGGAGAACCCGGACGTCAAGGTGGTCACGACGTACACCGCGACGGCCGACGAGCCGTTTGTCACCGCGGCGACGACCTTCACGAACACGGCGGGTGCGCCGCTGAGCGTGTGGGCCGGTGACGCGCTCGACCACGACGGGCCGGGATCGCGGTCGGCGGTGTCGGGCAACGCGCCGGTCACCGGCGGCGGCCCGTTCGCGCACACCCCGGACAGCAACCGGTGGATCGGTCAGTCGGGCACGAGCGCCGACAACCAGACGTACGGCCTGGTGTACAGCGCGGACAGCGGCGCGTTCACCGGGTACTCACAGGCGATCTGGACGCTGAGCAAGTTCAAGCTCGACCTACCCGCCGGCAGCTCCCACACAATCACCCGACGAATCGTCGCCACCTCCAACGGCGGCGCGACGGACAAGTTCGCAGTACTCAACCAGTTCGCGTTCTGAGCAGGCGCACCTGTCGGCGTCTGAGCGGAAACGCTCAGACGTTGGCGGGTTGGGGTGGGGCGTCGTCGGAGGCGTGTTGGGAGGTCCAGCGGGCTGCCGCGGTCGAGTGGCGGTACGGCGGGTCGCTGGCGGTCGGCGTACTGGCAATCTGTGCGCCGACCGGGACGTCCTCTACAGCCGACGGCACTGAGGTGAGTTCCGTGGTGCCGTCGGGTTTGAGGGCGTGGACTTCTTCGACGGTGAGGAGGCCTACGGGGCGGGTGCCTTCGGTGATGACGACGATGCAGCCGGGGATGACCTGCTGGGCGCGGTGGCCCTTGGCGGGGACGAGGATGCCTTCGGCCTGGGTCCGCCAGGCGCCGGGAGCGAAGTTGCGCAGCGCGATCCCGGCCTGGCCGTCCTCGGCCGTGCGTGGTGGGAGGTAGGCGGTCGCCGTGTAGTCGTAGTCGTAGTCCGGCTCCGGCGGCCCGGACACTCGCCCGCCCTGCTGTGGTGTCAGCCAGACCACCGTCCCGCACACCGCGAGCGACCCCGTCATCATGACCATGGACCACCATCATGCCGACTACTCAGCGAATTCGCTACACGACACCGTGTATTCCCCGCAACGAACCCGAGATCCCGCCGCGACTTTGTGCACCCACCGACCATCCGGCGCGGCCGGAAACGGGCGGTAGGTGCACAAAGTGGGAGATTGGGTAGCCTGCGGGGGTGGCTGAGGGTCGGAGAGGGTCGTGGGAGGGACGCCTGGTTCGGCTCGGGTTCGAGGACCCGCAGCGGGCGGCCGGCATGCTCGAAGAGCTGGACGCGCTCGACTCGCACAGCCCGATCGCGACCGAAGACCTGATCACCACCCTCTCGGAAGCGGCCGACCCCGACCTCGCGCTGCACGGCTTGTGCACCACGGCCGAGGCGCTGCACCGCCACGGGCACGACCTCGCGGCCTTCGCCCGGACTCTCGAAATGGACGCCGACTTCCGCCGCCGTCTCGTCTACGTGCTCGGCGCGAGCGAGGCGCTCGGCCGTCATCTCGGCGTCCACCCGCGGCACTGGTACGACCTCGCTGACCCCGCGCTCGCCGGTGCCCGCCCGTCCGCGGAGGACGTCGCCGCCAAGCTCGCCGCCGCGGTCGACGCGGACAACCCGGCCGACGCGCTGCGGGTCGAGTACCGTCGCCTCCTGCTCTGCCTCGCCGCGCGCGATCTGGCCGAAGGGCTGCTCGTCGACGAGGTCGCCGCCGTCCTCGCGGACCTGGCCGGCGGAGCCCTCGAAACCGCGCTGCACATCGCCCGCAACGAGTACTTCGCCGCGCATCCCGGTGCGGCCGACTGCCGTCTCGCGATCATTGCCATGGGCAAGTGCGGTGGCCGGGAGCTCAACTACGTCAGCGATGTCGACGTCCTGTTCGTCGCCGAGCCGCCGGCCGGCGAGCCGGAGGCGCCGGCCCTGAAGACCGCGACCCAGCTCGCCGCGGCCACGATGCGGATCTGCTCGGAGCACACCGGTGAGGGCACGCTCTGGCCGGTCGACGCCGCGCTCCGGCCCGAGGGCAAGTCCGGTCCGCTCGTCCGCACCCTCGACAGTCACCTCGCGTACTACCAGCGCTGGGCCAAGACCTGGGAGTTCCAGGCGCTCCTCAAGGCCCGTCCGGTCGCGGGCGACGCGGAGCTCGGTCGCGAGTACTCCGAGAAGGTCGGCCGGCTCGCGTGGTCCGCCGCCGATCGGGAAGGTTTCGTCGACGACGTGCAGGCGATGCGCCGCCGCGTCATCGACCACATCCCGGCCGCCGACGTCGACCGCCAGCTGAAACTCGGCCCCGGCGGATTGCGCGATGTCGAGTTCGCCGTACAGCTTCTGCAACTCGTCCACGGCCGCAGTGACGACTCCGTCCGCAGCGGGACGACACTGGTCGCGCTGGAGGCCTTGACCAGCAGCGGGTACGTCGGCCGCACGGACGGCGCCGTGCTCGCGGACGCGTACCGCTTCCTGCGCTCGATGGAGCACCGCATCCAGCTGTACCGCCTGCGCCGTACTCATCAGGTCCCGGAGGACGAGGCAGACCTGCGCCGCCTGGGCCGCTCGCTCGGCTTCACGAAGAATCCGGTCACCGACCTCACCGCCGCGTGGAAGAAACACGCGCTCGAGGTACGGCGGTTGCACGAGAAGCTGTTCTACCGCCCGCTGCTCGCCGCGGTCGCGCGGATCCCGGGCGGCGAGGTACGCCTGACGCCGGAGGCGGCGAAGCAGCGGCTGACCGCGCTCGGGTACGCCGATCCCGCGTCGGCGCTGCGGCACATCGAGGCGCTGTCCGGCGGCGTGTCGCGCCGGTCGTCGATCCAGAAGGCGCTGCTGCCCGCGATGCTCGGCTGGTTCGCCGAGTCGCCCGCCCCGGACGCCGGCCTGCTGGCGTTCCGGACGATCTCCGACGCGCTCGGCTCGACGCCCTGGTACCTGCGCCAGCTTCGCGACGAAGGCGCCTCGGCCGAGCGTTTCGCGCACCTGCTCGCCAGCGGCAGGTACGCGGTCGACCTCCTGCAACGCGCTCCGGAGGCGACCGCCATGCTCGCCGACGAACGCGAGCTGGTACCGCGCACCCAGGAGGCGCTGCTGACCGAGATGTCCGCGGCAGCTCGACGGCAGGACGCGCCGGAGGCAGCGGTCGCGGCGATCCGGGCGGTACGGCGCCGCGAACTCTTCCGGATCGCGGCGGCGGACCTGTCCGGACTACTTGACGTGGAGGCAGTCGGTGAAGCGTTGACCGTCGTCTCGGTCGGAACGCTGACCACCGCGCTCGAGGTCGCGCGGAGGGCGGTCGCCAAGGGGGAGCCGGAGCCGACGAGGATGTCGATCGTCGCGATGGGCCGGTTCGGCGGTCACGAGCTGAGCTATGGCAGCGACGCCGACGTGATGTTCGTGCACGACCCGGTACCGGGCGCGGACGAGAAGAAGGCGACCGACTTCGCGACCCAGGCGGCGTCCGAGCTCCGCCGGCTGCTCGCGCTGCCCGGCGCCGATCCCGCGGTCGCCATCGACGCGGACCTGCGCCCGGAGGGCCGGCAAGGACCGTTGGTCCGCACGCTGGCGTCGTACGCCTCGTACTACGCCCGCTGGTCGGCCGTCTGGGAAGCACAGGCGCTGCTCCGCGCCGACCCGCTGTGCGGCGACGCCGACCTGTGTCAATCGTTCCGTGAGCTGATCGACCCGCTGCGGTATCCGGAGCACGGGATCAGCGAGCGGGACGTGATGGAGATCCGGCGGATCAAGGCGCGCGTCGACGCCGAGCGGTTGCCGCGCGGCGCCGACCCGAGCACGCACACCAAGCTGGGACGCGGCGGTCTCGCCGATATCGAGTGGACCGTCCAGCTCCTGCAGTTGCGCGAGGCACACCGGGTCCCGAGCCTCCGTACGACGCGCACGCTGGGCGCGCTCCGGGCGGGCGTGGAGGCGAAGCTCGTGGATCCCGCCGAGGCCGACACGCTGCGCGCCGCATGGGAGATGGCCACCCGGATCCGGAACGCGATCATGCTCGTCCGCGCCCGCCCGAGCGACTCCCTCCCACGCGACCCGCGCGACCTGGCCGCCGTGGCGCACATCTGCGGCTACCCGCCCGGCGAGTCCGGCCGCTTCTCCGACGACTACCTGCGCACCACCCGCCGCGCCCGCAACACCGTCGCCCACCTCTTCTGGGACGACTAATAGACTCCGACTGGTGGAAGCAGTGGATCAGGTCAGGCAAGCCGGTGTCTTCAGCACCGTCCGCCGCAGTGTGCGGATGACGGTCGGGCAGAAGCGGGTCTGGGAGACGCGGTGGCCGGAGCTCGGCCGGACGCAGGAGGAGCTGCCGCCCGGTGAGCTGGACCTGGCCGGCTGGTTCGGCCGGGACGCGCCGACCGTGCTGGAGATCGGCTCCGGGATGGGCGAGGCGACCGCACAGCTTGCCGTGGCCGCGCCGGACGTGAACCACCTGGCCGCGGAGGTCTACCCGGCCGGTCTCGGGCAGCTGATGCTGTGGGTGGAGAAGTACGACCTCGACAACGTCCGCCTGCTGCAGGGGGACGCGCTCGACTTCCTCCGCGATCACGTGCGGCCCGGCGGGCTGGCCGGCGTACGCATCTACTTCCCGGATCCGTGGCCGAAGAAGCGGCACCACAAACGCCGCCTGGTCACGCCGCCGTTCGTCGCGCTGGTGGCGTCCCGCCTGCAGCCGGGCGGGACGTTGCACCTGGCAACGGACTGGGCGGACTACGCCGACCGCATGCTCGAGGTCTGCGAGGCGGAGCCGTCGCTGCGCAACCAGTACGACGGCTGGGCACCGCGCCCCGAATGGCGACCGGTCACCAAGTTCGAGTCCCGCGCGCAGGCCGAGGGCCGCGAGGTCCGCGACCTCCTCTACCGCAAGGTCACGCCGACCGACTCGTGAACGCCCACTGCCCGGCGCCCACCGTGTAGACCGTGTAGCCGTCGACGTACGACGACTCGCCCGCGAACGACCGCGGTACGGCGTCCACGTCCGCCGCCCGCGCCGACGGTACATGGACCTCAGCCGTCGTACCGACGGGCACCTGCACGTCCAACGACAGCACGCGCCCCGTCTGCTTCCACGAGACCGCCACGCGTCCGCGGATCGTCTCGGTGCGGATACTCGCCGAGTCCACCTCGTCGCGGGCGTCCGGCCGTACGACGATCCGCTCGCAGCCCGCGTCGATCACCCGAAGGCCGGCGACGTTCTCGAGGATCCACTGCACGACCGTGCCCTGGAAGTAGTGGTTGCGCGACCGCGAATCGTCCTCCCACTTCTCCCACATCGTGTCCGCGCCGAGGTCGAACCAGTAGCCCCAGCTCGGATAGCTCCGCTGCAGCGCGACCTTCGTCGCCACGTCGCCGTACCCGTGCGCGGTGAGCACCGGCAGCAGCACGCCGACGCCCAGGCAGCCGGTGTTGAGGTGGAAACCCCGCGCCTCGACGTCCGCGGCCAGTCCGGCGGCCACGCGGTCGACGTACTCGTCCGGCACCAGTCCGAACGCCAGCGGTACGGCGTTCGAGGTCTGCCGGTAGTCCGGGTCGTCGGCCGACCGGTACCGCCCGGTCTCCCGGTCGAGGAACGTCCGGTTCAGCCCGTCCGCGAGGTCGGCGGCCGCCTTCCGGTAGTCGTTGGGCCTCCCAATGAGGTCGCCGATCTCGGCGGCGACCACGAGCGCCCGGTAGAGGTACGCCGTACCTGTCAGCCGGCGATCCTCCGGCGCGGGACCGCTGCCGAACCCCGGCGGCAGCCAGTCGCCGAGCACGCTCACCGACAGCCCGTCCTCGACCCGATCCAGCTCCCAGGCGAGGTACCGCGTCAGCGGGTCCCAGTGCTCGCGCAGCAGCCGCTCGTCGCCGTACCAGCGATACATCTCGCGGAGCAGGAACGGGTAGACCGTCGGCCACTCCGTCGCGGGGGAGAGGTCGGTGAATCCCCACCCGCTGGTCGGCACGATCACCGGCAGTTGCCCGGAGTCCGCCTGGCTGTCCCGGATGTCGCCGAGCCACTTGGTGAAGAACCGCGCCAGGTCGAGCGTCGCGAGCATCGTCGGCGCACCGACCTGCGCGTCGCCGGTCCACCCGTTCTTCTCGAAGTACGGCGTGTCCGTCGGGATCCCGTGCAGGTTGCTCAGGATGGTCCGCCGCATCGCGTGCTCGAACTGCTCGTACGCCGCCTGCGCGGAGGCGAAGCGGGTCACCGACGCGACGTCGGAGTTCACCACCCGCATCTGAACTGTCAATGCAGTGGCCGCGCCTTCGATCTGCACGTAACGGAAGCCCTTGTAGGAGAACCGCGGCTCCCACGTCTCGGTCCCGGTGCCGGCGGCGATGTACTCGTCGCGCTGGATCCGGTCGCCGTCGACGTGCACGTTCCAGGCCGCCACATTGCCATCGGCAACCGTCTCGCCGTGCGTGAGGCTGATCGTGGTCCCGGCCGGCGCGTTCACGGACAGCTTGGTCCAGCCCGCTACGGTCCGGCCGAAGTCCGCGATCCAGACGCCCGGGCGGACCTCGGTGACCTCGACCGGGTCGACGGTCTCGATCACCCGGATCGGTTCGTGGGCCTGGGCGGTGAGCTTGCCCTTCGGTGCCTCGACGACCGACGCCGCGGTCCAGGCCGAGTCGTCGAAGCCGGCCGCGTCCCAGCCGGGGAGCGCGCGCCGGGCGTCGTACGTCTCGCCCAGGTACAGCGAGTCCGACAGCGTCGGTCCGCCCGTGACGCGCCACGACTCGTCCGAGCTGATCTCCTCGACCCGGCCGTCGTCGTACTCGATCACCAGCCGCGCGATCAGCTGCGGGTCGGCGGTCCACGGCGCGTCGTGCCAGCGCCAGACGTTGACCGAGGTCAGTCCGAAGAATCCGCGGCCGAGCTCGGCCCCGACGACGTTGTCCCCGGCCCGCAGCAGTTCCGTCACGTCGTGCGTCACATAGAGCACGGTGTGGTCGTACGCGGTGAAGCCGGGATCGAGTACGGCGTCACTCACCGCGCCGCCGTTGAGGCGCAGGTCGGCGTACCCCAGGCCGCTCGAGTACAGCCGGGCGCGCCGTACGGTCCCGTCGACGGTGAACGCCCGGCGCAGCAGGGGAGCGCTGTCGGTCGCGCCGCCGATCCAGTGCGCGGCGCCGAATCCCTCGTCGAGCAGCCCGGTCTCGAACCATTCCGGTGCAGCCCACTCACCGGCCTGGCCGCGGCCGTCCCACAGCCGGACCGTCCAGTGGTACCGCGTCCGGGCGGCCGTCGGTCCGTCGTACTCGATCCCGAAGGTCCGCGCCGACTCCACCTTGCCCGAGTCCCACACGTCGGTGCGCTCCGGCGTCAGCAACTCCGGCGCGGAGGCGACGAGGAGCTGGTACGCCGTCTGCGTGGCGCCGTACCCGGGCGCGTCGGCGACCCAGCTGAACCGCGGTCGCGGTACGTCGACACCGAGCGGGCGGACGGCGTACTCGGTCTTCAGGGAGCGAGGAGTCAGCACCCTCAGGACCGTAGGAGCGTGGCGCCCCGCATTCAACCTTCTGACCAGATCCGGCCGATGTCCGGAAAATGATTGACCGTCCCAGATGCTGAAACCTGAGCATCTTGCTCGACTTTGTCCGCTTTCATAGTCCTATGCAGCTCATCGCGAACGCGCCCGGAGACGCCCTGACGCGGCGTCGGCACGTCGATCTGCTGCGCGTGAACTCCTCGGGTTGTCGACAGACGGCGTAGTTCCTCCCCGCCTGTCTCCTCCCGACCCGTAGGAGTACTTCTGTGCGTCGCCTCATCCTGATCGCGCTGCTCGGCTCGGTCGCTCAGCTCGTCGACGGCACCCTCGGCATGGCGTACGGCGTCACCGCCAGCACCGCCCTACTGATCACCGGGATCACCCCGGCCGTCGCCTCCGCCTCGGTGCACCTGGCCGAGGTCGGCACGACGCTCGCCTCCGGGCTGTCGCACTGGCGGTTCGGGAACGTCGACTGGCGCGTCGTCGCGCTGATCGGAGCGCCTGGCGCGGTCGGTGCGTTCGCCGGCGCGACGTTCCTGTCCAGCCTGTCGACCGAGTCGGCCTCGCTGTGGGTAGCCGGTCTGCTGCTCCTGCTCGGCGTGTACATCCTGGTCCGGTTCGGCACCGGGAAGGTCCGGGCCGTGATCGAGGGCCGCCCGGCCGGGCGTTTCCTCGGTCCGCTCGGTCTGGTGGCCGGGTTCGTCGACGCCACCGGCGGTGGCGGCTGGGGCCCGGTCGCGAACTCCGCGCTGCTGTCCAGCGGCAAGTTGTCGCCGCGGCGCACGGTCGGGTCGGTGAACGCCGCCGAGTTCATGGTGTCGGTCGCCGCCAGCATCGGCTTCCTGATCGGCCTCGGCAAGGAGAACCTGCCGTTCGGCATCGTCGCCGCGTTGCTGATCGGCGGCGTCCTCGCGGCGCCGCTGGCCGCCTGGCTGGTGTCGCGGCTCGCAACCCGCTGGCTCGGTGTCGGCGTCGGCCTGGTGCTGATCCTGACCAACGCCCGCACCGTGCTGAACGGTCTCGACGTCACCGCCGGCCCCCGGTACGCCGTCTACGCGGCACTCGTTCTCGGCTGGGCCGCGATCGTCACGTACGGCATCCGCGCCGCGGCCCGCCGTACCGTCCGCGAGGCCGAGAGCCTGCTCGACGAGAGCGAGCTCGAGCCCGCGTCCTGAGCTCCACCTTTCCTTCGGACCAAAGGTTTTCCTGTGAGCATCTCCGCCATCCGTCCGTTCCGCCTGCTCGCAGCCGCCCTGGCTCTGACCGTCGCCGCCGCGGGATGCTCGCGTGCCGACAGCAACGAGCCGGCCGCGGCCTCGAACGACAAGGGCCCCGCCACCGAGCTGCGCCTCGGCTACTTCCCGAACGTCACCCACGCCGCCGCACTCGTCGGTCTCGGCGAGGGCCTGTTCACCAAGGAGCTCGGCAGCACGAAGCTGGTGCCGACCAAGTTCAACGCCGGTCCCGAGGCCGTCGGCGCACTGCTCGGCGGCTCGCTGGACGCCTCGTTCATCGGCTCGGGCCCGGCCATCAACGCCTACGCGAAGTCGAACGGCGAAGCCGTCCGCCTGATCGCCGGTACGACGTCCGGCGGGGCGCAGCTCGTGGTGAAGCCGACGATCACCAAGCCGGCCGACCTGGCCGGCAAGACCGTCGTCACGCCGCAGCTCGGCAACACCCAGGACGTGTCGCTGAAGAAGTGGCTCGCCGACCAGCAGCTGACCGGCAAGGTCAAGGTCACCAACCTGGAGAACGCGCAGACCCTCGACGCCTTCAAGAAGGGTGAGGTGGACGCCGCCTGGCTGCCCGAGCCCTGGTCGTCGCGGCTCGTCCTGGATGCGGGCGCGAAGGTGCTCCTCGACGAGGCGTCGTTGTGGCCGGACGGGAAGTTCCCGACGACCGTACTGATCGTCCGGACGCAGTTCCTGCAGGAGCACCCGGAGACCGTGAAGGCCCTGCTCTCCGGACTGGTGGCCGCGATCGACTTCAGTACGACGAACGCCGCCGGCGCGAAGACCGTGGTGAACGACCAGCTGAAGGAACTGACCGGCAAGGCGCTGAAGCCGGCCGTGATCGATCGGGCCTTCCAGAACATCCAGATCACCGCGGACCCGATCGCCGGAACCTTCCCGCAGCTGGCCAAGGACCAGGTCACCGCGGGGATCGCGAAGGAAGCGCCGGCGGTGGCCGGCTTCGCGGATCTCGGTCCGCTGAACGAGGTCCTCGGCAAGGCCGGCAAGCCGGCGGTCGACGCCGCCGGCCTGGACACGAAGTAGCAGGGGGCCTCGATGACCGCGACCGTTGACGCGCCGCCGGATCAGCTCAGCCCGGTGCGGTTTCACCACGTAGGCAAGGCGTTCGGCAGCGGCCGGAAGTCGGTGGTCGCGCTCGACGGCGTGGACCTCGAGGTGCGCGCGGGGGAGTTCGTCTGCCTGCTCGGCGCGTCCGGGTGCGGCAAGACCACACTGCTCAACCTCGTCGCCGGTCTCGATCGGCCGACGACCGGGCGGATCGAGCTGAACTCGTCCCGTCCGGCGGTCGTCTTCCAGGAGGCCGCGTTGATGCCGTGGTTGACGGCGGCCGGCAATGTCGAGCTTCCGTTGCGGATGGCCGGCGTACCGAAGGCGCAGCGGCGGGCGAAGGCCGCGGAGCTGCTGGAGCTGGTGAGGCTTGCCGGTCTGGGCGACAAGCGGCCGCACGAGTTGTCCGGTGGCATGCGGCAACGGGTCGCTCTGGCTCGGGCGCTCGCCTCGACCACCGACAGCGCCGACGCGGGCAAGCCGTCGTTGCTGTTGATGGACGAGCCGTTCTCGGCGCTGGACGCGATCACCCGTGACGTCCTGCAGGGCGAGCTGCTGCGGATCTGGCGAGCGACCGGTACGGCGATCCTCTTCGTCACACACGACGTCCGCGAGGCCGTGCGGCTCGGGCAACGCGTCGTACTGCTGTCGTCGCGTCCCGGACGGGTCGTGCGGGAGTGGGCCGTGGACGACACGCCCGACCCCAACGGCGCCGTCGACGAGATCAACACCGCGCTGCGAAAGGTGATCAGCAGCCATGCCGCCGCTTGACCTGCAGGAGGGTTCTGTCGAGGCGGGCCTGGACGCGCTCGACACGCCGGTCAACGCCACCGAGGGTTCGCGGGTACGCCGGATCGCCGCGCGGCTCCTGCCGCCGGTCGGGGCGATCGTGGTGCTGGTCGCGCTCTGGCAGGCGTTGTGGGCGGCGGCGTTCTGGCCCGAGTTCAAGCTGCCCGCGCCGGTCGACGTCTGGGCGCAGATCTGGCAGTTGGTGACCACCGGCAAGATCCTCGAGCTGTTCTGGGTGTCGGTGCACCGCGCGGTCATCGGGTTCGCGATCTCGCTGCTGATCGCCGTACCGCTGGGCCTCGCGATCGCGAACATCCGCGTCGTACGGCGGGGGATCGGGCCGCTCGTGTCCGGGTTGCAGAGCCTGCCGTCGGTGGCCTGGGTACCGGCCGCGATCCTGTGGTTCGGGCTGAACGACCGGGCGATCTACTGGGTCGTGCTGCTCGGTGCGGTGCCGTCGATCGCGAACGGGCTGGTGTCCGGGCTCGACCAGGTGCCGCCGATCCTGCCGCGGGTCGGCAAGGCGCTCGGCGCGGGCCGGGTCGGCGGGATCCGGTACATCCTGCTGCCGGCGGCCCTGCCCGGGTTCCTCGGCGGGCTGAAGCAGGCTGGGCGTTCTCGTGGCGGTCGCTGATGGCGGCCGAGCTGATCGCGACCTCGCCCGAACTCGGGGAAGGCCTCGGGCAGTACCTGCACAACGGCATGTCGCTGTCGGACATCTCGATGGTGTTCGCCGGCATCGTGCTGATCTTCGTGGTCGGCGTCGGTATCGAGCTGCTGGCGTTCCGGCCGCTGGAGAACGCAGTGCTGCGGGCGCGAGGGCTCACCGCGTCCGCCCGCTGATCGGGCCCTTCTGTCCGGCTGGCCCGGGTTACTGCCCGGACTGGCCGTACTGTTGGAGCGTGGTCCGATTCCTGCCGTTCCTGATCAGCCTCGTGCTCACTGTGTACGCGCTGTTCTCGTGCATCCAGACATCCGACGAAGACGTGCCGCATCTGCCGAAGCTGCTGTGGATCGTCCTGATCGTCTTCGTCCCGTTCGCCGGGCCGATCGTCTGGCTGCTGATGGCCCGGGCGCACAGCAACCGTCAGCAGAGCGCCGTACGCCGACCGTCGTCGCAGCCCGCACCGCGGCCGACGGCGCCCGACGACGATCCGGACTTCCTCAAGTCACTGGACCGCTACCGGGACCCGCGCACGACAGTGAAGCCACCGGAACCCGAGAAACCTGAGAACCCGGAGAACCCCGAGAAGCCCAAGGACGTCAAGGGACCCGAGGACTCGCCGTCCGAGACCGACGACGGTAAGGCCTGAGCTTTCGCACAGGCCTCACGTCGGTTCGTCAGCGGCTACGCGGACTTGCGGTGTTCGGGCAGGAGGGTGTTGTCGCGCTCCGACTCCGTGGTGCCGCCCCAGACGCCGTACGGCTCGCCGACGGACAGGGCGTGCTGCCGGCACTCGGGCTGCACCGGGCAGGTGCCGCAGAGCGATTTGGCCACCATCTCGCGGGCGCGTTTGCGCACGCCACGCTCCGACTCGGGCGAGAAGAAGAGTTCCGGGTTGACGTCCCGGCAAGCGGCTTGCGACTGCCAGTCCCACAGATCCATGAGCGGGCGGGGCAGGCGAGGCATCCCTCTCGACATGGCAACCTCCTTGACTCACCGTGAGCGCGGACGGGCGCTCGGTGAAAACTATGCTCATCTCACAGCGAGTTCAACCCTTGTTGTCTCGAAGTTCGGGCCATTCGTTATCACCGCGCGCCGTCGCACGCCGTGATCTCGCCATTTCAGGCGGCAGGTGTGTTCACGTCATCAACCGATGTGACATGAGTCACTTCATCGATGCAAGATCGTCTGCACGTGCAGATGCTTCCGGCGCTGTCTGCACGGCCAAGAATCCGGATCCGTCAGGTGTTGCCGGCGTTGTTGGCGAGGTGGTCCACAGTGGCCACGACCAGCTGGGCGGCGGCGAGGAGGGTTCGTGCTTCGACGCGGTCAGGGGTCTCGGCGGTGGTCTGGTAGCCGGGCATGCCCATGCCGATACCGATCGCGGGCAGCCCGGCGGCGGCATAGCGGCGGTTGTCGGAGGCCATCGCGCCGGCGCGCAGCGGTACACCGGTCAGACGACCCGCCTGATCGACGGCAGCCAGCAGCGGTTCGGCCGGGCCGCCGGCCTCGACCGCGGCCGCCGTACCGAGTTGGGCGGCGCCGTCGACGTTGATCACGTACGTGCCTGGAGTCAGCTGGGGTGCGTGATGCGCCGATCCCCGGGCGCCGACTTCTTCGCCGTCGAGCAGGGCGACCGACAGTCCGACGCCCTTTGGTAGGCGGCCTGACGGCGGGCGGCCAGAGAGCAGCCGGGCGGCTTCGAGGACGACCGCGACACCTGAGGCGTTGTCGGCGGCCGCGGGATACCGCAGGTGTGGGTCGTCGCCGACACCGTCGAAATGCGCGGTCAGCAGAACTGCGACGGCACCGGGCAGCGGCTCGGCGAACACGCCGTACACGTTGGTCCCGGTCGCGGTGACGGTTCGCATCGGAACCGTCGCCGTCACCGTCTCACCCGCTCGATCCGCCAGACCGGTGTGCAGGTCGCTGCGCATCGACAGGATCGCGACGTTGCCCGTCGCCGGACCGGCGATCATCTTCGGCATCCAGCCCGCCTCGTCGACGCCCCTGGGAACGAGCAACCCGGCGGCCTGCTCTTTCTCCGCGCGGGCCGTCGTCCGCGCGTCGGCGGCCGCGACGGCCACCCAGCCACCACGCCACGAGTCGGCGTCGGCAGCCAGGAGCGGTCCGGACCTAGGTGCAGGAACTTCAGCCGAGCTGAGCTGCTCGGCAAACTCACGTCGATGCACGAACTCTCGCGAGCCGACGCTCAGCGTGGGAGTCGCCCGCAGCTCCTTCACCCCACCCACGCCGAACGTGTCGAGCCTGACTGCAGCGCCGAGCCCGCGCAGCCGATCAGCCAGCCACACCGCGGCCGCCTTCCCGCCCGACGTACCGATCCGCCGTCCCGAATACCGCTCAGACGCAAGCTCCCGCACTACCCCCACCATCACTTCGGAAGAGGCCTGTTTGGTGGCGGGTGTGGCCTTGGTGGGAGCGTCGCCGCGGGCCGTGGTGAGGTCGGGTGCGCGGGGCCCGGGCGACGCGGGGTTCATGCGCAGCACCCGCCTGCGGTGGCGTTGGTGGCGGGCGTCTCGGCAGCGGGAGTGGATCCGCAGCACGAGCTTGCCTGGACGGCGGTGTCGGTGCCGCAGCAGCCGCCGGTGGATTCGGCAGCTGCCTGCCCGGTCGGGCTGCCTCCGCAACAGCTGCCTGCGGACGGGGGAGTGAACGCCTCGGCCGGGTCACCGGCGAACCCGCCGGTGGTGGTCTCGGTAACCATGATCGTGTCCTTCGTGTCGAGCGGTCAGCGGAGGAACTGGAGGTGCGCGTGGCGAGTGCGGACCCGGTCGAGGTGAGCCCGCGAACGGCACTCCGCGGTGCAGACCTCGCTGCACGACTCACAGAACTCCACGCTGCCGAGGCGACTGAGCCGCCGAATGAGCCTCACCATGGCCGATCCCTTCTCGCGCCGAAGGCCGGCAACCCGACCAGGCGCTGACTTGATGTTCATCTAAACAGCGAATCCCACCTTGCCTCCTGATTAGACAGAAGTCAAGATAGACGCACGTCGAAACAAGAACCGGCCGCGGGTGAAGGAGGTCTGCGTGGCCGCTGCCGGACCGGCTGCAATGGATCTGCCTGCACTCACCAGCGCGGTGTCAACGCACCGGCGGTGGCTCCGCCAGGTTCGCGCGGGAGCCCATGGCCTCGATCTCGGCCGCCGCCGTCCGGTACCACTTCACGCTGCGCTGGATGACCGCCTGCAGGAGCTTGCAGCTCGTCGAGAACCGGAAGTCCCATTCGCAGAGTTCCCAGCTGTAGCCGTCGACCCCCGCGCTTCTCAAGCCGTCCCAGTAGGCCCGCAGCAGCGCCCGGTCACGCGCCGGCCGGTCCTCAGCAGGTACGACGGTCAAGCAGTAGGCGAGATCATGTGGCCCGAGTCCGGCTTTCAACTCCGACCAGTCGATCACCTTCGGCCGGGAGTCACCCGGTGCGAAGAACACGTTGCCGAGGAAGTGGAAGTCGCCGTGGATCAGCGTCAGCGCCCTGCTGTCCGCGACACGCAATTGAAAGCGGTGTTCCCAGGCCTCGACGACCGCTTCGAACAAGGTCCGCTCACCACGCTCGAGGTCGGTGGCGGTGGCGAAGAACTGCCGGGCTTCTTCCCGCAGGGCTTCGGCGTGCCTCGGGATCACCTCGCGGGGCAAGGCCTGCGCCGCGCTCGTCACCGACAGCTCGAACGGCGAATCGTCGAGCAGCTCCACCGGGATGTCGTTCCAGAAGCGCGCGTGCAGGTCGACCAACGTCTCGATGGTTCCGCGGAGTTGCGCGTCCGACACCCCGCCGCCGACCAACCGGTATCCGCCCGCTTCCAGGTCCTCGCTCAGGAGCAGAACGTCCTGGCGGGTGTCATGGAAGCCGAGCAACCGCGGTGCCGGATGAGCCCAGTGCGGTGCGAGACGCTCGAAGAAGCGGATCTCGCGGCGCGCCGCAGTCGCCCCGGCGTTCTTCGCGTACTTGCCGATCACACTGAGATCGGGACGGTCGGCACAGCTGATCTTCAGTCGGGCGACCAGGGCGGCTGACGCGTCGAACAGTTCGACCACGTCGACATTGGTCACCGGCGCATTCAGCGCCTCACTCACAGCAGCGACAGAAAACGCTGCACCAGTAGGCAAGTCGTCCTTCACTGGCCGGGATCGTAGCGGTAGTACTCGTGGGCGCCGTGGGCGGTGTCCTTCTCGCCGGTCAGGGCGCGGATCACCATTGCGTGGGTGACGGCGAGGACCGGGCCGTCGGTGCTGGCGGTGTGCCGGGCCAGGGCGGCGCGGGCGCGTTCGCGGACCCGGGACAGTGGTTCCCACGGGCGCTGGATGCCGTCCGGCCATTCCCCGTCGTACGTCTCGAACTCGGCCTGCGCGGCGCGGACGTCGGCGATGTTGCGCCACAACCCGCTGCGGTCCGGGAGCCAGTCGCGGAGGTCGTGGTCGACCTTGACGCCGAGGGCGAGCCGGTGGCCGATGATCGCGGCGCTGTGCAGGGCGCGGGTGAACGGGGAGCTGACCAGGTACGTCGCGCGGATGCCGCCGAGGAGGTCCGCGAGTTCCTCGGCCTGTTTCATCCCGACGGCGGTCAGTGGGGCGGAGTCGGCCGCCATCCCGGGCCAGCCCCGGGAATCGATCGGCTCGTAGTCCGGCTCACCGTGCCGGACCAGGTATATCTGCGTCACAGGCATGAGTTCTACCTGAGGTGTCGCGCTCCCGCCCATCCACGCGGGTGGCCGGGCGGCGGCTGCAGCGGGTCGGTGGCGGACGACGAGGGCCGTACCGGATGGAGCTCGTCGAACAGGTTGCCGGGTGACGTGGGGGACTCGATCCAGCGGATCTCGGTCGCGCCCTGGTGGCCGTGCACGGCCAGGATCGACTCGACGTTCGGCCAGACGGCCGTCGCGGGGTTGTCGCCGCGCCAGCGCAGGGCCACCGATCCGTCGGTGAACTCACACCCTTCCGCCACCACACCCGTCCCCGACACACCACTGGGATCCCGATACCGAACCAGCTCGAAGGTCCGCGGCCTCACCACCTGCTGCACTCCCGTTGTCTCGACCCGGTCTTGCCCCGATCAACGAAGCCACCCGTCCGGTGGTTACTCCCCGGCAACCTTCGAGGTCCTGGAGCGGGGGAGTTCGTCTCGGTGGGTGGTACGGATGTTCACGGGTGCTATTGTCGTTCTCGTGAAGCGCAGCTATTGGCGATTTTTTGAGTGGCCGGCCCTGGTGCCGGGCAGCTCAGCCGATCGCTGACGCCCGACCGAAGACACCAGAGCCGGCACGAAGCCAAGGACCTCCGTCCTTGGCTTTTCTCGTTTCCCAGCCGGCAGGTGCGATCTTCCGCGAGTGCCGGCGGAAAGGTCCACTGATGAACACCCTCCTCCCCGA
Organism: Kribbella shirazensis; assembly: GCF_011761605.1. GTDB lineage: Bacteria > Actinomycetota > Actinomycetes > Propionibacteriales > Kribbellaceae > Kribbella > Kribbella shirazensis. The sequence goes on along the minus strand of NZ_JAASRO010000001.1, from coordinate 6,705,062 downwards.
ACCGAGCGAACAGACCGCGGTCGTCGACCGGCGGATCGAGAAGACGGTCCCGTTGGTCACGCCGCAGGCGCTGCACGACGAGTTCCCGCTCGACGACCGCCTCGCCCGCACCGTCGCCGACGGTCGCCGGGCCGTGACCGACGTACTGAACGGGACCGACGACCGCCTGCTGGTCGTGGTCGGCCCATGCTCGGTGCACGACGCCGACGCGGCCCTGGAGTACGCCGAACGCCTCCGACCGGTCGCGGAGCGCCTGTCCGACGGTCTCCTGGTCGTGATGCGGGTGTACTTCGAGAAGCCGCGCTCGACGCTCGGCTGGAAGGGCCTGATCAACGATCCCGGCCTGGACGGCTCCGGTGACGTGAACCGCGGTCTGCGGATCGCCCGCCGGCTGCTCGTGCAGGTCACCGAGCTCGGCCTGCCGGTCGGCTGCGAGTTCCTCGACCCGATCACCCCGCAGTACATCGCCGACACCGTCGGCTGGGGCGCGATCGGCGCGCGCACCGTCGAGAGCCAGGTCCACCGTCAGTTGTCGTCCGGCCTCTCGATGCCGATCGGGATGAAGAACCGCCCCGACGGCTCGATCGCCACCGCGGTCGACGCGATCAAGGCCGCGGCCGTACCGCACGTCTTCACCGGGATCGACCACGACGGCGCCCCCGCGATCCTGCACACCCGCGGCAACCCGGACTGCCATCTGGTACTGCGTGGCTCGGACAGCGGACCGAACTACGACGCGGAGTCCGTCGCGGGCGCTGTCGAGCTCCTCCGGAAGGCCGATCTGCCGGAGCGTGTGGTCGTCGACGCGAGTCACGGCAACAGCCGCAAGGACCATCGCCGGCAGCCGGTCGTGGCCGAGGAGATCGGCGCACAGGTCGCGGCCGGCAACAAGGCGATCGTCGGCGTCATGCTGGAGTCGTTCCTGCAGGAGGGCCGCCAGGACCTCGACCCGACGCGGGAGCTGACCTACGGCCAGTCGGTCACCGACGCCTGCCTGGGCTGGGAGACCACGGAGCAGGTGCTCCAGAAGCTCCACGACGCGGTGATCGCCCGGCGCGGATAGCTGTTCATCTCGAGGTCTCGCTTCGGCTACGGTCCGCCCCTAAGGTCCGGACCATGACTGAGATCTCCCGGCGCCTGGTGCTCGGTTCGGTGGCGGGTGGGGCAGCGGTTTCGCTGCTCCCACCGTCGCTGCACACCGCGATGGCGCAACCTGTGAGGCGTGGTGGTCTGCGCGCGATCGAGCACGTGATCGTCCTGATGCAGGAGAACCGCTCGTTCGACCACTACTACGGCACGCTGCGTGGCGTCCGCGGGTACGGCGACCGGCGCCCGCTGCGGCTGCGCAACGGCAAGAGCATCTTCCACCAACCGAAATCCGGTGGTGGCGAGGTGCTCCCGTTCTCGCTGCGCAAGGCAGCCGCCGACGCGGGCCGCAAGCCGGACGACATCCAGTACCTCGGCGCATTGCCGCACGGGTACGGCGACGCCACCCAGGCCTGGGCGGGCGGCTGGAACGACGACTGGATCCAGGCGAAGACCGCCGCCAGCATGACGTACTACGACCGCCGCGACATCCCGTTGCAGTACGAGCTCGCCGAGACCTTCACGATCTGCGACGCGTACCACTGCTCGGTCAACGGCTCGACCAACCCGAACCGCAACTACCTGTGGTCCGGCACCACCGGCTACGAGCCCGGTACGACGAAGCGCGCGGTGACGAACGCGGCGTACGACTACAACCACGCCGGCTACGACTGGACGGCGTACCCGGAGCGACTGGAGAAGGCCGGGGTCTCCTGGCAGATCTACCAGGAGTGGGACAACTTCACCGACAACGCGGTCGAGTACTTCAAGACCTTCAAGGACATCGGGCACCGCATCCTGGAGAACGTCCCCGGCGGCTACCGCACGACCGAGGAGTTCTACGACAAGCTGTTCGCGAAGAGCGAGGCCGAGCGGGCGGTGGCGTTGCAGCAGCTCGACGTTGCGGTCGACAAGCTGCCGATCAAGGACCAGAAGCTGTTCCGCAAGGCGATGTACCGCTCCGAGCCGGAGTCGCTCGTCCCGCGGCTGCGTGCGGACATCAAGGCCGGCACGCTGCCGCAGGTCAGCTGGCTGGTCCCGTCCGCGATCGACTCCGAACACCCCGGCTCGTCCACCCCGGTCGGCAGCGCGAACCTGATCTACGACGTGCTGGACGCGATCGCGTCCGACCCGGAGACCTGGTCGAAGACCGTGCTGTTCATCAACTTCGACGAGAACGACGGGTACTTCGACCACGTCCCGCCGCCGGTCGCGCCGCGGCCGGACTCCGGTGCCGGCGACGACTGGTACGCCGGCCAGCCGATCGGCCTCGGACCGCGCGTCCCGATGACCGTCGTGTCGCCGTGGTCGGTCGGCGGTCACGTGAACTCGCAGGTCTTCGACCACACGTCGGTACTGCGCTTCCTCGAACGGTGGACCGGCGTCCGCGAACCGAACATCAGCACGTGGCGCCGGACGGCCTGCGGTGACCTGACCTCGGCGTTCGACTTCGACCGCAGCTACCGGCCGCCGTCGGTCGACCGGCCCGGCCCGGTGCCGGCGCCGATCAACCGCTGGCACCCCGCACCGCCCGCCGACCAGTCGGTCCCGGGCCAGGAACCGGGTCGCCGTCCGGCCCGCGCCCTCCCGTACGACCCGGCCGTCTCCGGATCGGTTGCCGACGGCAAGTTGATGTTGGCCCTCAGCAACCACGGCACGCAGTCGGCCCATTTCGCCGTCTACCCGTACGGCGGAGAGCTCCCGGCGCCGATCCACCTCGACGTCCACCACCCGGGCGCCGACAAGACCCCGGGTGCCACGCCGACCTCTGTCGCGATCCCCGTCGACGGTCCCTTCGAACTCGCGGTTCAAGGGCCCAACCGCTTCTGGGCCGAAGTCGCCGGTTCGTCGGACGGCGCCGCGGCAGGCCTCGATGTCCGGATCGAGAACCGGGCCGGCGCCCTCCAGCTCCACCTGGTCAACGGCTCCCGCAAGCCGCTGACGGTGAAGCTGAACGCTCGCGGCTACACCAGCAAGACCACCACGATCGAGCTGCGCGGCAAGCAGTCCCGGCCGATCTTCTGGCCGACCGACAGCGGCTGGTACGACGTCGAGGTCACGACCCCCGACGACCCGACGTACCGCCGTCGCCTGTCCGGCCACCTCGAAACCGGTAAAGCCAGCATCACCGGCTAGTACTTCACCGTGCGATAGCTGCTGTCAGCGCCCTGGTCACGGCGATCAGGTCGGTGGGGGCCAGGCCGATGTCGAGACCGCGCCGACCACCCGACACGTAGACGGTCGGGTGGTCGGTGGCGGTGCTGTCGACGACCGTGGGCAGGGCGCGCTTCTGGCCGATCGGGCTGATGCCGCCGACGACGTACCCGGTGCTGCGCTCGGCGGCGGCCGGGTCGGCCATCACCGCCTTCTTCCCGCCGGCCGCGGCCGCGACCGCCTTCAGGTCGAGCTGTTTGCCGACCGGTACGACGCCGACGGTGAGCTTCCCGTCCACCTCGACGAGCAGCGTCTTGAACACCTGCTCCGGTGGCAAACCGAGCGCCTCGGCGGCCTCCAGGCCGTACGACTTCGCCGCCGGGTCGTGCTCGTAGGCGTGCGTCGTGAACTCGACCTTCGCCTTCGTCAGTGCAACCGTCGCCGGTGTTCCCTGGCTCTGTTTCGCCTTAGCCACGTTGTGACTTTACGAGACGTACGCAGCAGTGCCCGGGGGTGGGGGCGAGCTCGGCCTGCAGGGGAGAGTCGAGGCTGCTCAGGAGGCCGGCGACGAGGTGCAGGTTCATGCCGCAGACCAGTTGCGGATGCTCCTTGGCCAGCCGGCGGAACGGGCAGTTGGCCAGCGCGATCCCGTCGGCCTCCGTCCGAGGCTCGAACCCGTGCGCCTCCAGCACCCGCACCAGGAGCTCGCCGTCCGCCTCGGCCTCGCGGTCGGCCAGGTCTGAGACATCGTCGCGGTCGCGTTCGCGGGCGGCTCGGCCGAGCGTCTCGCCGTACTGGCCGGCCCGGCGGTTGACTGCCTCGCGCGGGGTGATGTCAGCGGTCTCGGCGTCCTGGATGGCGGCGGCGAGCAGTTGGCCGGCGACGGCGTACTGGCGCTCCGGGAGAGTGATCTCGATCTCGCGGTCGGAACGGTGGTAGAGCTTCGCGGGCCGCCCGGCGCCCGGGCCGGTGCGGCCGCTGCGGCGTTCGTAGCACGTGTCGAGCAGCCCTTCGTCGGTCAGCCGGTCGAGATGGAAAGCGGCTGTGGTCCGCGGGATGCCGAGCGCCGCGGCGGCGTCGTCCCGGCTGACCGGGCCCGGCCGGGCGACGACGTACTCGTAGAGCCGGCGCCGGGTCGGCTCCTCCAGCACGGCGACCGCCTGAACCGAGGCGTCCCACGAGGTGTCCACGGAATGATTCTATCGACAACTCCAGTTGGTGAAACAGTATGATGTCAGTTCGCTGAAACCTCAGGGAGTGTGCAGATGGCGATCTCGGCCGACCTCGAGTCCGTCCCCCTCCATATCGTCGCGCGCCGGGAGGAGATCGATCTCCCCGCCGCGCAGCGTGCCGTCGCGGACCTGCTGACGGCCCTCGGACGTGACCCGCACAGCGCCCACCTCGCGGACACCCCGCGCCGGGTCGCGAACGCGTACGCCGAGATGCTCACGCCACGGGAGTTCGAGCTGACGACGTTCCCGAACGACGAAGGGTACGACGAGCTCGTCCTGGCCAAGGACATCCCGGTGCAGTCGTTGTGCGAGCACCACCTGCTGCCGTTCCAGGGCGTCGCCCACGTCGGGTACCTGCCCGGCGACCGGATCCTCGGGCTGTCGAAGCTGGCGCGCGTGGTAGAGCTGTTCGCGCGTGACTTCCAGGTGCAGGAGCGGCTGACCAAGCAGGTCGCCGACTGGCTGCAGGACCACCTGGACCCGAAGGGCGTCGGCGTCGTGATCGAGGCCGAGCACCAGTGCATGTCGTTGCGCGGCGTCCGGGCGACCGGCTCGCGGACGGTCACCTCCGCACTGCACGGCACCCTCCGCGAGAACCCCAGCTCCCGCGCCGAGTTCTTCGCCCTGACCGGCCTCACCCCGTCATCAGGCGTGAGGTCGTAAGGCACTCCGTTTAGGCTGACGCGACGACCGGCGGCTGGTGGTGGGTGCGGCGGCCGGTGGCGAGGATGTGCGAGACCTCGCCGGGAAGCAGGTCGGTGCCCGGGACGGTTTCCATCTCGGAGACGTCCAGCCAGCGCACGACGGTGGCGCCGCAGTGGCCGTGGACGGCGAGGATGGAGTCCAGGTCCGGCCAGACGGCCGTCGAGGGGTTCGCGCCGTGCCAGCGCAGCGCGACCGAGCCGTCGGTGAAGACACAGCCTTCGGCGACGACGCCGGTCCCGGAAACCCCGCTGATGTCGGTGTAACGGACGAGTTCGAACGTCTGGGGTTTCACCGGCGACACCCCGTGTGGCGTGAGAGAGCTGCCATGATCCTTTCCCCGTAGCGGCGTGAATGGGCTTTCGCCACAAACCGGGGACATGTACTGACTGTCAGCGGGGAAGGACGGTCTGTAGCGACTCATCTTCTCAACACAAGCTAGAACCAAACCCCCCGAACACGCCAGACCCTAATCCGCGTGTCTCGATCCGTGACCCGTGATCGAATGCCTGGGTGTTCCTGACGCTTGGTACCGATCTGGCCGGAGTTGACGCACCTGCGAGCGATTTCGGGTTCCTGTTGCACAAGAACCCGGCGCGACCGCAGGCGATCGACGTCACCGGGGGATCGGCCCATGTGTTCTACCCGGAGGCGACAACAGACCGCTGTACGGCGGCGGTGCTGCTCGAGATCGACCCGATCGGTCTGGTGAAGTCCGGCCGCGGCAAGGCGACCGAAGGATTCACCCTCGGGCAGTACGTGAACGACCGCCCGTACGCCGCCTCCAGCCTGCTCGCCGTCGCGCTCGGGAAACTCTTCCGTACGGCGATGAACGGCCGCTGCGATGCCCGTCCCGAGCTGGCCGCGCGCCCGATCCCGCTGGACGTCCACGTCCCTGCTCTGCCCTGCAGCGGCGGCGCCGAGCTCGCCGAGCGGCTGTTCGTGCCGCTCGGCTGGACCGTCGACGCCCGCCCGGCACCGCTCGATCCCGAGATCCCGGCGTGGGGTGATTCGCGGTACGTCGACCTGCGCCTGACCGGCGTACTGCGGCTGGCCGACGCACTCAATCACTTGTATGTGATGCTTCCGGTGCTCGACGACGCCAAGCACTACTGGGTCGGATCGGACGAGGTCGACAAGCTCGTGCGGGCCGGCGAAGGCTGGCTCGCGGCGCATCCCGAGAAGGACCTGATCTCGCATCGCTACCTCGCGCACCGGCGCTACCTGGCCGACGCGGCCCTGGAGCGGCTCGCCGAGGCGGACGGCGAGGAGCTGGCGGAGGAGTCGTCCGACGAGGGCTCGGTGTCGCTGGCCGTCGAGCGTCGTACGACGGTGGCCGGCGTTCTGCGGGAGCTCGGTGCGCGCCGGATCGCGGACATCGGCTGCGGCGAGGGCGCACTCGTCGGCGAACTGCTGAAGGATCCGATGATCGGCGAGCTGATCGCCACCGACGTGTCCGCCCGCGCGCTGATCGCGGCCAAGCGGCGGCTGCACTACGACGACCTGCCGGATCGGCAGCGGGACC